>NZ_JASBAN010000001.1:1964506-2324013 GCF_029953305.1 Commensalibacter nepenthis | reverse complement strand
GGGCTACGATGGCTCGGTTCTTGGGTTTAAAGTCAAAGGATGAGTTAAGTGTATACGATACACCCGTTCTTTTTTTTAATAAAGAATCAATTATTTAATTATTATTGGTATCTTAGGCAAAAAAAATCCGAAGAATGTTTTACATTCGTCGGCTTCTTTATAAGTTTTATAAACAGATAAACAAAAAGATAAAACGCTTTTTCTTTATCTGTTATTTTACTTGTAACACAGGATTAAGCAGATGCGATGCTTTTAATTCTGCGAGATAGACGAGAAATTTTACGTGCAACAGTATTTCTGTGTGCAACACCTTTCCCACATGCTCTTTGCATTTCTGGTTGAGCATTACGAAGAGCAGCAACTGCTTCTTCTTTGTTACCAGCAGAAATTGCTTGCTCTACTTTTTTAACAAACGTACGCACTCGTGATACACGAGCTTTGTTTCTTTCGGTACGTTTTAAAGTTTGACGTATACGCTTACGCGCAGATGCGATATTCGCCATGGATTTCCTGTTTAACTTTTTTCTATAAATACAAACATATCATCAACAAATAAGATGACATACTAATTAAAACCAGATTTTTAATCTCTTATTAAAGTTTTGTCAAGGAAAATATCATCTATTTTTGACATAAATCACAATAAAAACTTGATCTTCCTGTTTGAACTACCCGTTTTATTACGCTTTTCTTTTGTTTTGTCAAACAATTTAAACAATAATCTCCCTCTTTGCCATAAACTTTCCATTGTATCTGGAAATATCCTTTTTTACCATTAGCATGAACATAGTCTCGCATGCTTGATCCGCCAGCTTCGATGGCTTGGGTTAAAATGGTTTGTATAGCTAACACAATTCTCATAATTTCATTTTTATTCAAAGTTCTAGATTCTCTGAGGGGTGAAATGCCCGCAAGAAATAAGGCTTCACAGACGTAAATATTACCTAGACCTGCAATGATATGCTGATCTGATAAAGCCACTTTGATGGATTGTTTTTTGTTCCGTAAGTGTTTTTGCAAATGATGCATAATGAATTGCTGATGGATTTCATCCCCCAAAGGTTCAGGTCCCATTTTGCTTAACAAAATGGGCGTTTGTTCACTTTGAAACAAATCAATAACTCCAAATCGCCGAGGGTCAATATAACTAAGTCTTTGTCCTTCTTTGGTAACTAAGGTAAAATGTTCATGTTTGATGATGGGTTCGTCTTTTATATTTGGGCGAACAATCATTTTTCCCGACATTCCTAAATGAACTAAAATAGTTTGTTGGTTATTTAGTCCGATTAAGATATATTTGCCTCGTCTGGTAAAATGAATTATTTTGGTATGTGTAATCATTCTGTCTAAATCTTTTGGAATAGGTAGACGCAATGTATCACGATGACATTGAACAGATAATATCGTCTGGTTGATTAGATTATTTTCTAATCCACGTTTAATGGTTTCGATTTCGGGTAATTCTGGCATAGGTTTTTCTAAAAAATAGTTTTATGAATATGAACAATAATAACAATTATTCTTCTGATGAAGAAGATCAAGTCACAGATTTTGGATTTCGTAAAGTTAATGAGAACGAAAAATCTTCAATGGTGAAAGCTGTTTTTGACAGTGTGGCTGCCAAATATGATATTATGAACGATCTGATGTCTTTAGGAATTCATCGTGTTTGGAAACAAATTTTTATTCAAGAGTTAGGTCCCAGACCAAATCTAACCTTGTTAGATTTAGCAGGTGGTACGGGCGATATTACATTCGGTTGGCTAAAACGTGGGGGCGGTCCTGCTTATTTAACGGATGTAAATTACAGTATGTTAAGTGTTGGGCAAAGCCGTGCTTTTGATAAAGGATATGTCAAAAATATTAATCTTTTCTGTGTGAATGGTGAAGAGATTTGCTTGCCTGATCGTTCCGTAGATCGTGTGACGATTTCTTTTGGGCTACGGAATTGTACTCACAAAGATAAGGTATTAGCCGAAGCACGTCGTGTCTTAAAACCTGGTGGACGTTTTTTATGTTTAGAATTTTCTAAATTGATTATTCCTATTTTACGTCCTTTATATGATGCATGGTCTTTTCAAGCATTGCCTCGTATTGGTGAGATTATTGCCAAGGATGGAGACAGTTATCAATATTTAGCTGAAAGTATTCGGATGTTTCCAGATCAAGAAACTCTGAAAAGCATGATGGAAAATGCGGGATTAGAACATGTAACCTATCAAAATCTTTCTGGTGGTATTGCTGCAATTCATTCTGGATGGCGAATTTAATAGCAACTATTATAAAGATGGATGCTGTAAAGTTTATAAAATATGACTTTGGTAGTTCAAAAAAATACTTGATCTGCAAGAAGTAGCAAATATCTTTATTTGAAATGTAAAAAGAATATAAATTGCAGCATATTGTTGATTTTAATGAATTTTAACGCATTAAGATCCGATATTTGCAGTGGTGGCAAAAGAATAAATAAGCAGAAATGTTTAAGTTTATTGGAGGAAAATTATAAAATGAAGAAAAATGTCCTTCTAATTATCAGCGGTGGTATTGCTGCTTATAAATCTCTGGAACTTATTCGATTACTTCGTGCTAAAGGAAGTAACGTCAAATGCATTTTGACCCAAGGTGGGGAACAATTTATTACGCCTCTTTCTGTGCAAACGCTTAGTGGTCAAGCTGTCTATCAAGATTTATTCGAACTGACAGTAACGAATGAAATTGAACATATTACGCTTACTCGAGAAGCGGATATGGTTGTTATTTATCCAGCCAGTGCAGATTTGATTGCTAAAATGGCGGTTGGTTTGGCTGATGATTTAGCAAGTGCTTTGTTACTTGCAACACCGCCTTCTATGCCTATTTTGGTTGCCCCTGCAATGAATGTTCAAATGTGGGAAAATGCTGCGACAAAAGAAAATGTTCATAAATTAAAAAGCCGTGGGATAGTTTTTGTAGGGCCAGATCATGGGGATATGGCTTGTGGAGAATATGGATATGGTCGATTGGTTTCCCCTGAATCGATGTTAAAACACATAGAGAATCATTTAGCTCCATATCGACCATTATCAGGAAGAACAGCATTGGTCACCGCAGGACCTACTTATGAACCGATTGATCCTGTGCGTTTTTTAGGGAATTATTCTTCGGGTCGTCAGGGATATGCCATTGCCGAGAGTTTACGTGACGCTGGGGCTGATGTTACTTTAATATCAGGACCAGTTTCTTTAATTCCCCCTGATAATATCCGTGTGATCTCTATTCAAACAGCACAAGAAATGTTAAATGCTTGCTTAGAAATGCTCCCTGTTGATATTGCAGTCATGGCAGCGGCAGTTGCTGACTGGCGCGCAAAAGAAGTTTCGAATCAAAAAATTAAAAAAACAGGTGACGAAAAAATACCATCTTTTGAACTGACAACTAATCCTGATATTCTCGCAACAATTTCTCGACCAAACCCTCATCGTCCTAAGTTAGTTATTGGCTTTGCTGCGGAAACAAATGATTTGTTGGATAATGCCGATACCAAGAGAAAACGTAAAAACTGTGATTGGATTATTGTGAACGATGTCAACCCAGATACAAAAATTATGGGAGGAGTCGAAAATGAGGTGACAATTTTGTCATCCTCTGGTAAGCAACATTTTGAACGTGCTGACAAGAAAGAAATTGGTCGTTTGTTAACTAAAGATATCATTCAGTTTTTTAATCATTAAATTATAAGGGGTAACGTTATGACATTACCACCCTTCCCTATTATTATGGTAAAACGATTGGCTCATGCCAAAGATTTACCATTACCCTCTTATGCAACTGCTGGTGCAGCAGGTATGGATTTATTAGCAGCTATTGATGAATCTGTTACGCTTTTACCTCAAACAAGGTTACTCATTCCGACTGGATTACAAATTGCATTGCCTGTAGGATATGAATTACAAATACGCCCTCGTTCAGGGTTGGCATTAAAATACGGTATTATGGTTCCTAACTCTCCTGGCACCATTGATGAAGATTATCGTGGAGAAATTAAGGTAATCCTTATTAACACAGATAAAGATTCATTTATTATTGAGCGCGGAATGCGTATTGCTCAAGCTGTATTGACCCCTGTTGTGCGTGGCGTATGGCAAGAAACCGATAGTTTGGACGAAACAGAACGATCGGGCGGTGGTTTTGGCAGCACAGGCCATCAAAGTGTCATTAAAAATTCATAAGATTTTGGTGATACAAATTTTATTTTAGTAATATACTATTACTGATTTTCATAATCTAATTATATAAGGATAAAGGCGGGTTCAATGGCAAGAGACAATATTCCCGCCAGCGTTGCAGTTCGGGCAAAACCCAATTTATTTGATATTATCACAATCCTGTGTGTTATTGCACTTGGGGTTGCTATTGCATCAGCAACGCGGCATGTACTACAACCTTTAAATATGCCTAGTGCACAGGCAATTAATCTGGATCCCTCATATCTTCCGGGATATGCAATGCGGACGACATTACGTATGTTTGCCGCTTTGTTTGCTTCTTTGGTTTTTACGTTTACATATGCTGTTATAGCAGCGAAAAGTCGCAGAGCCGAAATGGTGTTGGTTCCTATTCTTGATATTTTACAATCTGTTCCGATCCTTGGTTTTTTGACTTTTACGGTTGTGTTTTTTATGGGGTTATTTCCAGGTCAAATCCTGGGGGTTGAGTTAGCAGCCATATTCACGATTTTTACAAGCCAAGCTTGGAATATGGCATTCAGTATGTATCAATCTCTTAAAACCATTCCAGAGGATATGAGCGAAGCTGCCAAATGTTTTGGATTAACCTCGTGGCAACGCTTTTGGAAGCTTGAGGTTCCAGCTGCTATGCCTGGGCTGATCTGGAATATGATGATGTCTATGTCAGGCGGTTGGTTTATGATTGTTTATTCAGAAACCATATCTGTTGGTAATACTGAAATCACACTTCCTGGTATTGGTTCTTATGTAGGAACTGCGATTGTACATAAAGATTTAGCTGCTATTTTTTATGCAATTGGTGCAATGTTATTTGTTATTTTAGCATATGATCAGCTATTATTCCGCCCTCTTGTTGCATGGTCTGCAAAATTTCGCTTTGAAACAACCAATAGTGATACGGATACAACCCCTTGGTTGTTACGTCTTATGCACCGTACCAGCTTTATTCGTTGGATTTCTGATTATATCGATGGATTTGCTCACAAAGTCGCTATTTTACCGATTGGTAAACGTCCATTCAGCCAATCCTATTTATCAAAAAACCTAATTTCTTCGAAAACCATTGATAGGATTTACATAGCAATCTTATGTTTACTGGGGGTCGCAGCTGCCTATTATATTTATGAAGCTGTTCATGGACACATTTCTATCGAAGAAATACTACATGTTATTGTGCTTGGTTTTATCACATTATTTCGTGTTGTTGTGATGATTGCTATTGCCACAATTATTTGGGTACCAGCGGGTATTTGGCTGGGCTTACGTCCTCAATGGGCAAAAAGAACTCAAGTGGTCGCACAATTTATGGCAGCCTTTCCTGCTAACTTATTTTTTCCATTCTTTGTAGTTGGTATCGTTCATTTTGGTTTGAATAAAGAAATTTGGCTGACGCCTTTAATGATTTTAGGAACCCAATGGTATATTCTTTTTAATGTAGTCGGTGGCGCATCAACATTTCCTGGTGATCTCAGAGAAGCTTCTAAGAGCTTTCATATCAAAGGGTGGCTTTGGTGGTCAAAGGTGATGTTACCTGCCATTTTCCCTTATTATATCACGGGGGCTTTGACAGCATGTGGCGGTGCATGGAATGCATCCATCGCAGCAGAAGTTGCTAGTTGGGGTAATGATACATTAAAAGCAACGGGACTTGGAGCTTATATTGCTGAAGCCACAGATGCTGGAAATGTGTTCCAAGTAGGTTTGGGCATGGTGGTTATGTCTGCTTTTGTCATCATATTTAATCGCTTAGTTTGGCATCCTCTTTATGATTATGCTCGACGTCGCTTATCTTTTTCTTAAGAGGGCATATTTATGAATACGCTTAATACTGCAGAAACCTTGATCGAGGTTAAAAATTGTAAACAATCTTATCCTAAAGAGAACCATTCGGAATTGGTCGTATTAGATGATGTTAATGTTACCTTGAAAAGTGGTGAGATCGTTGGATTATTAGGGCGTTCTGGCTCTGGCAAGTCGACTTTATTACGTATTGTTGCAGGACTATTAGCACCCACTAAAGGTGAAGTTCGTTGGAAAGATCAACTATTGTCTGGTCCAGCTGAAGGCATCGCAATGGTGTTTCAATCTTTTGCCCTTTTTCCTTGGTTAACAGTACAAGATAATGTGCAGCTTGGTTTAGAAGCCAAAGGCGTTCATAGGAAAGAGCAAGAGCAATTAGCTGAGGAAGCCATTGATCTGATTGGCTTAGGCGGTTATGAGAAAGCCTACCCAAAAGAGTTGTCAGGGGGAATGCGTCAACGTGTTGGGCTTGCCAGAGCGCTTGTTGTACATCCTGACTTGCTTTTGATGGATGAACCTTTCTCGGCTTTGGATGTCTTGACTGCCGAGAATTTACGAACTGATTTGATTGAGTTGTGGGTTGAAAAGAAACTGCCTGTTAAATCAATCTTGATCGTCACACATAGTATTGAAGAAGCAGTTTTGATGTGTGATCGTTTATTGATCTTTTCTTCAAACCCAGGTAGCGTTGCACATGAATTAGAAGTCACATTCCCTCATCCGCGTAATCGGGAAGACATTGCATTTCGTCAGTTGGTTGATAAAATTTACACATTAATGACACATCGTGGTCCTGCTAAGATCAATCCAAATGATTTAGATGTTAAAAAAGCAAATAGTAGCCAATTCGTTGCTATACCGCCAATGTCCATGAATTTAATGATCGGAATGGTCGAGGCATTGTTGGCAGAGCCATATATGGGACGTGCAGATTTGCCTAAACTTGCACAAAGCCTACAGATGGAATTGGATGATTTATTACCAATTGGTGAAACATTGCAAATGTTGGGCTTTGCCGATATGGCAGAGGGTGATATCATCCTGACTGAGCTTGGAAAAGAATTGGTTCATTCTGAAATTGAAGAACGTAAAGATATCTTCAGACGTAGTGTCGTTAAGAATGTTACGTTAATTCGTGCTATTCGTAGTGTATTGGATGAACGTTCGAATCACAAAGCCAGTGCAGAACGATTTAGAGATGAATTAAAAGATACAATGTCGCCAGAATATGCAAGGCAAACGCTCTCCACTGTTATTGGGTGGGCACGTTATGCCGAGATATTCGATTTTGATGAAGAATCAGATCAATTCTTCCTTGATGAAGACGATAAAACTGTTAAAGAATAAATGATTATTTTTTCAAATAATCTGTAAATTCTTTACGAACTTTTAACACCTTGGGGGCTATGACTGCTTGGCAATAAGCAACCTCAGGGTGCAACTCAAAATAGTTTTTATGCTCTATTTCTGCTGGATAAAATTTTTCTAATTTTGTTATTTCTGTAACAATAGGTTTTTCCCATACACCAGATTGTTCAATTTCGTTTCTAATTGAAATTGCTGTTTGTTCTTGGTCATCATTAGCTGGCAAAATAATTGAACGATATCGGGTACCTACGTCTGCACCCTGAGCATTCAGTGTGGTTGGATTATGAGTTAAGAAAAAAATGCGAAAAATATCTTCAAGCTTGATTAAATTTTTATCAAATGTAATTTTAACGACTTCGGCATGCCCAGTTTGATCAGTATAAACTTGTTTATATGTTGGATTTTCAGTTTGACCGCCTGAGTAGCCAGGTAAAATTTCGATAATGCCTTTAAATTGGCTTAACATGGCTTCGACACACCAAAAGCATCCACCACCAACAACAACCGTTTCTATATTTTCATGCATTGTTAATTCCTTAACTTAAGTAATAAATTCTTCTTATAAAAAAATAGCTGTTGAATAATATTTTTCAACAGCTATTTTACATTATTATTTTATTTCTATCTATTTAAAGTGATTTAACGCCATTTCTACACGTTCTTTATCATGTGATAATTGCTTTAATCGTTCTCGGCTTTCTTCAATAATCTCAGGTCGTGCTTTTTGTATGAAATTTTGATTAGATAATTTGGTATTTAATTTTGTAAGTTCATCAACGATCTTATCTAATTCTTTAGCTAAACGTGCCTTTTCAGCATCAATATCGATGATCCCAGCTAAAGGCAGAATAACAGTTGCTTCATTAACGATGGTTTGTGCTGAATCTTTAGGTAAATCACCCTGTAATGGCTCAATAGAATCTATTCTCGCCATACGTTTAATCGCATCGCCCCAAACATTGGCATATTGTAATGTATATGAATTAGCATCTTTCAAATAAGCTGAGATAAATTTACTAGGCGGCACATTCATCTCAGCTCTTAACGTTCTGATATCTGTAATAAAACGAACGATCCAATCAATTTCTTCAGAAGATTCTTTTGTTTTAACCGTTGCAAATAGTTCAGCTTTTGGCCATTCAGAAACCATTAATGTTCCTTTTTGACCAAAATTAAATTCATGCCATAATGTTTCTGTAACAAAAGGAATAACAGGATGTAAAATTTGTAAAAGTGTTTTTAATACTAATGCTGCAACAGCTCTTGTTTCTTGAACAATAGTTTGATCTTCATTTTGAAAAGCTGCTTTGGCAAATTCGAGAAACCAATCACAGAATTTATCCCATGTGAAATGGTAACAAACAGAAGCATATTCATCATACCGGAAAGATTCTAATGCAGATGTTGCATCTGTAATTGCTTGGGATAACTCTCCTAAAATCCAACGATTTAAAGAAAGTTTTACATCGCTAATTGAGAAATTAGAATTATATTTGACTTCATTCATTTCACAAAAACGTGCAGCATTCCATATTTTAGTAATGAATGAACGGTATTCTTCAATACGTTTCTTACCCAGCTTAATATCACGCCCTGGTCCTGTTAATGCACATACAGTAAAGCGCATTGCATCAGCACCGAATTCATCAATGACTTCCAAAGGATCAATACCATTTCCTTTGGTTTTGGACATTTTTTGTCCCTTTTCATCACGCACCAATCCGTGGAGGTAAACCGTTTCGAACGGAATATCTTTTATAAAATGGGTACCCATCATCATCATTCTCGCAACCCAAAAGAAAATGATGTCAAATCCAGTAATCAATACGTTCCCAGGATAATATCTGTTTAATTCAACAGTTTCATTTGGCCAGCCCAACGTTGAAAAAGGCCATAATGCAGAAGAAAACCACGTATCCAATACATCTTCATCACGGCGTAATGGTTCTTCTTTGCTATAATGTTTCAGGGCTTGTTCTTTGGCTTCATTTTCGTCATAGGCAACAAATACATGATTATCTGGACCATACCATGCTGGAATTTGATGTCCCCACCATAATTGACGGCTGATACACCAAGGTTGCAAATCACGCATCCACGCAAAATAGGTGTTTTCCCACTGTTTAGGAACGAATTTGATTTTTCCCGTTTGCACTGCTTCGATTGCAGGTTTTGCCAAGGTTGGGGCATCGCAATACCATTGCGTTGTCAAGCGTGGTTCAATAACAGCCCCACCTCTTTCAGCATGAGGCACTTGGTTACGATGAGGTTCAGCCTTTTCAAGAAGCTCTAACCTTTCAAGTTCAGCAATGATTTGCTTTCTTGCTTTATCTCTTGGTAAGCCAGCTAAGGAAAGGACGAATTCTGTCTTTTCATTTTCAGATAACTCATTCAGATCAATTGCAGCACTTTCATCTAAAATCGTAATTAATTTTAGATCATGCCTGCGCCCAACTTCAAAATCGTTGAAATCATGAGCAGGCGTAATCTTAACAGCACCAGTTCCTTTTTCTGGATCAGAATATTCATCAGCAATAATAGGAATTAAACGACCCGTTAATGGTAAGATAATATTTTTACCTACAAGATGTTTATATTTTTCGTTTTCAGGATGCACAGCAACAGCAACGTCACCAAGCATTGTTTCAGGACGAGTTGTTGCAATAGTGATGATCTCATCACTATTTTCAATTGGATAATGAATATACCAAAGATGCCCATTGACCTCTTTGCTTTCCACCTCAAGATCAGATACGGCAGAGCGAAATACGGGATCCCAATTTACCAGACGTTTGTCTTGATAAATCAATCCTTCACGATACAAAGTCACAAAAACTTTTTTGACAGCTTCTGATAGACCTTCATCCATCGTAAAGCGCTCTCTTTTCCAATCAAGAGAAGCCCCTAACCTGCGTAATTGTTTGGTAATCTCGCCACCAGATTCGGCTTTCCATTCCCAAACGTGCTTAATGAATTCATCACGACCAATAGATTTGCGATCAATGCCTTTTTCGGTAAGCTTACGATCAACGACCAGTTGGGTTGAAATCCCTGCATGGTCTGTACCGGGTTGCCACAATACATCGTACCCTTGCATACGACGCCAGCGAATTAAGGTATCTTGCAACGTCATTGTTAATGCATGACCCATATGCAATGTTCCCGTCACGTTTGGTGGAGGAATCATGATTGCAAATGGTTTTTTGTCTTGTTGTTCAGGATTAGCCGAGAAAAAACCAGACTCCTCCCAAAGGTGGTAAAGATCATTTTCAACAGAGGAAGGATGAAATTTTTTATCTAACATTGGATGATATGATGTACTAAAATAAAGTGAAAGAATAAGATATTAACGACCAGGCTGATCTTGGGCATAGTCATTCATGCCCCACCATCTGTTTTTAACTGCATTGTAATACGCTGTATAGTCGTAATGAGGTACATTCAGTTTTAAATCTTGGGCTGTTAACCGTCCCATAGCAGCAGCAACATCATAAGAAGCCGTAACCATAGTGCTAAGGTTTTGAATAAGGGTTGTTTGTGAATTTAATAAGGTTTGTTGTTGTTGCAACATTTCTAAAGTAGTACTCGTTCCAACAACGGCTTGTTTTTCGACACCAGCCAAAGCAACGATATTCGCTGCAATAGCAGAACGGTTACTACCAATTGAAGCTTTTGCTGCCAAATATTTTTGCCAATTGCTGGATGCTAATTGCATAGCAGTTCGTCTTTGAGAGCTTACTTGTCTATGCGCTGCTTGTGCTTGTTGCTTTGCTTGACGAATTGCAGAATATTCTGAACCGCTTTGATAGATAGGCAAGGTCATTTGCAACGTGCCCATTTTACTATCCATTTGGTTTCGACCGACACCTTGATCTTTCATTCTTTGATATTGCAAATTCGCATTAACTTTTGGCATAATTTCAGAAATAGCAACATTTACCGCTGCTTTTTGTGCAGATTCGGTAAATAATGCTGAAATAACATCTGGATTGTTGGATGCTGCAATAGCGATAGCCTCTTGTTCTGTTTTTACAGGCAAAATTAATGGTTGCGGTGGTTTTAAATTGGGCGGTGGTGCAATCCCGACAACCTGAGTATAAGTTGCTTCTGCTTCTCTTAGGCTACCATCAGCTGTTTGACGTCTAGCGCGTGCCTCAGCAAGTGCTGCTTCTGCTTGGGCTGTATCTGTTCGTGTGATTTCGCCTAAATTAAACCGTTGTTGGGTTGCTCTCACCTGTTCTGCAAGGATTTTTTCGTTATTAATATTAATTTGCAACAATTGTTGAGCCTGAATAACACCAACATACGCTTTAACAACTTTTTGAAAAACTTGCTGTTCTGTTGAAAGAAGTTTAGCACGTTCGGCCATCACTGCATTGACAGCTTGATGCGTTTTAGCTGTTGTCTTTCCGCCTTGATAGATCGGTTGTGAGATTGAAACTTGAGCTTGATATCCTAATTGCCCATCTGCAGATTGAATCGTATCTTGACCTTGCACTATCTGTCCGTTGTCATTAAACTCAGATGACCCTACAGAATTTCCTTTTGTTATAGAGCCACCAAGAGATGTCTGAATTGTAGGTCGCCATCCCGCATGTGCTTGGGAAACACCTTCATCAGTTGCTCTTAATACTGCACGTTCTTGTTGTAATTCTGGATTGGTGAGGTAAGCTGTGGATAATGCCTCTTCTAAGGTGTGAGGAACAAAATTGGGGGCACCAGATCCATCATAATTTTGTGCCCAAGTCGTTGTGCTTAACAAAAAGCTGAATAAGCTTATACCAAGATATCGACATTTAATCATCACAGCAACTTTCTATCAAATTCTATATAGTTTTAATCTTTAAATTCTTGTAATAAAGGTAGGCTAGCATAAAAACAAGAAATTGTTGCAAGACCATTGGTAGTTTTTTCTATTTTTACTGCTTGGCTTGCTTGCCCGTCTTTTTTAAGAACGGTAACAATACGACCGTTTAGTACGAGCTGATCGGCTAATTGACTGGGAATTTCTGTCACAGCGCCATCAATTAAAATAACATCGAATGGTTTTGCTTCTGGGTAACCTTCGGATAATTTACCCATATGCCAATGAACACGATCCGCATATTTTTTGCAAAAATCTTGACCTTGTACAGAAAGTTCTTCATTTTCTTCTACTGCAAAAATTTCTGCTTCTAGCAATTGAATGATTGCGGGCAAGTATCCAGTTGAAGCACCAACGACCAATATTTTTTCACCAGGACGAATATCAGCCAACTGGACTAATCGTGCGATAACTCTGGGTTCGCTTAGGAAGCGGTTGTGGGATAAAGGCAAATTAATATCTGCATATGCCATCTCACGTTGTGATGGTTTAACACATTCTTCACGAGGGAGAGCGCGCATAATTTCGGTAAGTTGTGTATGGTTTACCTCAGCAGGACGAAGTTGATTTTCAACCATATTCTGTCGTGCCTCAGCAAAATCAAAATGAGAGTGATTCATTGTTTCCTAAACATCTTTAATAACGTGCTATGTCTAAATACCATGAAACCCTTACGAATGAAAAGTAAAGTTTTTATACATTTTTTACTTGACCTTTTTGCCATAGTAGATGATATAAGCAGGTATCAAGAGTTCATGGTCCGGTGGCAGAGTGGCTCATGCAGCGGATTGCAAATCCGTTTACGGGGGTTCAATTCCCTCCCGGACCTCCATTAGCTCTTGATTATTAATCTTGTTTGACTTTGATCCGAGATAAAATTAAATCCCTTAAAAAACTAGGTGCTATTAGATCAACCCATTTCAAAAGTTTAAATATTTTTGGAAGAATGAGTTCTCTTTTCCCCTCTGCAATTGCATTAGTGATTTGTTCTACGGCTTTATCAAGAGGAATCAAAAAAGGCTTGTCGCATTCAAGTCGTTGGCTCATTGGGGTATCAATAAATCCAGGAATAATGAGTGTTACTTGTATTTTCCATTTTTTTACCGCAAGCCTCAACGAATCGCTAAAACGCGTCAAGCCCGCCTTTGAGCTACTATAAGCAGTTGCAAAAGGTAATGAATGAAACCCTGCAACAGAACTTATAAATATAATTTTCCCCTGAATATCTTTTTGTATCATTTGTTGAGCTAGTAAATTTCCCATTAAGCTCGGGGTAACATAATTCAGTTGCGTTAAATCGTAGAGTGTTTTTTGAGATTCTAATATATCTTGTTCTGATTTAATATCACCTGACCCAGCGGCAAGAATAGCCATATCAATGGTAAAATCTTTGAATATTTCATGGAGTAATGTCGTTGCAGCAATAGGATTCGTTAGGTCAATAGGATAAGTATAAACAACCGCACCCTTGGCTTGACATCGTTGTGCAGTTTCATTTAATTTTTTCTTAGACCTTCCCCACAAAAAAAGTTTTATTCCTGGTTTGGCATAAAAATATGCAAGTGCTTGACCCATACCGCTGGTTGCACCTGTAATCAAAATAGAATCTAATGAATCACGCAAAAGAATTTCCTTTGGATAGAAGTTTTTTTAATTTTTTTGATAAAATTATATCTATAAGTACAAAAAACCTTTATATAATTTGAGACAAGTAATTTTATACTTCTCCCTTTTTCAAATTTCAAAAATATAAAATTTGTTTTTGATTTAATTTAAATAATGGTTTTCTGATGTCTGTAATCTCCGTTGAATCGAATAAAGTTATTGTTCTTTCTGTGCGTAATGCAAAACAATTAGAAATTTTCATTCGATTGCCACGTTTATTATACAGTCATTTCCCTGATTATATACCCCCTTTGGACTTTCAAGAAACCAGTTTATTACACCCCAAAAAATCTGCATTTTTCAGATATGGAACAGCCCAGTATTTTCTTGCCTATAAAGATAACAAACCGGTTGGTCGTATTTCTGCACAAATAGACCCGAATGCTTTACGTCAATGGAAAGAACCAATTGGTTTATTTGGCGCTTTGGATGCAATTGATGATTCTGAGGTCGTACAGCAATTAATCAACGCCGCTAGTCAATGGCTTAAGAAACATGGAATGGAAAAAATCAGAGGTCCTTATACTTTGAATGCAAATTCAGAGGCTGGAACTATGGTCAAAGGACAAAAAGAACCCCCGATGATTGCAATGCCATGGCACCCCGAATATTTGGGAAAGCATATCGAATCGTCAGGATTATCAAAAGCAATGGACTTGGTTTCTTATCAAATGATTATGGGTGAAGAAGCCAGAAAAGCACATAAAATTCCATCAGGATTAAAAATGGGTTCTGATCGCCTTGGAAACATTACAACTAGAAAATTAAATATGAAGGAGATTTCTCGAGATGGAGAGATCTTGCGTCAATTATATAATGATGCTTGGAACAATACATGGGGATTTGTTCCCCTGACACCAACAGAAATGTCCGTTTTAATTAGAGATTTAAAATCAATGCTTCGACCTGAAAATTATGTATTGGTCGAACAAAATAAGATGCCCGTTGCCGTTGCTTTGGTAATTCCTAATATTTATGATTTGTCAAAGAATATTGGTCCTACTCCCTCTTTAATGGGGTGGGCAAAAATAGGTTATAGGGTATTGCGTCATCAAATTCAATCCGCGCGTGTAATATTATTAGGGATCAGCCATTCAATTCGGGATACAGCCATGGGGGCGTTGATGCCCTCACTTGTAATTGATGAACTATTTAATCGTGGCGAAGTATTGTCTTATAAAATGATCGAATTAGGATGGATTTTAGAAGATAATAAAGGTATGCGCAATTTGATTGAGCGCATCGTACCAGAACCTTGTAAAGTCCATCGAATTTTCGAAGCTAAATTACATCATTCATAAGGGTATATTTGTTCAAAACGTGCCTTATTTACTGGAGACAATCTGACATATAAGGTGATATTTTCTTCATCATCATTCCGTTCTAAAATTTCACTATGATTATAGAGCCATGATAATGCAGCACCGTCTTTGATTGAAATTGTATAGTTAACTTTCTCCATAAATGTAGCCAAGCGGTCATCAATCATTTGTATTAAAGCAGGTAAATTTTCGCCTGTTAATGCAGAAATACCAATATAGTCAGAAGGCTTATCAACTATTGTATTGATATCGGTCAAATCAATTTTATTTAACACTTCAATCGTATTTTTGCGCCAATCAGCCTCTAAAATTTGATCTTTGACCATTGTATCTAAAACAGAGAATACGTCTTGCCGTTGCTCTATGGTTTCAGGATGTGAAATATCCCTAACATGCAAAATAATATCAGCTTCGGCAGTTTCTTCTAATGTTGCCCTAAACGCAGCAATCAGTTCAGTGGGCAAGTCACTGATAAAGCCAACAGTGTCCGATAAGATAATCGTCTTTCCAGAAGGAAGTTGTAGCTTTCTCATTGTAGGATCAAGCGTTGCAAATAATTGATCTTGGGCATGAACATCAGCCCCAGTTAACTTATTAAACAATGTTGATTTTCCAGCATTGGTATATCCAATCAAAGCCACAATAGGAAAGGGTACTTTTTGTCTTGATTTACGATGTAATCCTCTGGTGCGTCGAACTTGTTCTAAATCCTTTTTTAAACGAATAATTCTTTCATCAATTAAACGCCTATCCGCTTCAATTTGTGTTTCACCAGGACCACCCATAAAACCAAAACCCCCACGTTGACGTTCCAAATGTGTCCAAGAACGGACCAAACGACTGCGTTGATATTGCAAATGCGCCAGCTCAACTTGTAACGTCCCCTCTTTTGTTTGGGCACGCTCACCAAATATATCAAGAATCAAAGCCGTACGATCAATGACCTTACATGCCAACGCTTTTTCTAAATTACGTTGTTGGATGGGGCTTAACCTAGTATCGAAAATAGCAATTTCGATTTCATTAGATTGAATAGAATCTCTTAACTGCTCTATATGCCCCTGTCCTATCAGCGTTGCAGAGCGATAAGAGCGTAGATTTATAATTTCAGTATGTAAAATCTCTAAACGGATAGAAGAAGCTAAACCAATTGCCTCTTCTAATCTGGATTGTGAGTTTCGATTACTTATTTGACGATTTGAAACATCCCAAGGAACAATAACTGCTGCACGAGCATTTTGATGAGTTGAATCAAAATTGGTCATTTAGTAATCTTTCTAGTTTTCTTCTGGAGTATTATAAGGCAATTGTATAGGCGTTGCAGGCATAATCGTGCTGACTGCGTGTTTATATACAAGTTGAGCGTGACTCTCTCTTCTTAATAAAATTGAGAAATTATCAAACCCTGATATTATTCCTTGCAATTTGACGCCATTGACCAAGAAAACAGTCACGGAGACCTTGGATTTTCTTAATTGGTTTAAAAATACGTCTTGTATGTTTTGAAAATTGTCTTTTGGCACTGTTCAACCTTATAAATTGTTATTGTTATTGTTATTGGTGTTGTTACTTCTTTCTTCTGAAGAAGTAACTCCAAGTTGCTTTAGCTTACGATGTAGGGCACTTCGTTCCATGCCAACAAATCCAGCAGTACGACTGATATTTCCACCAAACCGCATTAATTGTGCTTGTAAATATTGCGTTTCAAATAAATCCCTAGCTTCTCTTAGTGGCAGGCTAATAATATCGGTCTGCGTATCAATTTTTAACAAGCCGGGAGCATTTTGCCCAATGTTATTGGGTAACATATCCGTGCGGATAGCCTCGCTTACATTACCTGGCATCATAATTAACAAACGTTCCATTAAATTACGCAATTCACGAACGTTTCCTGGCCATTCATAGGTTTGTAATGTCGTTAATGCGTCGGCAGATAAATCGATTAACGGAAGCCCGGTTAATTCTGAACAATTTTGTAAAAATAACTTTGCAAGTTCAGGAATATCCTCTCGCCTATCCTTTAAACTAGGTAATTTCAATGGAACAACCGCAAGGCGGTAATATAAATCTTCTCTAAAATTACCTGCGCCAATTTCGACGTTGAGATCTCTGTTTGTTGTTGCAATGACCCTCACATCAACTTTAACTCTTGTTGAACCACCAACACGTTGGAACGTTTGATCTTGTAATGCTCTGACGATTTTCCCTTGAGTTTCAAGGGGCATATCAGCCACTTCATCAAGCACCAAAGTACCCCCATGAGCACGTTCTAGAACACCTGTTCTACGTTGTTGTGTACCATCAGCTGTGCCCTCAATCCCGAATAATTCTTCTTCAAAACGATTTGGGGATAAAGTCGCACAATTTAATACCAGAAATGGACCATCTGCGCGTTTGGATAGATTATGGATAGATCGTGCTGCAATTTCTTTTCCAGTGCCAGGAGCTCCAGAAATCAAAACGCGTGAGCCTGTTGGGGCAACCTTGTCAATTTGGCTTTTTAAAACGCTAATGGCTTGACTTTGACCATTTAATTGCATTGCGACGCCACTTCTTACGCGCAACTCTGCATTTTCTTGTGCCAACCTAGCACTTTCAAGTGCTCGGCGAACAACGACGAGCAAATGGTCTGAAGTAAATGGCTTTTCAATAAAATCATATGCGCCAAATTGAAGGGCAGAAACAGCAGTTTCAATTGTCCCATGCCCAGAAATCATAATGGTTGGCACGGCTGGTTTTTCATTTTGGATTAATTTTAAAATCTCTAAACCATCCATTCTGGAACCTTGTAACCAAATATCCAAAATGACTAGTGAAGGTCTGCGTGCGTGAAAAGCACTAATTGCAGCATCAGCATCTCCTGCAAGACGTGTTGCGTATCCTTCATCTTGTAAAATTCCTTCGATAAGCAACCTGATATCAGGTTCATCATCAACGATTAGAATTTCATGCGCCATATTATCCTCATTTTTGAAAAGCCAAAATTGATGTTGTACCTTTTCCTTCGGCACGATCTCTTAATTGCAAGGTTCCTTTATGATCTTCCATAATTTTCTTTACAATAGCAAGACCTAATCCTGTTCCCTTAGGTTTATGGGTGACATAAGGTTCTGTCAAACGTAATCTGTCTTCTTGTGGCAAACCAATCCCATCATCTGTTACAAATATGCATATCTCTTTATCAGACTCTTTTACCTGAACCCATATGTTTCCTGCAATAGCTGTTTCAATATTATCACATTTATTTAACATACCAATAGCATCTGCGGCGTTTTGAAACAAGTTCGTTAATGCTTGCCCAATTAGTCTTTGGTCACAATCCAAATAAGGTCCTTGATTGGGAAGTTCTATATGATATATAATTTCAGAATGTGCATTTTGTTGTAGTATCAATGTATCTCTAACAATCGTTGAAAGATTGTTTTTACTCATAACAGGTTGTGGCATTCGTGCAAAAGACGAAAACTCATCAACCATCCTGCCAATATCACCAACATGGCGAATAATTGTATCAATACATTGGCTGAATATTTGACTGTCTGATTGAATTTCCTTAAGAAACCGTCTTTTCAAACGCTCGGCTGCTAACTGTATAGGGGTTAAAGGGTTTTTAATTTCATGCGCGATCCTTCTGGCGATATCAGCCCAAGCAGCCTTTCTTTGGGCTGACTGCAGTTCTGTAATGTCATCAAATGTGATAACGAATCCTTCAATTTCTGATCCTCCAATTTCTGGACCAATCTGTACCAATAAAACACGACTGCCCGACGGTGTTTGTATCTGTATTTCTTCTTGTTTAGATTGTTGCGTTCTATCAGCATTTTTAAGTAAAAACTCTGTAAACTCGGGAACGATATCTGTAATTTTTTGACCAATATGATTGAACAAATCAACATTCAATAATTGATTGGCTGACCGATTCGGTAGTTCGATTGTCATTTGTTGATCCAGTCCGATCACACCACTAGATACACCAAATAATACAGCTTCGGTAAAGCGTCGACGATCATCAATCTGTTTGTTGGCTTTAATTAACTCTGTACGTTGAACAGATAATTGATTGGTCATTTTATTAAATGTACGTGATAGATCAGTAAGCTCATCATCTTTATCCCGCTCAGGAACACTGACATTCAAGTTTCCCTCACTGACTTTTTTGGCAGCAAGGGTTAACAATCCCACAGGACGCGCAATTTGGTTGGCTAAATATAATCCTAATAACACCGCGGCTGCTAATACCAATAACGCAACCAGCCCAAAAATAATAACAAACATAATTTGGATTTGTGATTGTTTGGCATTTAGCATGTTATATTGGTCGACAACTTTTTCCGTTTTATACATATGATTTAAAATTGTCGGATCAACGGGTCTGATGATTAACAACATCAAAGCAGGGGTATCACTTAAGGAAATAGCAGCCCTTACGGTTTCTTTATCCGAAGAATCAAGAATTGCTACGTCATTGTGAGTCATGAAGCTGGTGGTTGTGCGAGGTAAATTCTTAACATAAGAAACATTATTCAGCAATCCACCCGAGGCGACAATTTTTTGAGTGGCAGGATTATAAACAATCGCAGCATTTAGCCCCCTCAACGTAGCTTGAGAGTCTAGGATTTGATCCAAAACATTGCCATCTTCAAATAAATTTTGACCTTCTTGGGCAAGATTATTTTGCATTCCTTGGATATAATTTGCCAAAGAAAAAGCCTCTGTGCGAATATTGGCATTATGTTCTTGCAGATATCCTCTGGATGCTTGCAGGGCTTCATTCAAAGCAGTACTAACACGATTGCTAAACCAGATTTGGATACCAAAATGAAATAAAACAGTAGCAAAAACACCCACTAAAATCGTAGGAATGGTTGAAATAATACCAAAAAGAACAACCAACTTTACATGGATCTTTGATCCTGCCATTCCTTTACGACGTTCTGCAATCAAACGTAAAATACGTATAGACAGAGCAGTCACAAGCAACAGCAAAACAGATAAATTCAAAAAAGTAATAATAAGTTGTACATGATGTTTGTGCGACGTAACAATACCACCTGAAAGAATAACAAATGTGACAACGCCGAAAAATAAAGCCAAAGCAACCAATATAAGTGTTGCTTTTCGACCAGAGAGCTTTTCTATAATGCGTAAAAATGATGTATAATTAGCTTTTTTTGACACATTTAACCTGTTGTTTCTATTTATGAATAATATTAAAGTCTTTAATTTTTTTGCGCAACGTATTTCTGTTGATCCCTAAAATAGCAGCAGCTTTGATTTGATTGCCTTCTGTTTCAATCAAAGTTTGTTCTATTAGTGGTTTTTCAACTTCTGCTAGCATTTGAGCATATAATTTATTAATTGGTAATCCTTTATTTTCAGAAAAATACCGACAAATGTGATTTTCTATTAAGGTTGATAATGGTAAACAACCAGTTTCATGATGTTGATGCGGTTTCTTTTCAAGATTTGGTAATATAAGATCCTCTTGAATGATTTGGTTGGGATAAAAAGTTACTAAGCGTAAGATCAAATTTCGTAATTCACGGACATTTCCTGGCCAATGATATTCTTTTAAAAGAATAATTGATTGTTCTGATAACGTCGTAGAACTAGAATTTTCTTGCAAAAAATGTTCGATCAACAAAGGGATATCTTCAGCTCTTTCCTTTAAGGAAGGGATTTGCACAGAAATAACATTCAAACGATGATATAACTCTTCTCTAAATTGTTGTTTTTGCACTAATTCAAATAAATTATAACGAGTAGCAGCAATAAGGCGCATCGATTTTTTTTGTGTATAATGAATAATATCCGAATTATTCTCTAGTATCTTTAATAAACGTGTTTGAATATCCAAAGGCATTTCATTGATTTCATCAATAAATAAAGTTCCATTAATGCTTTGTTCTAGATATCCTGACTGCCATTGTCCGTTCTCTTCATATCCAAATAGTTTATTTTCAATTTCACTGGCAGTCATTGCAGACATATTCAAGGTAATGAATGGATATGAACGCCTATTGCCATAATGATGTAATGTTTTCGCGACAGCTTCTTTTCCTGTACCACTTTCACCAGAAATAATGACACTTAAGTTGGAATTAATAAGCCGAGCTATCATACGATAAATATTTTGCATCGCAGCAGATTTTCCAACTAAAGGGAGTTTTTCCTCTAATTCTTGATCTTTATTGTTGCTTTTTACGTATTTTAACGCATGATGCACCGTATTTAATAATTTATCTAAATCAAAAGGTTTAGGTAAATAATCAAAAACGTCCTCTTGTTCCGCTTGTAACGCTGTTGATAAAGTGGATAAGGCACTAATCACAATAATAGGAAGATTTGGTTTAATCTCTTTGATTTTAGGGATAATGTCAAAGATATTCTTGTCAGGCATAGAAACATCAGTGATGACGACATCACCCTTGCCAGCGCAAATTAAATTCCATAATTCAGTTGCATTATCTGTTAATTCAACATGATATTTTGCACGTATCAAGGCTTGTTTTAATACAGTACGAATGGAACGATCGTCATCAGCAACCAAAATTGTTGGAGTGTTGTTTAGCATTAATAAATAATATCCAAGGATTAACAGCAGATAAGAGGAAGATATATTTTTATCTCAGTTTTGCCTTTTTGGCTATGAATATCAATAATACCACCATGATCATTGATAATTTTACCACAAAGCGCCAAGCCAAGACCTGTTCCGTTTGGTCTGCCGCTGACAAAAGGTTCAAACAAACGATGTTTAATGGATTGAGGAATGCCTGGTCCATTATCTCGAATAACGATCATCAAAGGGGATGTGACTCTTTTCTTAGTTTTTACGATATTCATAATAAGATTGGGTTCATATCCAATAATCAGTGTAATTTCACCATCCGTTCGATGACTGCCTATAGCTTCTGCTGCATTTTTGATAAGATTAATAAAAACTTGAATCAACAAATCTTTATCTGCCTTGATTAAAGGTAAGGATGGATCATAAATCGTTTTAATTTGAACAAAAGAAGCAAATCCATTTTCAGCAATTTTCTTAACATGGGCTAGCACAGAGTAAATATTCACATCGCTGATCTGAAGCTTTTGATTATATAAAATTGCTGTACGATCGACAAGATTTTTAATTCTTTCTACTTCATCACAAATTAATGTTGTGAATTCTCGATCAGAATCATCTAAAGATTTTTCAAGTAACTGTGCTGCTCCTTTGATTCCAGATAACGGATTTTTAATTTCATGCGCCAGCAAAGCAGCCATATTGGCAACGCTTCTGGATACTTTGTGAAAACTGGCTTTTTCCTCAATTGTTTTTACAATCGAGTAATCGTGGATCGTCAATGTTATTATTTTTTTATTTTTAATAAATGGTGCGATATATAATGTTATTTCTTTGATAACTTGATTATAAGTAAAAATTTCAACTTCGTATTCTACGACCCCTCTTCTTTTAGATTGAACCTTTTTAATCAGTTCAAAAACAGCATGTGCATTGGGGAAAAAAGAATATAAAGAACATTGTTGAATGCTCTTTCTGGAGACCATCAAGAAATCTTCGGCAGCACCATTGATATAAATAATATCAAATAAATCATCAATGACAATCAAAGGTGTAGGTAAAGATTCAATAATGTCATAGCCATTTAATTCTTGAGGATCATGTTCGCTATTCATTTAATTATACGTGCCGATAGTTGACTCTATTATTGAAGCAAAGTTTCTTGTTGGTGATGAATATTCTGATCGTAAAATTCTTTAATTGCTGCAATCACGTCAGCTGAACTATCCATTTGATTAATAGAGGCTCTGAAGGCAGCGGAGCCATGTAATCCAGCTGAATACCAAGAAATATGCTTGCGAGATAATCTGATTCCCGAACGTTCCCCGTAATAATCAAGCATACTTTGATAATGTTTTAATAAAATGTCTTTTTGTTCAACCAAAGGGGGATCATCTAATGTGGTATGATGGACGAAATAATATTTTAATTGTGCAAGAAACCAAGGTTTTCCGTAACATCCCCTGCCGACCATTAATCCATCAGCGCCAGATTGTCGCAAAGCAGTTGTTGCGGTTTCAATATCAATAATATCCCCATTAACAATAACGGGAATAGTAACAGATTCTTTGACTTGACGAATAAATGCCCAATCTGCTGATCCACGATAAAGTTGTTGACGTGTACGACCGTGAATAGTCACCATTTTAATCCCGCAATTCTCGGCAATTTTTGCAAGTTCTGGAGCATTCAAAGACTGTTGATCCCATCCCATTCGCATTTTTAAAGTTACAGGAACATCAACAGCTTTGACCACTGCTTCTAGTATAATTGCAGCCTTTTTTTCGTCTTGCATCAATGCAGAACCAGCTTGTTGACCGACAGCCACCTTTTTAACAGGACAACCAAAGTTAATATCAATTACATTTGCACCATGTCCAACCGCTATTCTTGCAGCTTCTGCCATTGCAACAGGATCAGAGCCAGCCAGCTGGGTCGAATTAAGTCCTTCGGTAAGCGGTTCTGCCATTTGCAACGTGGTTTTATTTTCACGAATCATTGCCCAAGAGGCAATCATTTCAGAAACAACTAGCCCTGCTCCGAATTCTTTAACTAATTTTCGAAAAGGATAGTCAGTAACACCAGCCATTGGGGCAAGAATGATAGGTACATCGATAACTTTATCTTTATCAAGATAAATTGGCTTTAATGTTGGGATGGTTTGGGGTAAAATCGTCACGTTCTTTTGCTTTCCTCACAATCTTTCAGCAACATTATCATAAAGCGTTTATTATTCAATCTTGAATAAAAGCGTATTACTAAATAATAACATTGAATGAAAACCTCAATAACTCGGATCACTAAATAATTATGCGCATTGCTCTTATTATCCCTGCTGCGGGTGTAGGGAAACGTTTCAGTAAAGATGGAACTATTCCAAAACAATATATACAATTACTGGGACATCCTGTGATTTATCATGCTGTCAAAGCGTTCTTGCCGCATGTGGATTATATTCAACCTGTAGGTGATCCTGATACACTGAATTCTATTTTATATCCTTTGCAGGATAAAAAGATTTTACCTCCTACAATTGGTGGAAAAGAACGTCAAGATAGTGTCAGAGCAGGATTAGAAGCATTAGCAACTTTACCTGAGCATCAGCATCCTGATATTGTGTTGGTTCACGATGGCGCAAGACCAAATGTTTCTGCTGAAATTATACATCGAGTCATTGATGCTTTAAAAAACTATCCAGCTGTCATTCCTGCTATTCCTGTAGCGGAAACACTTAAACGTAATAAAGATAATATTATTGAAGAAACTGTTTCCAGAGATGGTTTATTCAGAGCACAGACACCTCAAGGATTTCATTTTGAACCTTTTTTAGAAGTTCATAGAAAAGCAATAGGTTCCAGTGCAACTGATGATGCAGCTTTATTTGAAGATATTGGCTTAGAAGTCGCTTTGGTTCAAGGTGATGAGAATAATATAAAGCTTACTTATCAAGAAGATTTAAAAAGATTGGAGTGTTTAATGAGCAATATGATGTTACCTAGAGTAGGCTCTGGGTTCGATGTTCATGCTTTTGAAAAAGGGAGACCCCTATACTTATGTGGTATTGAAGTCCCTCATGAATTTGGATTGGCAGGTCATTCAGATGCAGATGTTGGGCTGCACGCTTTATGTGATGCGATCTATGGCGCGTTGGCAGAGGGGGATATTGGTGCACATTTCCCCCCTTCAGACAATCAATGGAAAAATGCTGATAGTAAGCGTTTTTTAATTCATGCTGGTGAACGGGTTCGTCAACGCAGTGGCAAGATCATTAATATTGACCTGACCTTGATTTGTGAACGCCCTAAGATGCGTCCCTACATTGAACAAATGCGTAAAAAAATTGCAGAGCTTTTGCAAATTGATTTTACGCGTGTCTCTGTGAAAGCAACCACAACAGAAAAACTCGGTTTTACTGGGCGCGAAGAAGGAATTGCATGTCAAGCTATGACAAGTATTTTGATGCCTGAATAAATCACCCTATAAAGCTAGTAAGATTAGTAACTTACTAGCTTTATAACTATCTTAATTATTTTGTCGCAAGCCCAGACGTAATATCTTTGTAAATACCATCCAATAATTTAATTCAAAATCGCGCTTTTTAACAAAGCAATATATTTATAACGTAAATCTTCGATTGTTTTAATGCTGCTAAACAATATTTGATGTCATTTTGTTTTTTTTCTATTTTGTTCTTATTACTAAGATATCAGAACTATAATTATTATAATAAAAACAATGTAAATTAAATAATTTTGTTATTCAGACTGGGCATAATCATAAAAATTATAACCATCTTGAATGTCAATTTTAATCTTATTTAATTTTGCTTGTTGTTCTGTGTCTTGCCCCCAGATTTCTGCCTGAGTAATTTCATCCAAATAAGCTAGATCGAATGCTTCTTGAACGGTAATTCTTTTGTCTTTAAGAGCAAGAGTTAAAATTATACTTCCTAACAAGGGGACTGTAATCGCGAAATAAGTTAGCTCTATTGAATTTAAATCAGACAAATAGTTTTTGAATATCTCGACTACTTCAGTATCTTGCATAATCGGCATAATCCCTTGAGTCGTTTTTAATTTTATTTCGAATTTTTCTTCGATCCAATGGATCAAAGCTGTCCATTTTTCTTGCTGTAGAGTCACTAGTTTTTTGGGTTGTTCAGCAAAGTAACATAATAAATCGCCATTAACATAAGGCAACAATGCATCAATATAGATATCTGGGTTAGGCGATATTTTTTCAATCATTGTTGCTGTAATTTGTGTCATAGGCAAGTCGTTGAAAGAAAAGAAATCTTCCTTTTGTTCACCAATTTTTTTCCATTCATCAGCAATTTTTTCTGCTAACAAATTACTTTGAACATATAGTTCTGTTTTTTGGGGCAGTTTAATAGGGCGTTCATCTAATAAAATTTGATAGCCTTTATCATTTTGAATAATATTTACAGTTTTCCAAAAACGACGTAATTTCGAAACCCCATCCATAATTTTCTATGATCCTTTTTATTATTTCTTTTGTAAAATACCCAAAGGTTTTTTAGCTTTTTCTATAGCATCTTGACAATAATTAGTCGCTGGTTGTGACTTATTAAGTGCATTAATATTCAATGAGAAAACTCTATTTTTATTCATGTCAAAAGTCGTATAAGGTTTTGCCAAAGTTCCACCAATGCGTATCGGTGCCGAAGCACTGATTGCCCCTAACCTTACATCTGGGATAAAATGTAAATTTAATTTTTGATCTGGAATGTCAAACGTTCCTTGCCCATTCAATGCAAATTGGTTAGTTTGCAATGTTATGGTATCAAAATATAGATCATCTGAATTAATTTGCGTCCGTAAAGCAATACATTGCGTTGATAAAGATTTTTTTAGTGGTAATGTTGCAGCTGCTTGACCAATATAATGTCTTAAACCTTCTGCTTCTAACTTACCATCAGTTCCAAATAAACCGAGCTGACCTGTAAGATTTTTTTGCCATTCCTGCCAATTATTACCTTTGGTAGATAAATTTCCCAAAGCCGTCATTTGCCCTGTATAAATATTAGCGATTGAAAAATAATCTTCGATCCATTTCATTGGGAAAGATGAATAAAAGATTCTGACATTCAACTCAGGCGTTTCTTGTTGTAAAGAATAGTGAACATCCCCTTTGATATCGCTTTGTTTATTTGCTAATTGCAATTGGGTAAAGGAAAGCTCTCTGTTTTTCCATTCTAAATTGCTTGAAAAATTATCAAAATTATATTGGTTTATTTTGACACTATTACTGGTTATTTTTCCTTTGGAAGTAATATTCTGATATAAAAAATCTGTGTTGATCCTTTCAAGTGATACCAAAGTCAAAGGAAAGGACACAATAAGTTTCCCAGAGTATAAAATATTTTGTGCATTCAGGCTGCCAAAATCTTTGACGTAATTATTATAGTTTAATAAACTTAATTCAGTAGCCAAAGAAGGATTTTTTCCACCTATGGTACCATCTAACTTGAGATTATAATCTGCTGAGGATAATTTTCCAGAAATAGGAAGATTTTCGTCTGTTTTGAATAAAACATTGTCTTGTAAGGTTTTTAATCGACCTAGATTTCCAGACCAGCGAAACATCTTGCCATATAATTGTCCGACAATTTGAGTATTCACATCTGCATTCAAATCATTAGCAACGATTTCTGTACTCATTAACTGCAAATTATTAGGAAAGATTGCTGCGTTAATCTTACCCGTGTGAAGCTGTAAGAGATCAATTTGCGGCAGACCTTGAGGATCACTTTCTTTTGAAATATCTTTAAAGGCTGTGCTTAACGTAATATTTTCTATGGAAGGAAGATGCACATGAGGGAAAAGGTGATTTAAATCATCAAGATTTAATATTGTTCCCCGAACAATAATATCATACCCTTTGGCTTTAACAAGACTTTTTAAAGTTCCGCTAATGCGTATATTACCAACATTTTGATTGCGAACATATTCTGATAGATTAACTTGAAATTTAGCAGGAGGAGCAACCGTATCGTCACCTTCTAGCAATTCAGTTAAATGGCTGATCCGACCTGTAATTGTAAATTTTGCATGATGATGAGAACCATTAATATTAAATCTGACTTTGTCTGTTTCTAGCTGATTTAATTCAGCTTGTTCAAAAAATAAATGTGTATTTTTATGATTGAGAGCATCATCATACCAACATTCTACATTTTTAAGCTGAACATTGTTGAATTGCCATCCCCATTTACGATGAGTAATATGTTGCGCTGTGGGTAAGTTATTATCTTTTATTGCTTCAACAGGTTGGAGATCCCAATTTTTTTGACCTTGTGCATTACGTTCTAAATGAATTTGAACATTGGATAATTGAATTGATTTAAAATGGATCGTTCTTTGCCATAATGACCATAAATTTAAATTTGCTTTGAGATTTCCTGCGGTTATAAAATGAGGGTTTTTACCACCAGGCATATTGGATAAAGTGATATTTGAAGCATTAATTTCAGGCCAAGGAAAAAAATGGATATCTAGGTTTTGTAATGCTAGCTTGCGTCCTGTTTGTTTTTCGATATTGCTATATAGCTGATTTAAAATCATCTTACGATCAACAAATTGGTTCACAGCAAATAAGCTGCCTCCTACAAGGCAAGCCAAAACACCAACACTTCCTAGAATAACCTTTTTTTTATTCATTTCTTAGTCCGAACAGCTGTTTTCTCACTTGGAATTGCAAATCCTAAATGTTCAAAAGTTTCCTTCATATGTGGAGGTAATGGTGCCTCTACGAGTAACCTGCCCCCTGATGGATGAGGCATATCCAGTTGCCGTGCATGCAAATGTAGCTTTTGAGAAAATCCATCCATCACAGGCATTTCTTTATTATATTTCTTATCGCCTAGAATAGGTGCTTTCATTTCTGCACAATGAACACGAAGTTGATGCATACGTCCCGTTAAAGGATAGAGTTCAACCAAAGCAAGTTTTCTGGCTGCAAAATCTTTGACTTCATATTCTGTAATAGCACGTTGTGCTTCTTTATTTTTGGCATCAGCAGCTTCTATATGAGAACCGTTTTGATATTCAACTTTTAATAAAGGTAAATCAATCCGCCCACTCAGTGGTGAAGGACGACGGGTTGTAATTGCCCAATAAACTTTTTTCATATCTCGACTTCTAAATGCGGCAGCAAGTTTTGCAGCAGCAGCAGGATGGCGAGCAATTAATAGTAATCCAGAGGTATCTTTATCCAAACGATGAACTAAAGATGGGCGATATTTACTATCAAATTGTAAGGATTCTAATATTCCATCGATATGGTTGGTAACATTACTTCCACCCTGTACTGCGATACCAGAGGGTTTATTAATAACGAACAAATCATCATCTTGATAAATGATCCACTCTTTTAATTGTTTTGCTAATTTAGGATCAATTTGTTGGGGTTGTTTTGCTTTGACGGGATCGACCTCAACCATTGGAAAACGAACAATTTCGCCTTCTT
The DNA here is from genome assembly GCF_029953305.1 of Commensalibacter nepenthis. Taxonomy (NCBI): domain Bacteria; kingdom Pseudomonadati; phylum Pseudomonadota; class Alphaproteobacteria; order Acetobacterales; family Acetobacteraceae; genus Commensalibacter; species Commensalibacter nepenthis. The sequence continues at coordinate 2,294,712 of NZ_JASBAN010000001.1, read as the reverse complement.
TTAAATGTGTGGCGGCTTGAACACGTTTGCCATCAACACGAATTTGTCCTGTACGGCATAATTTTTGAATCATGCCTTGGGTTATATTAGGATGTTGTCGTTTAATCCAACGATCAAGCCTAACATCGCCATCTTCTTTTAAAATTGAAATATGTAAAATTTTCATACAGAACGCTTTTTTCTTAGTTGATTCCAGTGGGATAATCGTTGCGAGATAGTTTCTTCTACGCCACGATTGGTAGGTGAGTAAAATTGCTGAATTTGCATTTCATCAGGAAAATAGTTTTGACCAGAGAATCCTTCTTCTGTGTTATGGTCATATTCATACCCTTTTCCATATCCTAACTCTTTCATCATATGGGTTGGAGCATTTAAAATATGTGCAGGAGGCATAAAGCTACCTGTTTTTTTTGCGACTGCCCTTGCTTCATTATACGCTTTATAAACGGCATTTGATTTAGGAGCTGTCGCCAAGTATACAACTAGCTCGGCCAAAGCAACCTCTCCTTCTGGTGATCCAAGACGCTCATAAGTCTCCCATGCTGCAATTGCAAGTGTCAGGGCATTAGGGGATGCAAGACCGACATCCTCTGCGGCAAAACGTGTTAATCTACGTGCGATATATCTTGGGTCTTCGCCCCCTTCAAGCATACGTGCAAACCAATATAAGGCAGCATCAGGGTCAGACCCTCGTAAAGATTTATGTAATGCAGAAATTAAATTATAATGACCATCACGATTACGATCATATAAACTGGCTCTACGACTTAAAATTTTTGTAAGATCTTTACTTTCTAAAATGGAATTTCCAGCATGTAAAGTAATTTGTTCGACCATATTCAATAAATATCGCCCATCACCATCTGCCATAGAGATTAAATCAGTACGTGCATTTTCAGATAATGGAAGCTCATGGTTTAATTGCTGTTCTGCGCGTGTTAATAATAGGTTTAATGCAGCCTCATCCAATCGTTTCAAAACCAAAACCTGACATCTGGATAAAAGCGCGCCATTGAGTGTGAATGATGGATTTTCAGTGGTCGCACCGATCAGAATAATGCTGCCATCTTCTACAACAGGTAAAAAACCATCTTGCTGAGCCCTATTAAAACGGTGGATTTCATCAACAAATAATAAAGTGCTACGTCCTGAGTGATTACGAAAACGGATTGCCTCATCAAAGGCTTTTTTCAGATCACTAACACCAGAGAAAATGGCAGAAATTTGAATAAAATGTAAATTGGTTTCTTGGGCTAAAATACGTGCAATTGTTGTTTTACCAGTGCCAGGATTTCCCCATAAGATTAGACTAGATAAGGATTGATGGTTTAACATATTCGTTATAATACCATCTGTGCCTAACAAATGATCTTGTCCAATCACTTCTTGCAGCGTTTTTGGACGTAAATCATCAGCCAAAGGTACATGACCCTTGGTTGATGTTGTAACGGACGCAGGCTTTTTATCAAAGCCGTTTTCAGAGCCAAATAAATCCATATCTAGTTTATCGTGCTCTCGTTATAAAATTAAATAAATGATTCATAGACAAAATAGATTATTTTGCGTGAACATTTCCATAAGAAGCAGCACCCAAACCAGGACAGCTGCAAGGTGATCCCAATGGAACAGGATATGGCGTATGACAGGAATAAGCTCCAGCTTTACAAGCTGTTCCATATCCAGCTTTTGATTCTGTGCCAGGAGGCACAGGGGTTCCCGCCGTTCCCGTACATGCAGCAAGCAAAAATAATGAACCAAGTAATGAGGTTTTAATTCCTAAAAGAACAGTTTTTTTATTATTTAAAGACATTTTACACTCCACTACAAATCAAATTTTGATAACAAATTAAGATACCATATAATTAATTTATCGATAAAATATTTTTTATTCTTCTATGTCTTTTTTATGAACATGAACTATCAATAAAACTTATCCACATATTCGGGGATAAACTTGAGGAATAACCTGTGTATGATAAAAGGATAGTGATAGAATAAATTGTATAAAGATTAAAAATATGTTTTAAGCTTCTAATAAATAAGGATAATTTCTTCTCTATAAAAATTGAATAATAAATCCGTTACAATTTTCGATTTTTATTCTTATATTGCAACATAAAAATGATAAGGATCTAAATGATGCAAAAAAGAAGTTGGCTTGGTGTATTTTTGTGTTTTTTTATATTAACAAATACGGCTTTGGCTCAGTCAAATGATAAAAAAGCAGTGTTTCTTTTGAACAATCATTTGCAATTAATGTTTAAAGTTTTAAATTCTAAACCAGATACAATTAGCAAAACATGTATGGATAGTTTAAAAAAGCTACGCAGTTTAAAAGAACAAATTGGAAAGAAACAAAATAATTCAGATACTCAACAAGATATTAATATTGCAATGTTAAAAGACTTATATGCAAATTCTATTGAATTTTGCACAACAGATGTTCAAAATATCTGTAGTCACAGAGCGGAACCTGCTATTAGACGCGAATGTAAAAACTTATCATTTAAAAATTAGAAAGAGAGGGATTGCTCCCTCTCCTTTAATCATATTACTTTATTATTTCCAAGTCCAATTGCGAATTTCAGGCATATCATGTCCATATTCACGAATATATCGTTTATGTTCAACCAATTTATCTCTAACCATTTGATTTACATAGGCTATTTTGGAACTGTTTTTAGAGGTTCTGTTTACAACATTAGCGGCTAAATTATAACGATCAAGATTATTAAGAACAACCATATCAAATGGTGTAGTTGTCGTTCCCTCTTCCCTAAAACCATGGACATGGAAATTCTTAGCATTCTTTCTCTTATACACTAAAGAGTGAATTAATTGAGGATAACCATGATATGCAAAAATTACAGGTTTATCTTGGGTAAAAAGAGAATCAAATATATGATCGGACAATCCGTGAGGATGCTGTTTATCTGCTGCCAAGGTCATTAAATCCACGACATTCACAAATCGGATTTTTAACTCTGGCATATGTTCATGTAATATTTTAACAGCAGCAAGTGCTTCCATTGTTGGAACATCACCAGCACAAGCAAGAATAACATCAGGTTCATATCCTTTGTCATTGCTAGCCCACTCCCAAATACCAACTCCCTCGGTACAATGTTTAATTGCTGCATCCATACTGAGCCATTGTGGCTGAGGTTGTTTTCCCGCGACAATAACGTTAATTTTGTTGGCTGTGCGTAAACAATGATCGGTTACATATAATAATGTATTTGCATCAGGTGGCAAATAAATACGACTAATTTCAGGTTGTTTTCTAACAACATGATCGATAAAACCAGGATCCTGATGGCTAAATCCATTATGATCTTGTCGCCATACATGAGATGTCAGTAAAATATTCAAAGAAGCAATAGGTCGGCGCCAGTCCACTTCTCTAGCGCCTGCGATCCATTTAGAATGTTGATTAACCATAGAATCAACCAAGTGAATGAATGCCTCATAACAAGAGAAAAAGCCATGACGACCAGTTAACAAAAAGCCTTCTAACCACCCTTCGATTGTATGCTCACTCAAGATTTCCATAACCTGACCATAATGGGCTAAATGATCGTCGAAATCATAAATCTTTGCATTCCAAGCGCGATCAGTCACTTCTAAAACATTATTTAAACGATTAGAGTTATTTTCATCAGGAGACAAGACCAAGAAATTGTCACGATTGGCTTTTACCACATCACGCAAATAGCTTCCTAATAACCGTGTTGATTCCGCCTCATCTTTGCCAGGTGAGCTGACTGGAAACCCATATTGTGTAAAATCTGGCAATTTCAACGCACGTTTTATAGCACCACCGTTACTTTGAGGAAGCGCGCTCATTCGTTTATTACCAACTGGATTTAACGCAGCAATTTCAGGATGCAATTTACCAGATTCATCAAATAATTCTTCGGGATGATAACTTTTCATCCATTTTTCAAGTAATTCCAAATGACCAGGTTTTGTTAAATCACCGAAAGGCACTTGGTGAGCACGCCAATAATCTTCAACTTTTTGTCCTTCAATCGTTTTAGGACATGTCCATCCTTTTGGACTGCGTAATACAATCATAGGCCATACAGGACGGTCGGTTTTATTACTTTCTCTGGCATCTTTTTGAATTTGTTTGATTTTATCAAACGCTTCATCAAAAGCAACAGCCAATTTTTGATGCATTTCATCGGGGTCGTGCCCTTCAACAAAAATTGGCTCGTGACCGTAACCTCGCATTAGGTTTGTTAATTCTTCGGAAGAAATACGCGCCAATACCGTTGGATTAGCAATTTTATAACCATTTAGATGCAAAATTGGTAAAACAGCACCATCTGTTTTTGGATTCACGAATTTATTGCTGTGCCAGGAAGCTGCCAAAGGCCCTGTTTCAGCTTCACCATCCCCCACCACACAAGCAACAATTAAATCAGGATCATGAAAGATCGCGCCATAAGAGTGAGATAAAGAATATCCGAGCTCACCACCTTCATGAATAGACCCCGGAGTAGTAGGTGCAGCATGACTTGGAATACCACCTGGAAAAGAAAACTGTTTAAACAGCTTTTGCATGCCAGCTTCATCTTCAGTAATATCAGGAAAAAGCTCTGAATAAGTTCCTTCGATATATGTTGCAGCAACGACGCCTGGGGCTCCGTGGCCAGGGCCTGCTACATATAAAATATTTAAATCGCGTTCTCTGATGATGCGGTTTAAATGTAAATAAATAAAGTTCAAACCTGGGGTGGTTCCCCAATGCCCCAATAAACGAGGCTTTGTATGCTCTAATTTTAGCGGTTCCCTCAAAAGAGGGTTTTTCATTAAATAAATTTGTCCAACAGATAAATAATTAGCAGCGTGCCACCATTTATTGAATAGTTCTAATTCTTTTGAAGATAGAGGAGATTTATTAGTCATTTGATGTCCTTATTTCATAATTAGCTTATTTTGTTTGTTTAAAGTCTCTTTATTTATCAGTAAATTTTAAAACATCTTTCAACATTACAAACTCTTCATTTGTTGGAATAGTTTGTATCAAAATCTTACTTTCTGGTTTGCTGATGGTTATAGCACCAGATTCATTAGCTTGATTATCAATACTAACGCCTAACCATTCCAAAGCTTTACAGACTTCAAGTCGTAATGAAGGAGAATGTTCACCAATACCAGCTGTAAAAATGATCCCATCGACCCCTTTTAATGAGGCAATTAGTCGACCGATTTCGCCAACTAGTCGATAAGTAAATAAATCCAGTGCTTGTTTAGCATATTCTGCTTTAGCACCGTTTGTCTTTATTTCATGGATGATATCACGCATATCGCTGGAAAGTTCTGAAACCCCTAACAACCCAGATTTTTTCCATATTACATCTTGGATTTCATCGGGAGAAAGTTTTTCTTCTTGCAACATATATAAAATGATTGCAGCATCGATTTTCCCACAGCGTGTTCCCATAACCAAACCATCTAATGGGGTAAAACTCATAGATGTATCAGCACATTTACCATTCTTAATCGCTGTAACACTGGCACCATTTCCAAGATGGGCGACAATAACTTTTCCCGTTGCTAGTGGTGAATTGGTTTCTTGCAAATAATGTACGATATATTGATAAGACAAACCGTGGAAACCATAGCGTCTTACCCCTTCGTCATAATATTTTCTTGGTAAAGCAAAACGTTTGGCATAATCAGGCATTGTAGAATGAAACGCTGTATCAAAACATGCAACTTGTGGGATTTCAGGATTTTTATTCAACATTATTTTTAATGGAGATAAACTGCCTGGTTGATGCAAAGGGACAAAAGGGGTCAATGCTTTCAAATCTTCATATACTTTGTCATCTGCCAAAGCGGGTGCTGAATATTTTGCCCCACCATGTACAAAACGATGACCTGTACCGATAATCCGATCATCCCCAAGGTGATTAAATAACCATTCAATTGTTTCATCGAAAAGTGTGTCTCTGGCGGAAGGCTTAAATAATTCAGGATCTGTCCAATTTTTTTCAAAAAGAACCTCTTTGTTATTATTTTTTATTATAAGATGAGGTTTGGTTCCTATTCCCTCTAATAATCCATTAACGCTATTTACAAATTGTTTATCTGTATCTTCACGATATAAAGAAAATTTAAGACTAGATGAACCTGCATTAATAATTAAGACTGAGTCTGCCATTCACAAAAACCTTACTAGAAAAATCTATGATATCTAGAGTATGCTCAATAACAGAAGATTATTTTAAGAGTCTGAACTTATTTTATATTGCAATATAATATAGTCAAACTCCTCATTTTTTCTCTATTATGATCTCTATTTCATGATGGATCTTAATTTGATTTTTGTCAAAAGTTTCTTAGAGAAATTATATTTTATTTCTCAATAATCTTGCTTTGTCTCTTTTCCAATCGCGATCGGCAATGGCTTGGCGTTTATCTGTTTTCTTTTTTCCTTGACCTAAACCCAAAGAAACTTTTGCTATTCCTCTGGAGTTAAAGAAAATATCTAATGGAACCAATGTCATCCCTTCTCTGGTAATTGCTCCTAGCAATTTATTAATTTGTTTTTGATGTAATAATAATTTTCTAGGAGCTCTGGGATCAAATTTAGAAAAAACACCCCCTTGATATTCAGGGATATAGCTATTGAATAACCAAATTTCCCCATCTCTCTCACCCGCAAAGGATTCGTTAATGGTTGCCCGACCATGTCGTAAACTCTTAACCTCTGGTCCTTTGAGCATGATGCCAGCTTCAATTTTTTCAATAATTGAATAATTGAAAGTGGCTTTGCGGTTTTTCGCAACATTTCCAAAAGAAATTAAATTATTCTTTTTTTTCTCTGCCATAAATCTAACCTATTAATCCAACGATCTTTAATGCTTTGTTCACTTTTTCACGTGAAGATTCTGTGATTGGTGCCAAAGGAAGTCGACAGGTTTCATTTGCTAACCCTAAAAGTGAGGCTGCATATTTCACAGGTGCAGGATTACTTTCACAGAACATTGCATCATGTAAAACTGACAAACGATCTTGCAATGCAATTGCTTCAGCAACATTCCCATTTTTCCATGCTTTATGCATTTCTGCACAAAATTTAGGAGCCACGTTTGCGGTTACACTGATACATCCATTGCCACCAGCAGCTAAATAAGATACTGCGGTTCCATCTTCACCAGAAAGCAAGTTGAAAGGTTTTTTAATCGCTCTGCGTTCTTGGATAGGGCGAACCAGATTCGCAGTTGCATCTTTTACGCCGACGATATATGGATTTTCAGCCAAACGCGCCATTGTTTCAACAGACATATCAATAACTGAACGTCCAGGAATATTATAGATATAAATCGGAAATTCAGCAGCGTTTGCAATCGCTGTATAATGTAAAAATAACCCTTCTTGTGTGGGTTTATTATAATAAGGTGTTACCACCAATGCAGCATCTGCACCGATTGCTTTGGCAAATTGAGCCATTTCAATCGCTTCATCAGTACAATTTGATCCAGCACCAGCCAAAACAGGAACGCGTCCTCCAGAAACTTTGACCGTTATTTCAACAATTTTTTTATGTTCTTCATGAGACAACGTCGGGCTTTCACCTGTTGTGCCAACAGGTATTAACGCAGAAGTTCCCTCTTGAATTTGCCAATCAACAAATTTTTCAAATGCTTTGAAATCCAATGAACCGTCAAGATTCATAGGAGTAATCAATGCTGTTAATGAGCCCTCTAACCAAATATTTGTCATGGAAGCAATCCTTTATATATTCACTTTGTAATTTATATCATAAAAAAATTATTGTTTTGATTGACGGTAAGGTGACGCTGGATATACGCCAAGAATAACACATTCTTCTGCATAAAAACGCAACTCATTGATTGCACGTTTTAAACCAGCTTCCTCCATATGTCCATCAACATCAACTAAAAATTTCGTGGCTATAAAATTACCATCAGCCATACAGCTTTCTAATCGTGTCATATTGATGTTATTGGTCGCAAACCCACCCAAGGCTTTGTATAAAGCGGCAGGAATATTCTTTGTTTTAAATAACAATGTTGTGAGGATATTGGGTTCTTCGATTGCAGGAATTTCCTTTTCCTGCGCAACAATATAAAAACGGGTCGTATTATAGGATTTATCCTCAACATTATGTTGTAAGATTTCCAATTTATTTAATTCTGCTGCTAAAGAAGAAGCAATGGCAGCATCCTCTTTATTATTTAATTTGGCAATAATTTCAGTAGAACCAGCTGTATCAAATTCAATAATCGGTTCAATATGCAGGGATTGGATTAATTTAGAAACCTGCCCCATGGCTACTGGGTGCGTGTGCAAACGTTTGATATCTGATATTTTCGCCCCTTTGATACCAATAAGACAATGTTCTACACGTTGAAAATGTTCGCCAACAATGAATAAACCCGATGAGGGTAATAACGTATGAATATCAGGGACACGCCCTACCAGATTATTTTCGCAAGGCAACATGGCTTGATCGGCCTCACCTGTTTGCACCGCTTTGATCGTTGAATAGAAATCTTCGCAAGGTAATGTTGTCCAACCTGGGCGTGCTTGACGGCATGCAAGATCAGAATACGCACCAGGTCTTCCTTGGAATGCAATAATTTTTGTTTGTGTCATTTGTTAACCTTTTACTATTCTTTTGACATTTTCCAAGTCTTCTGGCGTATCGACACCAAAGGGTGCAGCCTCAATGGTTGCACAGCCAATGGTCATTCCAGCTTCTAATGCTCTTAATTGTTCGAGTTTCTCTCTATTTTCTAAATAAGATGTGGGTAGGGAAATAAATCGTTCCAATGCTATTTTACGATAGGCATAAATCCCAACATGATGCCATAAAGGACCATCTCCGTATGGAATAGGACATCTTGAGAAATATAAAGCCTTTGCTATTTCTGTTTTTTCTTGAAAATTACAAGCAACTTTAACAACCGAAAGCGCATTGCGTTCAAATTCTGTTTTTACGGGTGCAATTAACGTTGCTATATCCACAGATTGATCTGCTAGGGGTAACAAAGATCGCCTTACATCTTTGGGATTAATCAGAGGTAAGTCCCCTTGTAAATTAATAATAACATCAAAATCTTGATGGTTTTTAACTTGCAAAAATGCTTGATGAACGCGATCAGAACCAGAAGGTAGGTTTGGGTCAGTATCAATTGCTGTCCCCCCTGCTTTTTTGACCGCTTCTGTAATTTCCATATCACCCGAAGCCACAATAACAGGACCAATCTTGGCTTTTTGTGCTTGTTCCATAACACGCACAATCATGGGTTTTCCATGAATATCCGCCAAAGGTTTATTGGGCAATCGTGTGGCGGCAAGGCGTGCTGGAATGATAATTAACGCATTCATTTGACTGTGGTTCTCAATTTAAAATCATTTAGATCGTTTTTTTTGCTTTTCTTTTATAGCTGATAACGTATCTTTATTCTATAAACAAATAAGGATTGTTTAGTTCATTTTAAATTGTGAAGAAAAATATTCAAAATGGATAGTTTTGATTGGAATAGATTAGCAGTAGCAGGCTTGTTTTCAGTCTGCGTTCTTGCGGCTTCTTGGGGAATTGGATCGGTTATTATTCAAAATCAAACCCCAATAAAATCTATTTTTGCAACCAATGATGATCAAAATAAATCGATTGACCTAACCTCTGCTGATATATCCAAAGGGAAAGAGTTGGCAGCGCAACAATGTAGTTTATGCCATACATTTAATCAAGATGGGATCAATAAGATAGGACCGAATTTGTATAATATTATGGGTCATCAAATTGCTTCCAAACCTAATTTTAATTATTCTGGTAGTTTAAAAAAACATAATAAAGAAACTTGGGACGTTAAAAATTTAAATATATGGTTGGCTCATCCAATGAATTTCGCGTCCGATACCATTATGGCTTATCCTGGTGTTCCGTCTCAACAAGATCGAATTGATATTATTGCTTATCTTAAATCAATTTCTCCTACAGCATCGGCTCCGATGACTGAAAAGAAAAATATTCCCTTACTAGAAAAACATCAGGGATCTGTTTTTGAAAAACAATCTAATCTTTCACAAGGAAAAGAAGAGTATCAGCAATATTGTGCCGTTTGTCATAGCGATACAATTGAAGGAAATACAAAATTAGGACCAAATTTATATAATATTGTGAATAAACCAATTGCTTCACAATCAAATTATACTTATTCTGGAGCCTTAAAAATTAAGAAAATGAATTGGACTGAAAGCAATTTAGATCAATGGATAGAGAATCCTCAGCAATGGGCTCCTGGAAATAAAATGAATTATAAGGGTGTCAGTTCCGCTGATATAAGAAAAAACATTATTCTGTACCTTTATTCCCTTTCACCACAGGATAAACATTAATTTTATGACAAAACTTCAATTAGATTCTTATTTACAAATTGCTCAAGAAGCTGTGCAAGCTGCAGGTAAAGTCGTAAGACCTTACTTTAGGCAATCTTCGTTACATGCTGATGTCAAATCAGATGAATCCCCAGTAACGCAAGCTGATCGCGAATCAGAACAAGCCATTCGCTCTATCTTACAAAAAGAAACGCCTGAATTTGGGATTATTGGCGAAGAATATGGAATCAATAAGACAGATTCTAAATTCCAATGGGTTGTTGATCCTATTGATGGTACACGTGCTTTTATTACAGGACGCCCTCTCTTTGGTATCTTGATTGCCTTATTATACGAAGGACAACCTGTTTTAGGGATTATCGATCAACCAATAACCAATGAACGCTGGATTGGAGTGCAAGGACAACCGTCGCAATTTATTTCACAATTAGGTGGGAAAATTGGCACAAGGTCTTGCTCTGAACTTCGTTTTGCAGAAGCCTCTTGCACTGCTCCCGAAATCTTAGAAAGTGCTGCTGATACGAATTGGAAGCAAGTATATAATAAAGTGAAACGCGTTAGTTGGGGCGGAGATTGTTATGCCTATGGGTTATTAGCATTGGGTCAGCTAGATTTAATTATAGAGTGCGGCAATAAAATATGGGATTGGGCGGCCTTGGTTCCAATTATCGAAGGTGCCGGCGGCTGCATTACGGATTGGCAAGGAAATGCTTTAAATTTACATAGTAAAGAAACCGTTTTAGCTCTGGGTGATCCAAGGTTAAAACAACAAGTGGTTAATTTACTGAACAACAATTAATTTTTAATATTATTATATAGGAAAATAAAATGGCTTCTAACTTATCTTTACCCAAAGATAAAATTCGTATTTTGTTACTTGAGGGTGTGCATGAAAGTGCAGTCGAACTTTTGAAACAAAATGGATATAGTAATATCACGCATTTAAAAACGGCTTTGGATGAAGATGCTTTAAAAGAAGCAATCAAAGGTGTTCATTTAATTGGTATTCGTTCTCGTACTCATTTAACTGAAGCGGTATTAGATGAAGCAGATAAATTAATCGCGATTGGTTGTTTTTGTATTGGGACCAACCAAGTTGATTTAGACGCTGCCAGAAATCGTGGTATTCCTGTTTTTAATGCACCATTCAGCAATACACGCTCAGTCGCTGAATTAGTGATGGGTGAAATTGTGATGTTGTTACGTCGTATTTTTACCCGTTCAGAAGAATGCCATAAAGGTCTATGGGATAAAAGCAGTACCAATAGTTGGGAAGTCAGAGGTAAAACACTTGGGATTGTTGGTTACGGATCTATTGGATCTCAACTTTCTATTCTAGCGGAAGCTTTTGGATTACATGTTATTTATTATGATCCAGTTGATAAATTAATGCATGGTAATGCTCGCTCTGTTGACTCTTTGGCTGCATTACTCAAAGAAAGTGACATTGTTAGCTTGCATGTGCCTCATTTGGAAAGTACCATCAATCTTATTGGTGAAAAAGAAATTGCCATGATGAAACCTGGCTCTTTCTTAATCAATAACGCACGTGGACAAGTGGTCGATATTGATGCGCTCGCAGCAGCTTTAAAAAGCAAGCATTTATTGGGCGCTGCAATTGACGTATTCCCTAAAGAACCAAAAGAAAAGGGCGAAGAATTTAGCTCTCCTTTACGTGGGTTGGAAAATGTAATTTTATCTCCTCATATCGGAGGCTCTACGATCGAAGCTCAAGAACGTATTGGTCGAGAAGTCGCAAATAAATTTATTGAATATTCTGATGTGGGTTCAACCTTAAGTTCTGTTAATTTTCCAGAAGTTCAACTACCCATTCGCCTTAAAGGAACCAGATATATGCATGTGCATAAAAATGTTCCTGGTATTATGCAAAAAATCAATAATATTTTTACCGAAGCCAATGCGAATATATCTGCTCAATATCTTCAAACTGATGGTGAAGTTGGTTATGTGGTTATCGAAGCAACGACTGAAGGTGAAAAAGACATCGATATTGAAATCCTTCGTTCTTTACGTGCCTTAGATGGTACAGTTCGTGCGCGTATTTTGTATCGTCCAACTGATAAGTAAAATTCAGTAAATAACACACTCTTAGTGATTTAGATTATTAAGAGTGTGTAAAATATATTAAAGGAAACGTATGTTAGGAGGTTCACTAAATTTTACAACATTAGATATCATTGGAATGCTCTTTTTTATAGCATCCCCTTTTATATTTATAGCTTTGATTTTATTTATTATTTTTTGAATCTTAAAAAAAAATGCGGCTGGTCTAAAACTGAAATTATTATTCCTCTTTTAATAATATTGAATTGTAGGAATTGATCGCGTTGTTTACAGATTTTGTTTAAAATAATCATCTAAAACCTCATAGGGTGTTTTTCCTTGAATGCCTTTATGGGGTTTAACAATGTTATAATAATTTATAAATCGTTTCAACTTTAACTTTCGATCTTGAGCATTGACGAACAATTCACGCTCATGCCACATTTCCATGAGTGTGCGAATGACGCGCTCTGCTTTGCCATTGGTTTGAGGGCAAGCTGGCTTGGTAAATTTCTGGTTAATCCGATTGGTATAACAAGATTTAACAAACAGATGTTCAAGCGTTCCTTGGTATTCTCTGCCATTGTCAGAGTAAACACATTCGATCGTATAAGGGCATTGAACCAGCACATCGTCTTGTAGGAACTGAGCTGCACTAAACTGAGATTTATCGTTGTAAATCCCTGCATAGAGTTCTCGAGAAAAATCATCAATACCTACAAAAAGATACTCCCGAGTTTGCTGTTTAGTCTCATTTTTCAACAAAGGAAGCCGTTTAATCTCAACATGCACCATCTCCCCAGGATAAGAGTTGTTATATTTTTGGCTTGCCGTCTGAGCTTGTCCTCAAGTGTTTTTTCAATCTTAGCAAGGCGTTTAATGCCATATTTGATCGTTTTATAACGCTCATTTGTGCTGGACATCGGCACAAATAATTGCAACCGAGCTCGCCTTAATACAACATAAATCGTAGGTCTGCTGACCATAAAACGCTTAGCCAGATCGGTTACCGTGACTTTCTACAGCATAAGCTTCGTTTTTCTATGCATTTTCATTACAGTAATATTCCATATCACTGTAAACAACCCGAACAATTCCTACACATTGGCTTTTATCGAGAATTTCGCAATTGTAGCATCATAGATTGAATGGTTCTGTTACACTCTTTGGGTGATTCTTTACAAAATTGCTCAAATAATTCTAGTGCTTTAGCATTATCCTTTGGGGTAATCTCACCAAGAAAATACATAATTCCTAATTTCATCTTAGCTTCAGAACTACCTTTTGAAATTGCTTTTTCAAAATACTTTTTAGCTTTTATAAAATCTTTCGGAGTACCTCGTCCTGTATCATACATCACTCCTAGATTGACCAAAGCCACAACATGACCTTGATTTGCTGCTTTCTGAAAATACTCTTTTGCTTTAATGTAATTCTGAGATGTGCCTTCACCTTCATAATACATTGATCCTAGTTTAAGTTGTGCTATAGGCTGCCCTTGATTAGCAGCCTTTTGATACCAAAAGAATGCTTTTGAATCGTCTTTATCTATACCCGCACCATCATAATACGCTAATCCCAATAAAAGTTGAGCTTTCTCATCCCCTTGATTTGCTGCTTTTTGAAACCAATAAGCTGCTTTTTTATGATCAAGAGGAATTCTTTCTCCCAACCCATATAATAATCCCAATGCAAGTTGGGCAACAACGTCCCCTTGGTTAGCTTTAGATTTAATAATATCTATACTAACATTATTTGTAATATATGGATTACCACCTCTTTGTTTGAATTGTGGTAAATAAACAGTATCATTGTTTAAAAACGGATTATTCGTTACTGCTTTAGCAATATTATTATAAAATAACAAACAAATCAAAGCGGGTACAATATATTTAGGTTTATTCATTTTACAGATACATCAAAATAAATCTTGTTATCAATAAGCAGATATTTTTATTGCTTTGATTATATATTAAATTTTTAAGTGAATTTCTATAAGCTTAGATGGTGGGTGTAACAGGGATTGAACCTGTGACCCCTACCATGTCAAGGTAGTGCTCTCCCGCTGAGCTATACACCCATCTTAGCTGATAACTGTTAATAACGATGTTCTTTTAAAAGTGCAAGTAGCCAAAGTAAAAAAAATGAAATATTTTATCAGATAATTTTATTTATCTATTTTCTGCGAATGTACAATGTCTTTATTTGACTTTATAAAACCCTCTTTTTCTTTGCCTTTTCTTATCCAATACCCACAAAATGAATATTCATATCCTATTTTAATCAGCTCACCCCATTCTGGAATAGAATATGATTCTCATCTACTTTCCTCATGCAGAGTTCCTCTAAATGAGTTACGAAAAAGCGAAGATAGTTATATTCATCTTTTATTGAAAGATGTTACACAATATAGAGTGACTTTTTTACAAGCAAGCCTTCCCAGAATATTCTGTGATTTAAATAGAGAAGCATGGGAGCTGGATCCCGATTTATTCAAAGACCCATTACCAGAATGGTGTCATACCAACAGCCCCCAAGTCAAAAGAGGTTTGGGAACCGTGCATAAAATCAGCAGCAGCGGAAAACAAATTTATAAATATTATTTATCCTTTCCAAAGATTAAAGAACGCATAGAAACCTATTGGTTTTCTTATCATCAGCAAATACAAAATTTTATTCAAAAAAGTTCCAAAGAAAACGGAGGATGTATTATTTTAGACATGCATTCCATGCCTTCTATGCTAAAACGCAATCCTTATTATGCAGATATTGTCTTAGGAGACGGCTTTTCAGAGACATGCTCCCCTGCCCTTATTAATAATAGCCAAAAATTTTTTACTGAGAAAGGCTTTAAAGTCAGCAAAAATATTCCGTATGCTGGTGGATATATTACTCGACATTACGGCAATCCAAGACAAAATATCCATGTGATGCAAATTGAAATTAATAAAAGTATATATATGAACGAGAATAGTTTTGAACTACAGGATGGTTTTTATTTACTTAAACAACAACTTAACGAATATATAGAATGGCTTTGCTCGCAAATAGAAACGATTTTATAAATAAAATAAATATCGGTCTTTTCGCAAATATTGAATGGGGCTGTAATTAGCCATAAAGCTAGCTAATTTAGACGGGTATATTATTATTTAGACCGAATATGCTTTGAATGAGCTTTATTTGTTCGTTGATTGTCCATTTTCCTTTAAAACCCAGTCCTTTTTTAATCCAGAGAATGGCCTCATATCCTTTAAGTGTTTTTCTTGCGGTATGAAAAGATTGAAAGCAACCATTCTTTGGGATAATTCTCTTTACTCTAAAATGATCATTTTCTATTCCCTGTTGTAAAGATTTCTTTGTTTCATGAACGCAGTGATTGGGAAGGATATACTCATTCTTCATGGTTTGTATGGTTTTTGGAAACGGTAATGCTTTATCTGTTCCAATATGGGTTGGAGCGAATAGACCCTCTTCTTTAAATGCTTTTATAAAAAAGCGTTGTGCTGCTTTGATATTTCTTTTAGCTGTTAATAAGAAATCAATAGCAGTTCCATTCTTATCAATGGCTCTATATAGATACTTCCACTGACCTTTTACCTTGATATAGGTTTCATCAATCCTCACCTCACCACAATGGGGTTTTCTATAGCTTCTCAAACGTTTTTCTAATAGTGGTGCATAGCGTAATACCCAACGATTTAACGTGCTATGATCAACGCTTACTCCACGCTCTAAAAACAATTCCTCAATATCTCGATAGCTAAGACAATAGCGTAAATACCAGTTTACCGCTTGGATAATCATCAATCCATTAAAATGACGACCTTTAAAATCATCCCTAGATCTTAATATAAGCTTGCTATAGATACCAATAGACATAAATCGTTCCTAAAATATAAATACTCACTCCATTTTTATATCATACTAAAATACATAATTAAATTTGCAACAAGACCAGAACAGATTATGCAAGAAGTAGAAAAGTTTTTTAAAACAAACGATATGGTTGCAACTGCTACTGATTCAAGAATTCATAGGTTACGAAAAGGTGAAAAACCTGAAGATAATTACTGGGTTAAATCTCAGTATCGTGGGCAATATGAAGAAAATGCTCTTCAAAATATGAATAAGCATGGATTTTTAATTAATGAGGCTGATGCAGGACAATCAGAACATCTTTTCAATGTTTTAGAAAATATGGTAATGTTTTATCTCAAACAAAATAAAGATAACCAAGAAAAATCTAGCGATTTAATGAATAAATCAATACCAACAGTAGTAGATAGGTTACAAAAAAAATATAAAGATTCATGGGGTAATGTCATACAAGACAGTGATTTAGGTTCTGCATTACAACAAACAGCAGATATTATTGAAGGTCGTGCTGAAGATAAAGATTCTGGAAAAGGAATTTCTGCAATAATGAAATCAGCTTTAAATTTCACTAATTGGGTTACTCGTTATTTTGCAACAGGAGCTAATGCTAACCCTAATGATATTGATTTTGTTATGAAAGATTCTTTAATTACAGGCAGTTCAGAGCAGAAAAGGAGAAATAAAAAAAGCAAATGTTTTTTCTGCTAGATATGGTGGAGCTAAAGCTTTAGAACAAGCTTGGAATCAGACTGAACCTCAAGAAACAAAACCTGTAATAAATGATCAGAAAGTTACTCCAGATACTGCAATACGTGCGCCACAAGGCTTCTTTTTATCAGCAGCTATGTATAATCAGCAAAAATCACTATCATTTGCAACAACTGTTCAAACTTCTAATTACAAACAATTAGAAATATTACAAAACAATAGAAATTTACAAGTCTCATATCCTCAATCCCTTGTTCGTCGAGGAGTAACGGTAAATAATAATAAATTTGTTACAACGATTAATGGTGATAATAGTAATCCTCAGGCAAAGTACAATAATTTTACGTCTTTTGTGAATAAAATGTTATCTAATTTTACATCTGAGGCGATTAATCAGCATCTTGGTTTAAAGTAGTTTATTTTTTAAATTTAGGTTAATTTTGTGAAAATTTTTCAATATAGTCTGTTTATTCTTTTTTGTTTTATATGTGTTTCTCAACAATCTTTTTGGTCTTGTCGCAAATTTAATTATGTATTTTAGTATGATATAAAAATGGAGTGAGTATTTATATTTTAGGAACGATTTATGTCTATTGGTATCTATAGCAAGCTTATATTAAGATCTAGGGATGATTTTAAAGGTCGTCATTTTAATGGATTGATGATTATCCAAGCGGTAAACTGGTATTTACGCTATTGTCTTAGCTATCGAGACATTGAGGAATTGTTTTTAGAGCGTGGAGTAAGCGTTGATCATAGCACGTTAAACCGTTGGGTATTACGCTATGCACC
Organism: Commensalibacter nepenthis; assembly: GCF_029953305.1. NCBI lineage: Bacteria > Pseudomonadati > Pseudomonadota > Alphaproteobacteria > Acetobacterales > Acetobacteraceae > Commensalibacter > Commensalibacter nepenthis. The sequence continues at coordinate 2,276,883 of NZ_JASBAN010000001.1, read as the reverse complement.
ACTATTAGAAAAACGTTTGAGAAGCTATAGAAAACCCCATTGTGGTGAGGTGAGGATTGATGAAACCTATATCAAAGTAAAAGGTCAGTGGAAGTATCTATATAGAGCCATTGATAAGAATGGAACTGCTATTGATTTCTTGTTAACAGCTAAAAGAAATATCAAAGCAGCACAACGTTTCTTTAGAAAGGCGTTTAAAAAAGAGGGTCTGTTCGCTCCAACCCATATTGGAACAGATAAAGCATTACCGTTTCCAAAAACCATACAAACCATGAAGAATGAGTATATTCTTCCCAATCGCTGCGTTCATGAAACAAAGAAATCTTTACAACAGGGAATAGAAAATGATCATTTCAGGTTAAAGAGGGGTATACCAAGAAATGGCTGTTTTCAATCTTTTCATACCGCAAGAAAAACACTCAACGGATATGAGGCCATTCTCTGGATTAAAAAAGGACTGGGCTTTAAAGGAAAATGGACAATCAACGAACAAATAAAGCTCATTCAAAATATCTTCGGCTTAAATAATAATATACCCGTCTAAATTAGCTAGCTTTATGGCTAATTACAGCCCCATTCAATATTTGCGACAAGACCGTTTGGAGTAATATTCAAAACCAAAAACTTTTGATATTCTTTATCCGTTTGAAGCTATAAATTATTAAACGTGAATTACCTTTACAATCGTCATCATTTTAACATAAGTTGCGTGGTATTCTATTAAGAATATTAACAATACATTATATCGTATTTACTGATGACTATTTATGAAAAATAAGTTTTTATACATCTTTTTAACACTTTGTTATTTATGTTTTTTCAGCCTGCCCAGTTTTTCTGCTTCTCAGATTATCGCAGATAATGCTTTGTGGCGATCTTCTATCAATACAAAATCACAACAATTAACCATCAATGGTCAAGATAATGATTTTATCATCACACTTTTTATTTATTCAGGCAGGCAGTCTTTATTACAAATTGCTTATCTACAAAACAGTAATTACCTCAGAGATACATATTCGTTAAATTTCAGTATTGGAACGCAAAATTTTACCTTAAATAAACAGGCTTTTGTAACAAAGAGTAACCAGACCTATTTCAAAACCAACTTATCAACGCAGCAACTAAAACTATTTATCCACGATTTTACCGCAAAAGAGAGCGCTTATATTACAATTAATAATGATATCGTACCTATATCATTAACAGGAACCTCTTTGATTGTCTCTAGATTACTGCAATATTTAGATAAATACCCTATGCCAGAACTTCCCTCTCCTTTTGGTAAGTTAAATGCATCCAATACAACTTCTTTATTTGATCCTTCTATATTCCATAATCAAATTTTATATGGAATGAGCATCATCGCATTTATACTTTTATTCGGTCACCCATTATTAAATTTCTTCATTTCTTTTTACAAACGAAAAAGGAAAAATCATTCATTCTCAAAAGCACTGAAAATTGCAAATTATCAAATCAAACAACATGCAAATATTTTATATATCAAACGCGATCAACTTTTATATAAAGATGAGTATGGCAGTCTCATCGAAGATAAATGGTTACAAGAAGTAAATCGTTTTATCAAATCCATTATTAAGCCCAACCTCTCCAATCACCAACTCCTTGGGCTACTCCCTCACATAAAAAAAGAAATCGTCAGGAATATTTTATATACGGCTAAATATCCCCCTAAAAAACAAACAAAATTATTTCAAAGAACAAGAAAATCAAGATACAAATTTTCTCCTAAAATGAACCCTTTTGATTATGAAATCTATTGTGCAGAATTATTAAACCACTCTGGATGGGATGCCGAGGTCACAACAGCAAGTGGCGATCAAGGTGCAGATGTTATTGCTGTTAAGAAAGGAGTTACCTTTATCATTCAATGTAAATTATACAGTAAACCTGTTGGCAATAAAGCAGTTCAAGAGGTCAATGCAGCCAAAACCTTCTATCACGCAGATTATGCTGCTGTCGTTTCAAATGCAGCCTATACTACTGCGGCACGTCAACTGGCTGCCTCAACCAAAGTTGCTTTACTACATCATAAAACATTAGAAGATTTTGCCCGTTCTTTGATATAACCTTAATACGTCATTATTATATAGAAATAACGTTTTTGATAATAAGCCATACATTTCACAGCCCTCAATTAAAATTATATATTTATGTAAAAAAATCTTGCCTCTTGAAAAAAAAATGTTATGTTGTTCTGCAATTAAAGGCAATCTTTAGGAGAGATGGCCGAGCGGCTTAAGGCGCACGCTTGGAAAGCGTGTGTGCGTTAATAGCGTACCATGGGTTCGAATCCCATTCTCTCCGCCATATATATCAATCAACATATTGATTTATAAGCAAAAAAATAGTTGATCTTCAATATAATACCCCCAAATGTTTTTTCTATAAATGAGGCATCTCTTTAATTATTACTACTATTAGAATCGATAATTCGTCACGATCAACTCCTCACTTTGTTTCGTTGTTTTAGAGTTACACGAGTATTTAATATTAACAACTTCAAGTTGATTCTCTCTACAACTTTCAATTATATTTCTATCAAATAAGATCCCATATTCATCACGTCATAAATTTCATACTTCTTGTTTTTTAAAAACCAGAACTTTCATGAAAGGAAACTATTATACAAGGCACGAAAGGGTTACCTTGAAAAAAAGAGGGTCTTACATGTAATACTCTTGATATTTCTTGCAATTCTTCTTGTGTTGGTATTAAAGCCCCATCACAAATATTAAGAAACCTTCTAGGAGGAATGCTAAAATTTATTTCTTTTCTAAGCCTAGCCTTAGAATAATGCCGTAAGTTAAGGACTAATTGTAACATCACAGGATTTATTCGCTTCATACCTTATCCTTGACTAACTCATAGTTTTACAAGACCATTGATCTGCATGAAAATTTTCTGGTAAATATCTATATATTTCTCTGTTATTATCATAAACGGAATAAAAAATAAGATCGAAGATCTTCTTATCATTAAGATCAAATAAATTCGGACAATATCTTTTTTTATTATTACGAAGAGATCTTCCAAGACAATTCATAACATCTAATAATATAGAACACTCATTCCAATCTCCAAATTTTTGATTTTTGATATAAAAACAAAATTTACCAAGCATAAATTTTCCATAATTATCTTCTGGATCTAATTCAAACCTAATGGCAAAATTCTTTTTATCTCCAAATATCATTTTTATTACTTAATTGTTTGTATATCATAATAATATCTTCTGTTAATTGTAATACTTCCCTTTTATCAGTACCGTGAATTATTTCAAACTCTCTAGCATCTACACAGACACCTTCATAGATCTCACCAACTGCTGCAAGAATAATACGAAGTTCTTCTTGTGATAAAGCAATTATTGTCTGCTCATCTTTTAGTTCAATCAATTCCATTATATTTACTTTGCATTATTAAAATAATTTAGGATTCATTTTGATTCTATTAATTGATCATATATCTCATAAAGATCTTTTTTTAATGTTAATACTTCATTCTTTTGAACTCCATGAATTGCTTTAAAATCTCTAGCATCCACACAGACACCCGAGTATATTTCTCCAACAATTGATCGGATAATATAAAGCTCATCCTCTGATAAAATAACAGTTGATTGTTTTTCTTTTATTTCTACTAATTTCATTATTATTACTTAATCATTTTCAATCTGATCAAGAATATTGCCTAATTTTTTTAATAAACAACAAACTTCCTCTTTGCTTTTTCCTATTCTAGTCTCAAATTCAAAAACATCTATACCATTACACACTTCATTAAAAATATTATTTACTACTAACAACTCATCATATGAAAATGAGATACCAGCTTGTTTATCTACAATCTTTATAAGTTCCATTATATTTACCTTGCATTATCAAAATAGTTACGTCCAGTTGTAGGTCTAAAAGCAGTGCCTCCATCAGGATTTTTAGGATCTCTAATAACAATAGTCTCAGTGGATGCATCCCAAAACGCACTTCTTCCATTACTAAGCTGCTTCACCGCTGTAGGATTTTTAATAATATTTTCAATAAGATCTGCAAACTGTTCTTTTGTTTTAATACCTAATTCAGTATATTCACGTTGATTTATAACATGCTTTTCATAAGCATGCCCACCTGCAATTTCTTCACTTATCGATTTAGCATCTAATTCCGATGAATCTACATTATTTTTTGCATCATTACTAGGTTGCTGATCGTTTTTAGTTTGGTTTTGTTCATCATTTTTACCATCGTTATCATCTGGATCAGGTTGTTGATTGGGGTCTGCTGGTGTAGATTGTGCTGAAGAATTTGCAGGGTTATTTGCTTGAGAATTCCCCTGTTTATCCTTGTTCTCATCATTAAGATTATGAGTCATTTCAGCAGCTTCACCTAATTTAATTATAGCATAAAGCGCCGTCAATCCATATATTAACGCAGGTACAGCCTGTACAAAATTATATTGTTCAATCGTTGAAGAAATATCAGCACCATTTAAAGCACCAGAGCTACCACCAATCGCTCCTCCTACTGCAGCACCACCCGCACTGGCAATAATGTTTTCAATAACATTAGTCATCAAAATCGCAGTATCAGGATCGCCATTACTTTGAGCAACTGCCCATTTAGCAATCGCACTAACCGTCGAGGCAGTGGCTACATTCCCAGCAACAGCACTCCCCGCTGCGGCACCGACATTTCCGCCAGTAACGCCTGCGACGGCGGCGGAGCCAGCGGCTTCGAGGATGATACGACCAATATCATTCTTAACATTCGTTTCGTCAAAACCATTGATACCACTATTATGTAACGCATCAGAGATTTGTCCCATGACTTCGCCGACCAGCTGCATACCGAGTTGGCTGTTTTGCAGTTGGTTGGAAAGTTTATCGGCGTTAAACTTGTTATCCATGTGACCATTGGCGTTGTTGACATCCGTGGTATAGCTGCCCTGTGTGCTGCCAGCATCAACATGGATATTCCCAGAGATCGCAGACTGGCTGGTCGATGTTTCGTTATGCTTGCGATTGCCACCAGCAATCAAACCAGAATTCCCAGCCAAGTTCCCAGCAATCACGCCCAATGGTCCCAAGGAGCTCCCCAAAGCCCCCGTGCCAACACTCAGTCCACCCCCCGTAGCCGTCGCATCCCATTTCGATTGGTTCTCTTGAGTTTCCGCAATCAATTTCCCCGTGTCAAAATGGTTCTTGGACGCATCTGCGGTGCTGCTAATCACCCCAGCCTTTAAATGCGTCGTGTCACCCACGTGAATATCAACACCACCATCCCCTCCGTAAATGCCAGAAAGATCCTTGCCAGTGCTTTGATAATGATCCTTGATATTCTGATTGCCATAGCTGCCACCAGCACTCCAGTTGCTCCCCGCTTTGACACTCAACCCCGCTTGACTGCTGCTGCTGTCATAATGTGAGGTGTCTTGGGGGCTGGTAATATCCAAATTCCCCGTATCAACCGTAACTTGGTTCCCAGAAACAATCCCGCCATTAATCGTCGTCTTGCCAGGGGCGGTAATCGTCACTTTGTCCGTCGCAGAGACCGTCGTATTCACCCCAGTCGAACTGTCACCATTCGCATGTTGTTTAGAGCCACTGCCATTCGCAGCAACCCCAATATCCCCTTTGGTATTGACCTCAATCCCAATCGCACCACCAAAGCTGCTGCCTTTGCTGAAGGAGTATAGACGCTAGGTTAGTCTATTACAGGAATGAAGCAGCTTTTATCAAACCCAACACCATGTTCGTCAAATAAAGCAGATAGTTTCTCTTTTAATAACGGCGAAAACTCTTCTGTATCCTCATCAACTCCACACTCTAACAAAAAATCTTCACCTTCTTTGGTAAGATCAAATATATAACTTTTCCATATTGCATAACCGTCAAATATACTCGGGTCATTTTGTGCAAGCGGTCTTGTCGCAAATATTGAATGGTGCTGTGATTAGCCATAAAGCTAGCTAATTTAGACGGGTATATTATTATTTAGACCGAATATGCTTTGAATGAGTTTTATTTGTTCGTTGATTGTCCATTTTCCTTTAAATCCCAGTCCTTTTTTAATCCAGAGAATGGCCTCATATCCTTTGAGTGTTTTTCTTGCTGTATGAAAAGATTGAAAACAGCCATTTCTTGGTATACCCCTCTTTAACCTGAAATGATCATTTTCTATTCCCTGTTGTAAGGATTTTTTTGTTTCATGAACGCAGTGATTGGGAAGGATATACTCATTCTTCATGGTCTGTATGGTCTTTGGAAAAGTTGCGGCTTGATCTGTTCCAATATGGGTTGGAGCGAATAGACCATCTTTTTTAAACGCCTTTCTAAAGAAACGTTGTGCTGCTGTGATATTTCTTTTAGCTGTTAATAAGAAATCAATAGCAGTTCCATTCTTATCAATGGCTCTATATAGATACTTCCGCTGACCTTTTACTTTGATATAGGTTTCATCAATCCTCACCTCACCACAATGGGGCTTTCTATAGCTTCTCAAACGTTTTTCTAATAGTGGTGCATAGCGTAATACCCAACGATTTAACGTGCTATGATCTACATTTATCCCACGTTCTAAAAACAATTCCTCAATGTCTCGATAGCTAAGACAATAGCGTAAATACCAGTTTACCGCTTGGATAATCATCAATCCATTAAAATGACGACCTTTAAAATCATTCCTAGATCTTAATATAAGCTTGCTATAGATACCAATAGACATAAATCGTTCCTAAAATATAAATACTCACTCCATTTCTACATCATACTAAAATACATAATTAAATTTGCGACAAGACCCTCTATTCTTTATCTCGTGCTTGTGTCGCTGGAATGGCACTGATTTGCTTGGTTACATAATCGACACTCCATTGTTTTTTTGGCGTAGAGAGCAGATTTTGTGTTTGATCGGCAAAAAATGCCAAATTATCAAGTTGCCTAGTTTTAAAAGCAGTAGTAACCATTGAGAATTGTTTGGTTTTATCAATCGCAGAGGATGCATCCGCAATTTGTCGAAGAAGGTCTAAATATCCCTCGACAGAGTTTTTCATGATCTTTTTATGATTATCGATATTGGCTGTAATCCCAGATTTTTGCTTATCATTAAGCATTTTTAAAGTTGATAAAGATTGTTCCAGCATTTGAATCGTATGTTGATGTTCCCAGATATTCATCGCCAAGGCAGAAGCAGCCTCAATCTGAGCCCGCATTGTCGCAGTTTGTGCATCATTTCTAGCTCTGGCATCGGAATCAAGTTGGGCTGAAATACGATCTAAACCTGCTTTGGTGGCGGCATCTGTTGTTTGATTTTTTAAATTACTAATTAATTGATGCGTATCAGAAGAAATATTCTCTGCTTTTTGTAATAAATCGTTGAATTGGCTTTGTGCTTGATTAGTTTCTTGTAGGCTTCCTAGGCTGGGGGCTGCAATCACAACCCTAAACCCCATCGTCGCTAGTTTGGTTGGTTCATTGCTATTTGCATCATATAAAGGGATTTCTTCACGCAAAGCAGTATTTAAGTCTGAAGGGTTAAAGGTATAATTTCCTCCTTTAACGATAATTCCTCCTGTTTGACCATGCAAGCGCCCTACTCTATTCAAATGATAATAATCCTGCATCATTTGTCCGACCTCACCCAACATATCGTACAATCCCAATGGGTTGGGTTTCATAGCTCCAACAGCTTGCACTTGCCCATTCGCCAGTTCTGAGCCCGCCATCACATATTGCTCTATTCCTTCGGGCATAGGCCAAGTGGGTTCTAAAAACTCAGTATTACTAACTTTATTTCCACCTTGAGCAGCATAATACCATTCAGACTCTGTGGGTAGACGAACAAACCCATAACTGCTATCACGTTTTGGCAAAATATTTTTAGCATTTTGTAGCAACCATATAGACCATTTTTTAGAGAAATCCTGCGCATCAAACCAAGAGGCATTATTCATCGCTTTTTGCCCAGCTTGCTCGGCTTTGGGGCAAGTGCCATTATTCATAACAGCATCATATTGATTGCGTGTTACATCATATTTTCCAATATAATACACTTTAACTCCTGCTTTAGCAGAAGAGAATGGAGCTGATAAAGGGGATTGATGAATGTAATTACTATATCCTTGTTCAGTACCTGTTTGTCCCATTTGTACAGGAATATCATCCAAAACCCCTCCTTCTGAGGGTACTTCAACAGCTCGAAATACCATTGCCCCACCACACGGCATCGGCAATGTAAAATCATCTGGTAAAGGATGAGGATCAATCAAATTCTTTGCCCATGAAGGGTCTGCTGCATATGAAGATAAAGAGGTTAATCCCCCTATAAATGCCAAACCGTAAATAATTAATTTCATAATGCAGTGACCCCTTCCCAAGGTTGTATTTTTGCCGCACGATTTCCTGATAATAAACTTACAATAACGCCACCAAAGACAGTTAATCCCAGCGCACCCCAAATAATCCAGCCATTTAATAAAAATAACGCATGATTTTGGGGTAAAACAGAGCTAAATAACATATTAATTAATTGACCAGCTCCATAAGCCGCCCCCAATGCAATAATGGCTCCTGATAAAGCCAAAATAACAGACTGAACCAAAGGGAATAAAATCAGATCAAAAGCACTAAATCCATTAAATCGTAATAAAGCCAATGATTTTCTTTTCCGTTCTGTATTTGCCCATAAGCCCGCCCCCAAAGAAATACATAATCCAATCCCGCCAAGAGATGCGACACAGATAAATAATAAAGACAAACGTTGGTCTAAAGATAATAATCCTTCAACCTCGCCTGCTTTGGACAAAATATCTATCCCTGATTGACGCAGGTAAGTATCTAGAGCAGGCAACTCGTTGATGTTATGTGTATATAAACGAAAACCTGAATAAATGGGTTGGGCAGGCAAAGGTAAAGCTTGTAATTGTGACGGCCAATTTTTAATACCGTCTTGATAATTTTCAATCCCTACTGCTAATGGCAAACTGACATAAGCACTATCTTGATCTGTAATAGAAGGTGCAGCAATACCAACTATTTTTAAAGAAAATTTTACTTGTTGTTTTTCCCCATTCAAAACACGGTTCAGATAGGCTGTAATCTCATCTCCTTTTTGAACATGCAAATGATTTGCCGCAGAAGAGGATAAAATAATATCCTGATTATTTTCAATAAAAGGGCGAATATCTTTTAATAATGGATCGCCCTTAATTGTGGGCGTTAACATAATATGCCGACCACTTCCTAGATCACTTTGTTTTTCCATAAACAAACTCGCCGCAAGGGTTCTTGTTCTGGGTGCCAGAAACTCAACATCTTTTCGATTTGATAATTCTTTTAATGTTTGATCTGTAAAACTGCGATTAGAGATATTGACGATTTCTCTGGCATGAGGGTCTTCCAACAATGTTTGTCGCACGCTGGTTAATACACCACTACGCAATCCAGCAATCACAATTAATGGTGCCAGCACAGCCACGATCCCAAGCACTAAACACAACGATAAAATTGGTTCGCTTTTTAAATCTTTCCAAGCCAATTTGGCAGACAAAGCCCCATGGAAACACTTATACTTCATAAACTCAGCCTAGTAATTTGATTTTGAGGATCCATTTGACAAGGAAATTCTGTTAATCCATATTGCAACACTCTCTTTGTGTCATGAGACGTCATAATCAATGCAGCCCCTGTTTCTTGAATGGTTTCAATCAATAATTCCAATATTCCTTCCGCCAAAGATGGATGTACTGATGCGGTTGGCTCGTCTGCCAAAACGATCAAAGGATGATTGATCAATGCGCGTGCAACAGCCACTCTTTGCCTTTGACCTACGGATACTTCATGAGGTTTATGAGATAAAATGGATTGTATTTCCAATCTGTTCACCAAATAGAAAAACCAATCTTGATCTTTTTTACCGATCAACCGCTGGGGCATTTGTATATTTTCTTGAATGGCTAAAAAAGGAATAAGGCCAGCAGTTTGAGGAATAAAACCAAATAACGAGGCTCTTAACATCGCTAAATCATCATTTTTATTCCGTTTCCACTTTTCTAGAACATCAATTTGATTACAAATAAATTTTTTACCGCGATCTGGTTTTAATGCCAAAGACAACATTCCAAGCGTCGTGCTTTTCCCACAGCCAGATGGGCCAGAAATTAAAATCTTGTCTCCCAAATGAATGTTAGCGGTAACAATCTCTATCGTAATCCCACCAGAGAACTGACGGGATATTTTTTCAAGAACAAATATTTCCTTTGGCTGTGGTTCTGACATTTTTAAGGCAAAGCCTCAAGCGGAACAGGGAATACTGCTTCCCCTGGGTCATTATTTCCACTCAGATTAACCCATAAATCAGGATGCGCTTGATATTCTTGATAAAGACGCAAACGACTTTCAACATTATTTAAAATGGTTCTTTGTGCAATGGCACCCATTGCCAACCAATCTTTTTCAGAAATATTCATAATATCAGACTTATAAGGCAAATCTTGAAGATACTCGCCAAGCATCCCTCCAATTTGCTGAGATTGTGCAATTTTTGAAGGATCTCTGGCAGCAGCAGCAAACGCAGAACGTAGTTGCGTAAAGAAGGTTTGTGGTTCTGTACGCCCTGCCAATCCTGTCTTGAGGATAATTTGTAATGCTTGGGCTAAATCTGAAAGTTGATTACGCGTTAATAAAACACGAACCTCCACAGATTTCTTCATTGGGTTTGATAAATCTCTATCGGTTGTATAACTGGACACAACATCTGGAACAGATGTTTTTTCTTCTTTACCCACATAAGCTAACTTCATAGCTTCACTGACAACTTGCAACTGCTTTTGCATTGCTTGCTGTTTAGCATCCTTGCCTTCTGGATTTAACCCAGCTACAGGGCGCCCTGTTGTGTTAGAAACTTGTTGTAGCAAAGAAGTTGATAAATTTTCAATTACTTCAGCAAATGCCTCTGGTGTTCCCCCTTTGACAGGGAAATACAAAGAACCTACTGTGCCATATTTACTTAAAGCACGATATTGCTTTTCAGCTTTTTGATGATCATTATTCTTTTGCCCCGATGGCGTTAATAAATGAACAACAAAGACCGCAACCCCTTTTGATTCAGCAAGCTGGCGAATTTCTTCGATCCCCAATTTTGTAATGCTATTGGGATGATCTGCCCCTCTGGCTCCTGCATCTGTTACCAAAATAAGGTAACGTCCGGCTGATTGATTCCAATCTACTTCATCCAAAGCCGTTTTAATTCCTGCAATCGCATCTTCATCAAAGGATTTAGAGGAGACTTTGGCATCGTGAACGATAGAAATCGAATCATTAATCACATCGATAGGTTTGCTAAAATCAGGTTTAGCATAAACTTTGGTTTCATATTCCAACTCAGGATTGTCTTTTAAACTGTCACGATAAGCGACCAATCCAAAACGAAAATTATCTTTAACTGCAGTATTTTGAATACGACTCACAATCGACTTAACTGCTTTTTGAGTTTCTTCAATATAAGGTTCCATACTGATTGTTGTATCCATCACGAAGACAAGACTGGCTTTAAAATTCCTTAAATTCGCAGGCGATGCATTAACTTGATTTCCCGAATGTGAAGGTGCAGAAATCACATGAAGCAATCGTAAAGGCGGTCCACTGGGGCGTTCAATTTGTTGAGCATTCAAGATAGGTAATAAATAGAAATTCTTGGTAATATCAACGTAATTTGCAGGCTCTATTGCCACAACTTTATCTGAATTACCAGCCAAAGCAGCTTGAGTTAACTCCTTAGATTTTTGTGCAATATTAGGATCTGTAATTAATTCTTTTTCATCTTGTTCTGTTTTAAGGAACAAAGAACGCTCTCTGCCTGCTGGATTAGTAAACGCCCCCACCAATGTATGCGCCCAATTCACAGATCTATCGGCTGGTATCCATCCCGCTATATGTCCTTGAGTATCAAGACCGACTTGTATCCAATCTTCTTTTCCTTGTGCATCTTTATGACGTTGATACACATAAAAGACTTTGAATCCTTCCAAAGGTTTAGAATTTTCAGATGAAGGTTCAGGGCAAATTACACCGCCTGGACGCGTAATCACACGTTGATAAAGGCTATGTTTTCCCTCCATTAACAAAGGCACTGTTGGCGCAGCATTGTTATTTAATGTTGGCGATATTGATGCAGAAGAAGATGGTTCAGCAACTGCATATAAACTGCCTGCAAAGACACCCATCACCGCAACACTAGTTTGTAATAATAAACGAAAATGACCTAATTTCATTTCCAAAAATCCTTGATGGTTAAACGCGCCATATCATCACCACTCTCTGCTTTTTTGATCAGCCACTCTTTCAAGGCTGCTCTGGGGGCTGCTGCTTCTTTTGATCCATTTTCGACAGCTTTTTGGAAATATCTTGCGGCTTCTCTCATATCTGGACTTGGAATAGCACCACCTTCTTTGAAATCAACAGGGCTGTAAAGTAAACCTAGTTTCAACATCGCAACAGTATCACCTTTAGAAGCAGCATTTTCCAACAATAATACCCCATCATCATATTGCTTTACTGCCAGACGACGTTCCCCTTCTTTGGTAATCATTGCTGTATTTGGTGCTTTATTAATCACATCAGGCACAGGCATTTTTTGTAATGTTTCAGCCAATGAGGGTTCTGGTTTAGGTGGTGGGGCTGGAGGTTGTGTTTTAGCAACTTCTGGTACCTTAGGTTGTTCTTTTTTAGGTTCTTCTTTCTTAACAACTTGTTCTTTCTTAACTTCAGGCTGAGATTGTTGATGTTTCATATACCAAATCCCTCCACCAGCACCAGTAATCACAATGATTGTTATGATTGCTGCAATGATCTGCTTAGAGGTTGATTTCTTGGGCTCTTCATGAATTAAAGGCGCTTCTTCTTCAACGATAGGTTCTGAAGGTTCAGGTTGATCTTCCTGTGGAAGAATGTCTGGCTCTTCAATTTTTTCTTGTTCTTTAATAATCTGCGTTGTTTTCAAAGGATTCGAAGCAGTATTAATAACGCCTTTACTATTCCCTCTTTTACCGATAATTTCTGGCCAAATTACTGTTGCCAAACAATCTAATTCAGGAATTTTTATTTGATAAGGACTATCTGGTTCTAAAATATCCCCTAAACTATCAGCATCGATCGTTAATAAAAGATTATCGCCTTCAACGAATTGTTGTAAGACTTTTTGTGAAGCAATAGATGAAAATTGAGGAAATGAGATAGTTAAAACAGTGCCATACTGTGCTGCTTGTCCAACAACAACAATAACTGCTTCCCCTGGTGCTGCTGCAAGAATTTTTAATTGAGAACTCATTTTTCTTTATGCTCCAATTCAGAAATAATTCGACCTAGTAACGCATTTGCGGCTGGATCAACACCATTAAGTTCAGAAGCCCCAGCATTTTCTTCAAAAATTTGCACCAATGCAGAAATCCAATCCCGAACAAACCGTTCATTATAAGGTGTCGGTTGTTCTGGTAATACCAATATTTCCGTAAGCTCTTCTTTTGGAGTAAAAACATACTCACCTTTTAAGCCTCGGGTCATCGGACGTTGTTCAACAGGAACATCAAAATAGCCTAACCAATTGACAAAATTACCAATTTCTATTTCTGCCAATAATGCTTGTGTTTCCCCTCTCAAAGACGCACTGCCTGTCAGGGCAGCATTTTTCCTTAATTTTTCAGCCAAGCGATCACGCAAATTTAATCTTTGGGACAATAATGCAAACTCTGTTGTTAAAGCGATCAATTGCTCTGATGGAACAAAATAAGTTTCTGCTACATGTTCTTGCCCAGCAAAATGTTCCATCACATTATTCCATTTTGACAACGCAAGCTCTGCATATTGTTCATGCCGATCTCTCGCGATCTCTTGTTCCTCACCAACAGATTGTTGAGAGTTGTTTTCTTCTGTGGCATCAGGGAACATATCTTGAAATAAGCTATCGACATCGCTGGCTCTGCCCATCAAGAATCTTTGATTGCTGGATTGCGTTTCCAGACTGCGCCACGCTTCAATCATTTGATCGCGTGTAACTTGCAAACATGATAATAATGGACCAAACATTTGTGCTGCCACACATTTCATCAAAGAACGTGCAATATTTTGTGCTTCTAAAGATGCTTTTTTAATTGCTTCGTCTTTATTATCACTATGGTAATAAGGCGCGATAAACCTTGATAAATTGGCACAAAATTGCTCTAATTGTGCTGAGATTTGCTCGTATTTTAACCGACCATCACAAACCTGACTTAAAGCTTGAGCCAAATAAGTAATCCCCCCATCATTTGGTTTTAATACTGCTTCCCAAGCTTCTTGAGGATTGGCAACGTAACGTTGAATAGAATTATTCGATAAATAAGCTTGTCTCATTGTATCAACTAATGATTGAGACCTAGAAGCAATTCCAGCTTCCTTTTGCACAGCATTTTGTTGTTCATAATCCATAACAGCAGGAAATTTAATTGCAGGACTACGTAACCAATATACATTATTAAAAGGTTGTTGGTTTTTCCAATCTTCGACCCAACTGCTTGTTTTAAAAAAATCTAATAGACTGGCATTAATTCTTGCTGTCCAACGAAAGCCAGATGAAGGCGCATCACCATCTTTTTGTTCAAATTCTCGGTCAAATTTTGTCAGAACGATAAATAAATTATCTCGTTGTTTTGCTCTATCAGCGGATGTGGCACCAATACTGCTTTTGATCCATCCATCAATCATCCCTGGCAACGTGGACACACTTTGTATCGAATCTCCAATACATAAAAGCATTGCCGAAATTTCTCGCTCTGCTTCATAACGTTGGAATAAATAAGCAACTTTTCCTCTTAAAAATAACCGTCCCAACGCCTCTGGTGTCTGTAGGAAATCCTGTGGGTCATAAATAATTTCACGAGACCTAGCTCCAGGAAAATCCAATAAATCCGTTTCCTCTAAAAATGCCCAAGGAGCTTCACCTACTGGAATAGTAATCTCTGCGGTTAATGCGGTAACAATAGAACGATTAATGGTAACTGTTTTTTGATCTGGGGTTAATAATGCAACACTGTCGCCATGATCGGGTTGTCCTAATGTAAATAAGGCTTCTACATTTAGGATACTTCTTTCTCTGGGGCGCAACGCATCGGTTGCACAATAAACAAAATCTGGTTGCCCTAATTGCTCCAACGTTACAAATAATGAGCGTGCTAGATTTGTAAACTGAGGCAAACCATTCCATAAAGGAGAGAACAAACTGACAGATTCACTGGCGGGTAAATATGGAACCAGCATTTTCAACTTATCCCAATAGCCATCCCCTAATTTTTCCAAACGTTGATAATCAGGATATAAAGCCTGTAAATATTCCATTAACCCTTCAATATCATCCAAATCGATAATAGGATTAACGGTATTTGCGCTTGCTCCAGCTGCTTCAAATAAAGCATCAATCTGTTTATCTTCCATCGATAACTCTTTGACCTTAAAGTCTTCTAGAGACGTATTGGTCAGAATTTTAATGATATCTGCTGCGGATAATAAACGTAAAGGCACAGGCATATTTTCTTGAATAACCTGTGGGGTTCGCGTGGTAAAGCGAGAAACTAATCCTGTTGATTCATTCCCCCCTTGAGGGTTCATGTCTTGCAGGAAGTTGAGTTTTTCCCCTTGATAATAAGCTTCTAAAGTTTCCCCTGGTTTGGTTGCCAGACTGGATACCAAATAAGACTTTCCAGATTGTGAAGCCCCAAACACAGCAATAGCTGGTGGTTGATTAGCAGCACGATTTAATTGGCGTGCTTGCCTGCGAAACCGTCGCAACGTCGTTTGAAGACGTTCACCGTCTCCTTTGACCGCAATAGGATTATCATTAAACCAAGATAAAGCTTGACCAGATGCTTTTAAAACATCCCCTGTACGCGCTTGCAGTGTTTTGATCATTATTTGATTATCTTCAACCATTTTAATCATTTCTTTCTTTAAGCTAACGTAAAGCGACCCGTATCCCGCCAATATCCTTCAACATTTTGCATCGTTTGCAATCTTAAGGATAAAATTCGAGGTGGATATTGCTCATTTTTTTTGTCTGTGACTTCTGCAATTTTAAATTGCTCTCTACCAGAATAATCATTCTGTGCTTGTTCTTTATCAAGATCAATATCTTGTCGCACGATTTTAACCGTTAAAGGTAAAGATACTTTATTAAATCCAGGAAAATTTCCAAATTCTAATGTATATAAAGGTGAAGCTGGCCAACGTTCTATACCAAGTTGCCTAAACCCAATACGTGTTGTATTTTCAAAATCATGAATAGTAAAACCAACATCTTCAGATGACTGCCCCTCTAAATCAATATTAGCAAGCCAAACATTTTTATGACGTAATTGACCATTCTTTTCAAGGCGACCAATAAAGCGTGCTGTCGAATACATTTTTAAATCTCGTGTTCTTAAAACGAAATTTTGTAATTTTCCCTCGGCTTGCAAGCAAAGTGACGCACCAACCACAACGGTTGTTTTAGGATCGCTAATTCTGTTTCTTGCATCACGAAACGCATAATAAGCCCCAACACGATAATGATACATACCAACAATACGATGTGGAGGCACTGGCATCGCTGCTTTAATCATATCCACAATACGTCTAAATCTTGAAGGTCGTCCTGAAACCAATAAAACATCACAATTATATGTCCAAATGGCTTCACATAAATTAGAAATCACCTCACCCATGACATGGGAAATAGAAGCCTCAATATCTTTGACTTTAATCGCAATCTTAACATCAGCAATATTAAAATCTTTAGCCCCAACTTGTTCTGCTTGGTGATGAATATAACTGGCTGAACGATAAATATTTTCTTTGTCCTGTCCCAAAACATCTTTAACATAAAAAGGTATTAACCCTTCGAGACTACGATCAGTCACTGCTTCATATTCTTTTAAAACCGCAATCGCAATCGGTTCTAAAATCGTGCTAACAAATAATTTTCTTAAATGACGCTCTTGTTCAGACTGCCCACCCCAATCTTGACCGATCATGCGGCTGAATAATGCTTGAGTATCTTGCACACCTGATTGTTGTAACGCTTCTGCCAAAGGAGGTAACACAACATTGGTAATTAAATGTTCCAAAATATCATCACCCGCGATTTTGAAACTTTCACGAAATTCTTGTTTGGGGCAAATGGTTTCTCCAGAAGGAACCGTATAAGAGCTAATCATCAAATCAGTCGTTCCACCACCAATATCCAAGCTAGCTACTCTAATCGATGGTTCAAGCTGTTCTTTACGATCTTGATTAGGACGCAAGCGACCATGTAACCGCATAAATTCATCCACATTTCCGCCCAAACGTTCTGTAATCTCATTATAGAGCCAGACAATCTGTGTCGCTGTAGCTTCATCCAAACGGCATTGTAATTGAGGGCGTATATTCCATGATAGCCCAAGCATTTTCCAACATAAATCAATCGCTGCTTTGGTTCTATTTTGTAAAATTTTCTGTTCTGCTACAGGCATTCCAGGTGGCATTGTTAAGACAATAGACCGCAACCTGCGCATTAATGTTTTATCTTGGCGTTGTTCTCTGTTTTGAGGAGAATTCATTTGCAAACGGGCTTGCATTAAAATTTCTACAAACATAAACGTAAAGAGTGAACTGCGAGAAAAATTCGGTTGTGTGGTAATATTCTCCCCTGATGAACGTTCTTCATCCGACAAAACACGTCCTTCAGGAGAAATCATCGCCATAAACGCACCATTAACTGGCGGATCAACAATTCGACCCCCATCGCTAATAGAACGGCTGTTATATCGCCAACTTTGTAAGGATAAGCGACTGTCCCATATGTAGCGTTTAGGTGAAGAAAGCCCTGTTAAGCCCTCGTTCCCAATACGCATCCCCGCCAAATGAGCAGCCTCAAACCCAACTCTGACAGGGCTAGGCCAAAAGAATGCTTTGCTTCGTCCAGAGCGACGAGAAAGCAAATCATTACCGAAATTTGCTTTCGCAAATTCAATGCAACTTGGAAATGGTTGGTTATATTCTAAATAAGGTCGTGATAAATCTCTGAGCACCAAAGGATAACTATTGGAAAAATTAAGATCTTGTCCCAAATGATCTTCGATCAAAATTCCACAACTGCGTGAATTTCCTAAATCTAAAACCAAATCGACTTCAACGACATTTTGAATGTTTTTTTCTGTATTCCCATCCAATAAATGAATAGTCGGCATTTGCTGAACAGCTTGTAAAATATGCAGAAAAGTTTGATAAACAGCGTAATGCCAACAGTAATATTGATGATCTGCAACTATTTTTTGCTCGTTTTTACTTTGAACCTCTTGTTGAATTTTGAGTAACCAATCACCCACCCAAGCTTCGTTCAAAAACCAAGCTATATCTTGTAAGGACGAAGCAAATTTAAAATGATCTTGTCGTTGGCTATCTTCAAAAGTTGGCGCATTATAAACCCCATCCTCTTGCAGCTCTTCTAGACTTGTATCAAAAACCAAATCAAGATGGATTTTCCCCTCTTCTATTTCTGAAAAACGACCACGAACCCAATTTCCAGGCCCTTTACGAAATATATTATTTCCGCCTTGTTCTATGGAAAGTAATGCAAAAAAAGGTAAAGGCAACCACTGTTTTTGTAAGAATTGAACAACAGACTTCCAAGAAACATCGTAAATCTGCTCTTCGGGCGGAACGCGTTTTGTTACGGGATCTTTGATAACCCCTGTTTCTGCATCTTCTTCCAAAGCATGCAAGATATAACGTGGGCTGCCATCTTCATATTCACCATTACGTTCTTCCCAAAACCAGCATCGAATATTTTTAATTGGTTCTGTTGAAAATAATACAGGCCAAAATTGTAATCCACTTTCGGGTATTAACGTGATGGTACGGTTCATACGCTGTTTACTCTTCTTCGATTAATGAACAATTTATTTTAAATGACTATGATCCAAGCTGCAAATAATATCAATTTATAACATAAAATATGATTTACTTTTCACAACATAAACATTTATTTTGGGTTATAATAAGTTTTTTCTGTATTAAAAATGCATATAAAAGCCATAAATTATAATTACTACGACAATAATTTAATCGTCTAAATCAATCACACTAAATGAATTTATTCGCATCGTCATGAACGCTATTAACCAAGATAAACAAAAAACTCTGTTACCGATTGTTGCGGCGATTGCTTTTTTTATGGCATCCTTGGATACAACATCCGTCAACACGATTATCCCTTATTTATCGACTATTTTTCACTCGCCATTAGCAACCACAAAGAATATTATTATTTTCTACATGATTGCGAATTCTTTATTTATTCCGTTGACAGGCGTTTTATGTGAAAAATATAGCTGCCGAATAATATTTTGTGTTGCTTTATCCATTTTTACACTTGGTTCGTTGCTGTGTGGCATTTCAAGCACCATGAATGAATTATTAGCCGCCAGAGTTGTTCAAGGTATAGGTGGGGCATTAATGTTGCCCGTCGGACGATTGGCGGTTATACAAACATTTCCCAAAGACCAATTAATAAAAGCGTTGAGTATGGTAACGATCCCTGGGCTTATGGGACCATTAATTGGTCCCATTGTGGGGGGGATTATTGCTTCATATTTAAATTGGTCTGTCATTTTCTTTATCAATATTCCATTTGGATTGGCTGGTATTTATTTTGCACTTAAACATTTCCCCACTCAGAGTGATAAAGCCGTAAGCATCGATAGATGGGGATATTTGATATTCGCATCTGGAATTGCATTGCTAACCTATGCGCTCAGTCTATATAGTGAAACAACAGCTTATACGACCCCTTCGCTTATTTTTTGTGTTGGACTCATATTACTTGCTGCCTATTGGGTTAGGTCTTTATACCATGATTACCCTTTATTTAGCCCAAAACTCTTTAAAATTAAAAGTTTTTCAATTGGAATTCTGGGAAATTTAGTTGCTCGTCTGGGGTGTGGCGCGGTGCCGTTCATGATCCCTTTGATGTTACAACGATTATTAGGGTTATCCCCTGTTGCCTGTGGTATGGCAATGTTACCTTTGGCTGTTGCTGCGATGGTTGCAAAACCTTTTGTTTCAAAAGCAATCAAATTGATGGGATACCGTAATTTTCTATTTATAAATACCCTTGTTCTGAGTGCATCTTATGTATCTTACTGCTTGGTTAATGAGCATTCTGGATGGATTTTGATCTCTACACTAATGTTTATCACAGGCTTTGTAAATTCAATGCAATTTACCGCCATGAATACGGTAACAGTTTTGGACTTATCCCCCAAAAGACAACCCGCAGGCAGCTGTTTATTATCAACTGTGATGCAAGTTTCAATGGCTTCTGGTGTTGCAATTTCTGCTATTTTATTAACGTTGGATGAGACTGTTCACCTTCATGCCTTACCAGCCATACATTTTCACTTTACATGGTTATATCTTGGAATCATAACGGTTATTAGTGCGTTTATCTTTGTATTACTACCTAATAAAAGAATATAGGTCTTCACAATGCCTTGGACATTTTCTCATCCAGCCATTGTGTTTCCATTGAAACAATCTAGAATGGGAAAATTCCTAGATTTGCCAGCTTTGGTAATCGGCAGCATATCCC
Source organism: Commensalibacter nepenthis (assembly GCF_029953305.1). Taxonomy (NCBI): domain Bacteria; kingdom Pseudomonadati; phylum Pseudomonadota; class Alphaproteobacteria; order Acetobacterales; family Acetobacteraceae; genus Commensalibacter; species Commensalibacter nepenthis. The sequence goes on along the minus strand of NZ_JASBAN010000001.1, from coordinate 2,256,226 downwards.
CTGACCTGTTTTATTCTGTTGGTTTATTTAAACTAGCTACAAGAGCGCATCATTTTATAAGCTGGTTTTATACTGCATTTCCTTTATGTATCGTGCTTTTTATTGTTATTTCAATCCTTTCGAGGAGTTTAAGCAAAATACTACCCATACCTATTGAACCCAATAAGCAATGGAATGTTATAAACTGTATCGTCATTGCTTGTTCTCTATTTATTGGTGCTGCCACGCATATTCTTTGGGATGGTTTTACCCATGAAACAGGTAGCTTTGTTAGGAGTATCGACTTCTTACAATATAATTTAATGAGTATCATAACAGATACACAAGAGTTACGAATATATAAATTTTTACAATATATCGGCTCTATTCTTGGGTTAATCTATCTTTATTTGAAATACAGACACTATCAACGAAACCTAAAATTTTCCGAACAAAAAGAAAATATCAAAAAGCTTTATCAACTCTGTAAACTAGCTATATTCTCTCTAGGAATTAGCGCACCTTTTGCATTATATCTTGCTCAAACCAATACAGCTTTTAATATTAATAAATTTGTTTTTCATGAGTTAAGAATAGCTGAGCTTATTTTCTTTTCACTTATTTTTATTGTTGCTTTGTGGCTTCATAACCGTCAAATGAAAGACTAATATTTCATTTCCCCTTAATCCCATTATTCATAAAAAACAGCCTATGACGGGAATAAGATACCCAAACATGACGACTTGCGAACCAGTCTGAACCAATCAGCATATTTGTTGAATCTTGAAGTGGAGAAACGGTTAAGATTGGATTATGCTCTATATCTTGTCCCAACTGAAATGTTTTAAATTTATGCCAGTAATATCGCGTGCTGCGCATATCCACGCCACTTGCAATACCGCCCGGATCTTGGGTTAAAATATGATATGGAACACCAATTTTTATAGCAGTTTCAAATTTGACAATCCGAGAGCGCGCACCACTATCTAATAGTGCTATCAAAGGGTTATTATCCACTTTAACAACCACAAAAGGACGATGACCGACCATTTTCAATGGCACGGACTGCATTTGATCCCCCCAAAAAGGAGGAACATGGCATAACATAGAATAAGATTGAATATTCCAAAAAGACAATATTCCAGATTTGATATTAAAATCTAAATCAAAATGCGATAATATATCCCCACCAATTAAACCAATAACTGGAATATCCAACCTAGGGGAAGTTGGTAAATTTCCCAAAGGCACTGACAAAGGACCAACGGTTAATTGCCCCAATTTCATTTGTCGAATAAACACGTTCTTAACAAGCTCTTGCCCACCTCTGGGACCTTGAACCACCGTTTGACGATTGGGGTCAATGGGAAGATTTAATAATTTTGCCCCTTCTGGAGAAATCAAACTGCCTTCTGAACCAGTATCCACCACCATATTGAATGGATGACCATTGATGTTCACGGTTATTAATAAAAATCCACCAACATCTTGCAAAGGCACCTGTCCCAATTTTTCATAATCACAGGAGCTTTGAGCTTGCACATGGGATGGAACGGCACAGAGAAATAATATAAATAGGCTTAACAGGTACAATATCAAAGATTTTTTCATATTATTTGTCCTGACGTGCGCGGGGATGTGCATTTTTCCATATTTTTAACAAATGAGCTTCGTCCATCAATGTGTATTTTTGTGTTGTTGAAAGGCTTGCATGACCCAGTAAAGTTTGAATTGTTCTAAGGTCTCCGCCATTTTGCATAATATGCGTAGCAAAAGAATGGCGTAATGCGTGAGGTGTCGCCAATTCCGATAATCCCATCATACGGCGATAGTCTCGCATTGTTTTTTGTGCAATCGAAGGATTAAGCCGCTTACCTCGTAATCCAATAAATACAGGATTTTTACCCTCAGCAATTCCTGGGTAATGTTTTTTCCATTGCAGCAAGGCTTCTGCAACCATCGGTAAAATAGGAATTAGACGTTCTTTATTCCCTTTACCGATAACACGCAATACTCCCCCTTCTACATCAAGTCTCGCATGATGTATATCAACCCAATCCAGTCCCAACGCTTCTGATAAGCGTAGCCCACAACCATATAGCAACGTAAATAATGCGATATCTCTGTGTTGAGCGGTTGGAGATTGATCTAAAATCGCAATATCTTTGGCAAGTGTCATGGCCTCCTCTTGGGATAAAGGATGAGGCAAAGTTTGTTTTGTCTTTGGCGTACTAAGTAACGTCGCCGCACTATTCTCAACCTGATGATACAATGCAAGATAGAGATAAAATGATTTGAGGGCAGACAAACGACGGCGACGTGTGCGAATAGCGGCATCTTGAGTATGTCTCCCATGCCCTAAACGCGGATTATTTAGTGCTTTTTCGTTTTCATGAGCCAGCCAAGAACGCAAGTCTTTATGAGATATTTTTGATAAAGTATTTTTGGTGGGGTCTTCACCCACATGCTGTGTTAAAAACCCTAAAAATCGTGTTAAATCTTGTTGATACGCTATTAAACTATGTTCAGAAGCCCTGCGGCTATGTTTCATCCATCCCAAGAACTGTTGTAGTAACTCAAAAGCCAACATTCAACTTACCTTGATCCATAATTAAATATATTATTGATTCCATAAATTACAAAAATGATGTAATGGACCGTGTCCATGTCCAACAGATAATTGATTACTTGATTTTAATGCACATTCCAAAAATCCTTTTGCTTTTTCAACCGCTTGAGGGACATTCATCAAAGGTAGCAAAGCGGTAATAGCCGAGGACAACGTGCATCCAGTCCCATGGTCATTTTTCGTGATAATTCGATCACCCACAAATTCGTGTGTTTCTTGTGAATTACATAATACATCACGACAAATAGTACCTGTTAAATGTCCGCCCTTTAACAAAACCCATTGAGGTTTTAATTGTAACAATGTTTTTGCTTCTTGTTCCATATCTTCTATGGGAATTGGCTCTTTTTTATTTAATAAAACACAAGCTTCTGGGATATTTGGGGTCACTATTGTGACTTGAGGTAATAAAATCTCTTTGATAGCCAAAACAGCCGTTTCATCAATCAAGGGATCACCACTTTTTGCCACCATAACGGGGTCTAATACCACGTTTTTAACATGATATTGTTTTAATTTAGAAGCCACAACTTGAACAATTTCAGCATTCGCCAACATTCCGATTTTTACAGCATCTACGATAATATCGTCAAACACAGCATCTATTTGATCACCAACGAAATTTGCATCTATGGTTCGATACGACCTAACCCCTTGTGTATTTTGAGCAACCACAGCTGTAATCACAGACATTGCATAAGTTCCAAGTGCAGAAAAAGTTTTAATATCTGCTTGAATACCTGCACCACCACTAGGGTCTGTACCTGCAATTGTTAAGATATTTTTAATCATAAAACTTATTCCTTTTAAAATATATAATTCGTCTTATCTAACTATTTGGTATAACTTAGAAATAACTTTTCATAAATTGCTTATCTGTTAGTTTATAAATTAAATTGAGTATTGTCTTGATAATAAAGAGGCTTTGATGACATATTTTGCGTTGGTTTTCCTTAAATTTATACTTGGATTTATTATTGTCATTTGTTATTTTAATCTTTCGGGTAAAACTCAAATCTCTCAAATGACACCAATTGACTTAATTGGTAACTTTATTCTTGGTGGCATTATCGGTGGTGTTATTTACAGCGATACCATTCCACTACATACCTATGTTATTGTATTAATTATTGGCACGCTATTAATGCACTTACTTAACAAAGTTGCTAAGGAATTTGAGATGTTTCGTTCTTTCACCTTGGGCGATCCGATTGTTATTGTCAAAGATGGTCAATTAAAAGTCGATACAATTAATAATAAACAAAACAAAATTGATATTATCAACCTTTTATCTATTTTACATTCTCGAGGCATAGGCTCAATTCAAGAGATTCATTATGCTCAATTAGAACCTAATGGGCAATTAACTATTATCGAAAAAGATCAAAATGAACCTTCAGTAATATTGATCCTCAGGGGGGAAATCCAACGATTACCGTTGGTATTACTGGAAAAGGATGATGATTATGTTAACCATTTATTAGAACAGAATAATTTAAAATTAGAAGATATATTTATTGCAGAATATTATGGCAAACATATCATCATTACTCTCAATGATTGTAAAAAATTAACAGTTCCAGCAATTTTAATGACTGAGAAAAAAGTAGATAACCAATAAATTTTAAATAAATATCTATTTTATCTCAATAAAATATAATTATTATTTTGTTTTGAGATAAATAGTAAGTCGTTTTCTTTGTCACATCATGATATTCTTTTACTATATCAATATAAGTTATTAAATTATTATTCACAATGTCCTCAAGCGTAGCGGAAAGAATGCGCATTTTTTTAAATGAAGTCACAATTTTTTCCAAATCCCCAGCAATGGCAATAGAATTCCAAAAAAGACAATATTCGTCACAATAAAAATATAGCTTATCCTTACCATCGCTTTGCCATTGATGGGCATATTTATCTAAATAAACAAAATATACTCTCTTTATCTCTTATGATCCTATCATATACCAATTCTATCTATTTAAATTGACTGTAATGTTATAACTTATCATATTCAATTTATCTTCCATTGAAATACGTAAAATATTATGTCCTCTTCTCCCATTCTTCCAGTATTATTGACTTATCCTTTCAAAGAACCATTTTATTATCAATTACCTTTAGAGCTCGAATATGAAACGCTACTACCGGGTACTATTGTCATGGTTCCTTTGGCTAATCGGGAAGAAATTGGCGTTATTTGGGAAAAACATATTTTACCAAAAGGAATTGCTTTACCTGAAAGCGAACCAAAAAAAATAAAGAAAATAAAGCCTATTTTATCTGTTTTACCCATTCCTCCTTTGCCTTCTATACTATTGGAATTTATAGATTGGGTTGCCGCTTACACACTTTCTCCATCAGGACTCGTTTTAGCCATTGCATTACGAGGCATTCAAACCTATGCCTCCACCAACACTCCCAAAACTGGCTGGATTTTATCAGATATTCAAACCAATACACTCCGTATGACCCCTGCCCGTGAGAAAATTATTCAGTTTCTAAAGGACAAAGAAACTCCCTTTACCACTGGCTTTTTAATAGATGCATTGCAAGTCAGTTCCAGCGTTATTCAAGGTCTTGCCAAATTGGGTGTTCTTGAAGAAAGATTATTACCCCACCATTCTCCTTTTTTAGAGCCTAATCCCTCATTTCATATCCCTTTATTATCCGATGAACAACAAGAAGCTGCTGATTTCCTAAGTAACAAAGTAGAAGATAAAAAATTCTCTGTCACTTTGTTACAAGGGGTAACCGGATCAGGAAAAACCGAAGTCTATATGCAAGCCATTGCAACCTGTATTAAACAAAATCATCAAGTTTTAATTCTACTTCCCGAAATCGCGTTATCTTCACAATGGGTAGAACGCTTTGAAAAACGTTTTGGAGTTAAACCCGCGCTGTGGCATTCTGATTTAACCAATAAGCAACGCAAATTAACCTGGCAAGCTGTGATTAACAATGAAGTATCTGTTCTTGTTGGGGCAAGGTCTGCTTTATTTCTCCCCTTTACCCATTTGGGATTAATTATTATTGATGAAGAACATGAAACCTCCTTTAAACAAGAGGAAGGCATCATTTATCATGCCAGAGACATGGCGATTGTCCGTGCCAGATTATCCAATTGCCCAGTAGTTCTCGTTTCTGCTACACCTTCTCTTGAAACCCTAACCAACGCCTATCATGGTAAATACCATCATTTAACCTTGACTGCACGTCATGGAGGGGCATTAATGCCCGATGTGCAAATCATCGATTTACGCGCAACCCCACCGCATAGAGGATTGTTCCTATCCCCTCCTCTCATTACAGCCACTCAACAACGATTGGGAAAAGGCGAGCAAGTTTTATTTTTTCTTAATCGTCGTGGTTATGCTCCTTTGACACTTTGTCGGGCTTGTGGTCACCGTTTGGAATGCCCTCACTGCTCCGCTTGGTTGGTGGAACATCGCAGCACTCAACGATTAGTATGCCATCATTGTGAGTATTTTATTCCCATTCCCAAAGAGTGTCCTCATTGTGCCGCTCCAGATAGTATGGTTCCAATTGGTCCAGGCATAGAACGTATTACCGAAGAAGCTCGTGCCACGTTCCCTGATGCCAAAATCTTGGTTATGTCGAGTGATAATTTAACCAGCCCCAAAGCCACCGCTGAAGCTATTCGTCAAATTGACCAGAAAGAAGTCAATCTTATTATCGGCACCCAAATTGTTGCCAAAGGATGGCATTTTCCGTTTCTAACATTGGTAGGTGTTATTGATGCCGACCTTGGGTTAAGTGGCGCAGATTTAAGAGCCTCGGAAAAAACATTACAATTATTACATCAAGTCGGCGGACGTGCTGGACGCGCGCAATCTACTGGGATCGTCATGTTGCAAAGTTATTTAGCCGATCATCCTGTTATGGAAACTCTAGTTAAAGGCGATTTTAACGAATTTATGCTACAAGAAGCCGCCGAACGACAAATGGGCTTTTGGCCTCCTTATGGTCGCTTGGCTGCGATTATTGTTAGTGCCGATACGAATGATGAAGCCATGCAAATCGCGTATGAGCTTGGACAAAATGCCCCTCAAATGGAAGGAGTCATTGTTCTGGGCCCTGCCCCTGCTCCTTTGGCTTTGTTGAGAAATCGCTATCGACAACGGTTATTGCTCAGAACCCAAAAACATATTGCTATTCAACCTATTTTGCACCAATGGTTATCCAGCGTAAAAGCCAAGAAAAGCGTTAAAATTGATATTGATATTGATCCTATTTCGTTTTTGTAATATTATTTAACAGCATATTTTATGTAAAGTATGTATTTTTTAATTATAAAGGCAAGGCTAATGAAATTTAATCAGCAAGATTATAAGGGGTTAATAGAACGTGCAATACATGATATTTTTTATTCAAATGCAACAAATGAAAGTAAAATTGTAATAACTCGAAAATATGCTGAAATCTGTATAAGAAAAATACTTGATATACCACAAAAAGAAGACGTTTCCCTTGGATATAAAACAATTAAAAATCAAATCAAAGAACTTAACTTACAAAATGGTTTATTAGCCAACTCTATTGAAGAAATACGAAAATTCGGGAATGATTGTACTCATACACAATGATTGTACTCATACACAATTTACAGGAGAAGTTTCAGAAAAAGATGTTGAAAATATAAATAAGGCACTATTAAATTTATATGCTGTAATTTTTATTTTATATTTCCGAAAACATAAATTTGGCTCTAATCTAACAGTAATAAGTATATTTTCTATTCTACCACCAATGTTAAGATTTATTGTTTTAAACTATTTATATGAATATGAAGAAGATAAAAACAATATAGCAGTTATTGATAAACTATGCTTAATTTTATGTAAAAATTTTAATAAAGAAAAAGCTTTAGAATGGCTTGAAGAACAAAGAAATCACTTAGAGAAGTGCCCATGCTATACACAAGAAAGCATTAATCAACTTAAAAAAAGTGTGGAAATACCATAGCAGAAGAAACTATTTCTAATGCACCTAAAAATATGTACGTTTTATGTTTGGAAAAAATAGAAAAAATTTCAGGAATTATTGAAAAAGAAGGTCAACGTTATACAAATTTTGAAGATGCAAAACAACTTTACTTAAAAGAAAGTAATAAACTCGACACTACCTTAGAAGAAAAGGATTTTAAAGATATAATGGATTTTATTTATCTTGGTAGAAGAATTGAAGAAAACGAAAAGCTTCATGAACAATATGATGATAAATATTTTTTCAAAATTAATTTGTTTCAAACCTTACCCATCACCTTATTCACATAGTCCCTCGGCGTAAATCCTAGCCTTTGCTTAAACACGGTCGTAAATGCACTGGGACTATCATAACCCACTTGTAACGCAACTTGAGTAATCGGTTCGCCAGAGGTCAACAACTCCAAAGCAACTTGCATGCGTTTTCTGCGTAGCCATTCGATAAAACTTAATCCTGTTTGTTTATAAAATTGACGTGTTACCGTACGATCACTAACTTTTAAGCGTTTAGAGAAATCAGCTACAGACCATGGATAATCTAAATTTTCAGAAATATAATGACAGATCATTTGATACTCTGGGTCTTTTGGATAAGGCAATTCAAATGCATATAAATCCGACAAAGATCGTAACTCATTTAAAAACAGCTCAATCGTCCATTCCTCAATAGAATGTGGTAAATAATTGCTATCGATCCCTACCAGATTCGGCATCAAAGCGTGCATTAACGGTGAGACATTAACCACTTGGGTTTTATAAGGAAAATCTGCACGCGCAAACGGATCGACATAAATACTATATAAAGACGTGTCCTTCAACATCGTCAGTTTATGGGTTGCCCCAGCAATAATCCAAATACCGTCTTTTTCAGTCACCACCGAACAGCTGGCCTGCGTTTCAACACGAATAAGCCCTTTTTTAATCACCAATAACTGAACACATTCATGCCGATGTAAATCATCTTCGAAATGTTCGCTTAAAAAATGATATTCTTTAACGGATAAAAGAGACAAAATAAACGCACCATTGATACTATATATTAACAAACCAACATTAATTTACTACAATTTTAATAGCGATTACAGAATAAATTGTCCATTTCAAGCAAAAATATGTCTGGGCTTCAAAAGCAAAACAAACGAATCTTAGTTATACTGATTTCAATCATCATAAATATAAAAACATTTTAAAAGGTAAAACCAATGTTGACTAATCCAGAAACAAAATATCGTCCATTTAATGCTTTTCCGTTTCCTGAACGCACATGGCCCAATAAAACCATCACAAAAGCCCCGATTTGGTGTGCAGTGGATATGCGCGATGGCAATCAATCTTTGATTAACCCAATGGATCATGATCGTAAAATCCGTTTTTTTAAATTATTGGTTGATTGTGGGTTTAAACATATTGAAGTCGGCTTCCCATCCGCATCGGATACAGAATTTAATTTTGTTCGTTATTTAATCGATAACAACATGATCCCTGATGACGTTACTATTCAAGTATTAACCGCTGCCAGACCAGAGCTAATCGAACGCACATTTGAATCCTTAAAAGGCGCAAAAAAAGTTGTTATTCACGTTTATAACGCCATCGCAGAAATCTTCAGACGAATTGTGTTCAATAAATCTCAAGATGAAATTATTGATATGGCAACCACAGCCACTCAATTGGTTGTTGAATATTGTGCTAAGAACCCAGAAACACATTGGACATTTGAATATTCTCCTGAAAATTTCTCTTTGGCTGAAATGGATTATGCAATTCGTATTTGCGAAACAGTAGCAAATGTTTGGAAGCCATCCGAGCAAAGACCAATGATTATCAATTTACCCAGTTCTGTAGAAGCCAGTACTCCGAATGTCTTTGCCGATCAAATTGAATATTTTTGCACGCATTTTTCACAAAGAGATAAAATTTGCATCAGCGTGCATCCTCATAATGACAGAGGCACAGGCATTGCCGCTGCGGAACTTGCATTATTAGCGGGTGCTGATCGTGTCGAAGGGTGTTTATTCGGAAATGGTGAGCGTACGGGTAATGCTGATTTGGTTATCTTAGCATTAAATCTATATTCACAAGGCATTCACCCAAATTTAGATTTTCATGACATCAAGCATATTGGTGAAGTCGTCAAAGAATGTAATGAACTTCCCATCCATCCAAGACATCCTTATGTCGGGGATTTAGTTTTTAGTGCTTTTTCTGGCAGCCATCAAGATGCAATTAAAAAAGGATTTCAAAATCGTCAAAAACAAAATCATGCTTATTGGGAAATGCCTTATTTGCCAATTGATCCTGCTGATTTAGGCTGCAGCTATGAAGCGGTTATTCGTGTCAACAGCCAATCTGGAAAAAGTGGTGCTGCATGGATCTTACAACAAAATCACGGAATTGAGCTTCCTCCCCATTTACAACGTGAATTCAGCACGGTTGTTCAACAAAAAACAGATCAATCAGGGCATGAATTAACCCCTGCTGAAATCTGGTCTATTTTCCGTGAACATTATGGATTAACAGGACAAAATAAACTGACTTTGCAAGAATTCAATGTCGAACAAAATACACCCAACAACACTAAGTTAAAATTGACATTAAATATTCATGGTAAAAAAACCACCATGGAAGGTGAAGGAAACGGCGTATTATCTGCAGGAACAGCAATTTTAAAAGAAAAAACCCATTTGGATTTTCGTATTGTCGAATATAATGAACATACATTAGGCAAAAATAGCGATAGTCGCTCTATCAGCTATATTAAATGTTCTAATAAAACGGGGGAAAGCTTTTGGGGCGTTGCAATTGATAATGATATTTTAAGCTCTTCTTTAAAAGCATTATTAAACGCCGTCAGTAAGTTTATAGACTAATTTATTAAAAAAGCTTCTGGTATATGATTTATATCAGAAGCTATAATTATTGTTCCAAGTGATTAAACGATTTGAAAGCCTTTATGAAAAGGATCTTCTTGGTTAATCCAAATCGTATTAAATCCTGTTGAAATCGCACTTCCTTGAATTAAAGGAAGAATAGCAGGTTTTCCATTGATATCCGTTTCTGCTGCAATCGTTGCAATAAATTGACTGTGAATATAACTTTCATGAGTAAATGCCTCACCCACAGAAAGTTGTTTTTTATGCCATAAATGCGCTATTCTTGCCGAAGTCCCTGTGCCACATGGACTGCGATCAATAGCTTTATCTCCATAAAACACAGCATTACGACCACGCAAACGATCTGTTTGAGGGTCTGCCCATAACACATGGCTTACCCCCTTAATTGTTGGATCCAAAGGATGTACAGGTTGAATGGCTTCACGCATCAATGTACGTACAATCGGACTATATTTCAAAATTGCTGCAGCACCGAGTTGATCGATACTATGGTAATTTCCCTGAGGTTCAATAATTGCATAAAAATTTCCACCATAGGCCACGTCTACTTGTAAAGAGCCAAGTTCGGGCACGTCAATCATAATCCCAGTTGTCTCAACAAAAGCAGGAATATTATGAATGGTTACAGCAGTAATTTTATTACCTACATATTGATAATCAATTTCAATAATCCCCGCAGGAACCTCCAGCTTTAATTTTCCAGGCGTTCTGGGTTGTATCAATCCATGTTCCAGCCCAAAAGTGACCAATCCAATTGTTCCATGCCCGCACATTGGTAAACAACCACTGGTTTCAATAAATAAAATACCAGCATCTGTATCCTCTTGTGTAGGAGGATATAAAAAACCGCCTGACATCATGTCATGCCCACGAGGTTCAAAACATAATCCCGTTCTGATCCAGTCAAAACGGTTTAAAAAATCCTGCCTACGCTCGCTCATATTTTTCCCTTTTAATAAGGGCGCACCACCCGCAACCAATCGTACTGGATTTCCTGCTGTATGGCCATCTACACAAAAAAAAGTATGCTGCATATTATTAATTTTCAATTCAAATAAGGGAAAGAATATAAGCATCATCTGGGATTTTCACCCCAGATTCACATAAACCTAAGCCGCAGTTGATAATAAAGTTGGACGTGTTTGAGCTGCTTTTTCAACCATCTCTATAATTTCTTTACGACGATCCCCTTCTAGAATATGACGTGGCTTACGAACACGTTCATTACCACGACCCATAATTTGTTCAGCAAGTTTAATACATTGAACCAAATCATGCACTGCATCCAAATGTAACAAAGGCATAAACCAACGATAAATTGCCAAAGCCGTTTTTAAATCACCTTTTTCTAAAGCAGCTACTAAAGCTACAGATTCTTGTGGGAATGCACTGGTCAGACCTGAAATCCAACCTCTTGCACCTAGTAATAATCCTTCATAAGCCACGTCATCTAAACCAGCCATCATTAAATACCGATCGCCAAATTCATTATATAAATCTGTGTAACGTTTCGTATCCGCAGAGCTTTCTTTAACAGCAACGATATTTTTAACATCTGTTAATTGCGATAAAACATTCGCACCAATATTCACACGATAGGCATTAGGATTATTGTAAAGCATTAATGGTAAATCCGTAGCTGCGGCGATTTCTTTGAAATGTGCAACCAGTTCGTTTTCTTTTGGCACATATACCATTGCTGGCAATACCATTAAACAATCAGCACCGATTCGTGTTGCTTCTTTGGCAAATTTAACGCCACGTCCCGTTGTTAATTCAGAAATTCCAACAATAATAGGAACGCGTTTGTTGACAACTTCGCATGCTGCCTCAAGAACGCGAATCTTTTCTTCTGGTTCCAAAGAGTTATTTTCACCACAAGTGCCCATGACCACCAGACCATGAACACCGTCTTTAATAAGTGCATCTAATACATCTTGAGTTGCTTTGATATCAATAGAAAGATCAGGAGCAAATTGTGTGGTTGCTGCTGGGAAAACGCCGGTCCATTTCATTGTATATTTCCTTGTTAAATTAAAATGAAATTCTCTTCAGAATGTTACTTGTATTTTTTTACAAACAAGTTGTATTCTAATACATATTGTATATCGTATACGAAATACAAAGATGTTTGTATATAAAATTTTTGTGAAGAGCGAAAAAATATGCCAGAAATACAAAATAACCAAATAGTCATTATTGGTGGTGGTATTATCGGTCTGCTTTGTGCAATCAACCTGCAACGCGCTGGAATGAAAGTCACCATTATTCAAGATCAGCGATTTCCTGCGTCTTATGGAAATGCTGGGCATATTGCTATTGAACAAATTATGCCACTGGCAAATCGTAAAAATGCCCTCACAGGATATAAAAAACTTACTTGTATGGGAGGGGCTTTGGATATTGGTTGGCAATATCTGAATGTATGGTTTCCTTGGTTTGCAAAATATTTAAAAGCTAGCTTTTCGCAAAAACAAGTCAAAGAAGGTAAAGAATCCATCAAATCTCTTCTGAATCACTCTGTACCATCATGGAAAAGAGTATTGGATTCTATTCATCAATCTGACCTTTTGGTGCTTGATGGACATTATGTGATTTATCATGATAAAAACAAAGGAGAACAGGGCTGCAATGATTGGAAAAATGCTGATATTGGCACAGCAACAATTCATTCTATGGATCAACATATTTTAAATAATATCAGCCAACAACTCAGCACCCAACCTGTTAGAGGTCTTTGTTTTAAAAAAACGGGGCAAATAAAGAATGTTTCAACATTATTAAAAATTTTCCAAAATCATTTCATTGAGCAAGGTGGAATTTTCAACAATGACCATGTAAAGACCATTCAACCAGATAATGGGCAGACTAAACTTACCTTCAGTAACAATATTTCTATCACTTATCCAAATGTTTTGATTTGTGCGGGGGCAAGGTCTGGCGAATTATTAAAAGATATGGGGGAACATTTTCCCGTCATCGCCGAGCGTGGCTATCATATTGAGTGGGAGCATGACGGCTCTTATAACTTACCTCCACTGGTTTTCGAAGATTATTCTTTTATTGTGACACAATTCGAAAATCGTTTGCGCTTAGCTTCTTATGTTGAATTCACGAAATTCAACTCAAAACCAGATGAGCGTAAATGGAAACAATTAGAGGATTATGCCAATAAGTTTGGTTTTTCAAGAAAATCAGAATTTAAACGGTGGGTTGGTGCACGCCCAACTTTACCAGACTATCGACCTGTTATCGGTAAAAGTAAGAAAAATCCTGGTTTATTTTTTGCCTTTGGTCATCAACATCTTGGATTAACGCTGGCAGCTATTACGGGCGAGATCATGACTGATCTAGTCATGGGCAAGCAACCAGCACTATCCATATCCGCTTTTCGACCAGATCGATTTTAATTTTTATCTTTCTAATTATCTTTAAGGAGAAATAATTTAATGCATATTACTGGAAATCTTTTGATTGCTGGACAAGCTATTCAAACTTCAAAAACATACAAAGCGATTAATCCTGTAACCAATCAAGAACTTGATACTGAATTTTATTGTGCCAATCAGGAACATATAGATCAAGCATGTAAAGCAGCTTTTGAAGATTTTGATAGTTATCGATCTTTACCTTTGGAAAAACGTGCAGAATTTTTAGATAAAATTGCAGAGAATATCGAAGATTTAGGAGATATTTTAACGACACAAACGCGTCTTGAAACTGGTCTTCCAGAAGCGCGGGTCAAAGGCGAAACGGGTCGCACGGTCAATCAATTACGCTTATTTTCCAGTGTGGTACGCCAAGGGGATTGGATGGATTTACGTTTTGATCCAGCCTTACCAGAGCGTGCACCTCTGCCTCGCCCTGATTTGCGTCAACGCCGTATTGCGATTGGTCCTGTTGCTGTATTTGGTGCCAGTAATTTCCCCCTAGCCTTTTCAGTCGCAGGTGGAGATACAGCTTCAGCCTTGGCAGCAGGCTGCCCTGTTGTTGTGAAAGCACACCCTTCTCATCCAGGAACCAGCGAACTCATTGGACAAGCAATTACCAAAGCCGTCAAAGAATGTGGTTTACCGAGTGGTGTTTTTTCTTTGATTGGTGGAACAGGTAATGACGTGGGTGAGTTTCTTGTTAAAAATCCTTATATCTGTGCAATTGGTTTCACAGGTTCAATGAGTGGAGGCACCGCATTAATGCGTCTTGCGTCTGAACGTCCTATTCCAATTCCTATCTTTGCTGAAATGGGAAGTATTAACCCAGTTTACTTATTTGAACATGCCTTACAAAGACGTGCTGAAGCCATTGCCAAAGGATTTGTTGCTTCTTTAAGCATGAGTGCTGGGCAGCTTTGCACCAATCCTGGTTTGATTATCGTTAAATCAGGCACTGCTTTGGATGATTTTTTGAAATATGTCAAAGAAGAGCTCGCTCAAACACCAACATCGACAATGCTCAGCCCTTCTATTCATCAAGCATTCCTTAAAGGAATACAACGTTTAACAACCACCAAAAATGTTGAAGTGGTTGGAACTGGAAAAGACAGTTCCTCTCCTAATCAATGTCAAACTCTGATCTGTCAAACAGATGTTCAAACTTTCATGAATACGCCTTGTTTGTCAGAGGAAATATTCGGAGCAGCTGCTTTAATTGTAACGTATGATAATATTGATGAACTGCATCAACTTACTGAGAATTTACAAGGGCAACTTACAATCACATTGCATATCGATCCAGAAGATATTCAAACAGCGCAATCTTTCATGCCTATTATGGAACGTAAGGCAGGACGAATTTTAGTCAATGGATGGCCAACAGGTGTTGAAGTCTCCTCCACCATGGTTCATGGCGGACCCTTTCCTTCAACCAGCGACAACCGTATGACCTCTGTTGGCACTGCAGCAATAGAACGTTTTTTGCGCCCTATTTGTTACCAAAACTTCCCTTCTTCATTACTCCCTATACCGTTAAAAGACACATCGATATCTGACTTTAATCACCGTGTTGATGGAAAATACGTTAAGAAATAATCCCATAAAACCAAGGACATTTCGGAAATATAGGAAAATCTATGATATAAGCTAAAAGGAAATGCAATATGAATAAGCATTCTAAGAATTTTAAAAAATCACTATCGCTACTTGACCTCATGATGATTGGGCTCGGTTCTATTTTCGGCTCTGGTTGGCTGTTGGCCGCATCCCATGTTTCCACTATTGCAGGACCTGCGGGCATATTGTCTTGGGTTATTGGTGGTTTCGCCGTTTTGCTGCTTGGGTTTATTTTTTGTGAACTTGGTGCAGCATTACCCCATGCTGGCGGTGTTGTCAGCTATCCTGCTTATTCCCATGGATCTGTTGTCGGGTTTTTAACGGGATTAATAACGATTATTGCATATTCCAGCTTGATTTCAATCGAAGCCATTGCAGCCAGACAATATGCCTCTGCATGGTTTCCCTTTTTAAGTGCCAATAGTGCTGGCGATGCCACCGTAATTGGTTGGATTGTTCAAGCTATTTTACTAGCAGGCATGTTTTATTTAAATTTAGTGGGGGTAAAGGCTTTTGCCAAAGTAAATAATATTCTTAGTATTTTTAAATTTATCGTTCCCACTTTAATTATTATTTGCTTATTATATTTCTCAAGCTCTGCTAATTTTACCAGCGCTGGCTTTGCCCCTTTTGGCAGCAAAGGCATTGAAGAAGCAATTTCAACGGGTGGGGTTATTTTTGCTTATTTAGGATTAACACCCATTGTTGCAGCTGCTGCTGAAGTTAAAAACCCACAACGCAGCATTCCTTATGCTTTAGTAGGGTGTATTGTTTTATCAACTATTATTTATGTTTTACTACAAGCCTCTTTTATCGGCAGTATTCCAAGCAGTTATATCAGCAAAGGATGGGGTTCGATCAGCGACTCTTTCGTATTACCATTCCATGATATTGCATTAATTTTAGGTATTGGCTGGTTGGCAAAATTAGTTGTTATTGATGCTATTATCTCCCCCAGCGGCACTGGTAATATTTATATGAACACAACCTCCAGAGTCATTTTTGCATGGGCAAAAGACGGTTCTTTCTTTAACAAATTTGCGCATGTTGATGAAAAATCTGGGGTTCCAACACCTGCTTTATGGCTAACCTTTGCTTTATCTTTGTTTTGGACATTACCATTCCCATCATGGAAAGCCTTGATTGGCGTTGTATCTTCTGCATTGATGCTTAGCTATGCGCTTGCTCCTATTTCTGCAGCATCTTTACGCAAAACTTCTGGACAAATTGAACGACCTTTTTATCTGAAAGGAATGGGGATTTTATCACCAATTGCTTTTGTAATCGCATCCTTGATTGTATATTGGTCTGGTTGGCAAACAGTTTCTTGGTTATTGGGTTCTCAACTCTTATTAGGATGCATCTATGTTATTTCCAAAATGATTGCCAAAGATACAACAATCTTTATCAACCTAAAATCAGGTGCTTGGTTAATGATTTACTATACGGGTATGATTATTGTATCGGCTATGGGTGATTTTGGTGGATGGGAAGTATTCTCTCATATTGAAGGATTAAGCGCAGTCGCCGTTGTTGCTTTGATTTCTTACTTTATTGGTGTGAATACGGGTCTAAGCCCTGTGACGCATGAGCATGAAGTCGAACATCAGTCTCTAGAATTAAGCAATTTTCAAGAAAAAGAGCTTATTGATGCCAGTGTGTAAGGCTGTTTTTTAAATCACAGAAATAAAATAAAGAGCATTATATTGCTCTTTATTTTTATAATATATTACCGATTATCTTTGTTTAATTTGCTTAAAAGATAGGTTCGCTGTATATTGTATACAATATATTATTTCAAACGGATTTAGTTATTTAAATGCAAGCCCCTCGCTCTGATCTTCCATCTCACAAATCTACCATCATAGTACAATCTATTGCCGATCAGGTTTATAACTTTGTCAGAAGAAATATTCTTATCGGAGAATTTGCACCTTTATCCCCTATTCGCCAAGATATTATCGCCGCTCAATTAGGGGTCAGCAAAATCCCATTACGTGAAGCTCTGGCAAAGTTGGAGCATGATGGCTTGGTGCAATCAAGCCCTAATAAAGGTTTTTTTGTCCGTCCGATTAGTGCTGCTGAGGCAAGAGAAGTTTTCTTATTACGACTAAAATTAGAACCTGATGCAACCGTTGAAGGGGCGCTTGCTGCAACGCAAGCAGATCAAGAAGAAGCAAGGCAAGCATTGCTTGAATTGGAAGCCGTACAAAGCCAAGTCGGAAATCCAGAACATGTCCGATTTAACCGTAAATTTCATATTGCTTTGATGTCCCCCAGCATGGGACAGATTACCTATCACATTATTAATCAAATCAGTATCTTGGCAGAACGGTATGTTCGTTTACATATCGAACCCTATGGGCGAGATAAACATGCCATTCAAACCCATAGAGAATTATTTGAAGCTTGGCTAGATAAAGATACCAAATTATTAAGAAAACTTGCTAAAGAGCATTTGCAAAATACTTTGCACGATTTAGAAGAAGAACTGAAACATCCATAGGATCAATTTAAACTCGCATCCCTTTTCATTTTTCTTTATGATACTTATGTATAATATACACATTCTTAATTTCTTACAGGAGCAACTATGCCTGACGCAATGATACACCCTTCTGATTCTTTAACAGAAGGACTGATGGATCGGAACAAAGAACTTTTAATTGTTACCCATAATGGGCGTTTTCATATTGATGATGTATTTGCCTTTACGACCCTAGCCATCGCGTTAGACCTCGACAATCGCCCTTTTAAAGTAGAAAGAACTCGTGATACCGAAATCATTGAAAAAGCTGACATTGTTTTTGATGTGGGCGGTATTTTTGACGGAAAACGCCGTTTCGACCATCACCAAATTGGCGCACCTGAACGGGATATTAAACAAACACCCAAAGGGATCGAAGGCACTATCCCCTATAGCTCTGCTGGATTAATATGGCGTGCATTCGGATTGGATGTTGTGCAAAAGCTTGCTCCTGATCTTGATGATAAGTCTCGTAAAATCGCTCATAATGTTATCGAAAAAGCCCTTGTTATTCCCATTGATGCCATTGATAACGGCAAAATGCACCCAGAAAATGGATTGAATTTTTCTTCTATTATTAACGTATTCAACCCACCGTGGGATACCGATGATTCTTCAACACAATTGGAACGCTTTTTTGAAGCGTCTAAAATTGTTCGCACCGTATTAATCTATCAATTAAATATTGAATTTGCACGCCTCAGAGCGATTGGTTGCACCGAAGAATCTTATAAAGAAAGTCCAGATAAGCGTATTTTAATGCTGCCTCGTTGGATGCCTCATATTTATCCAATTTTTTCCAACGCATGGGTCACACAGCTCGTGATCTATCCTGCTGAAAATGAATGGCGTATTGGAACAGTTCCTATTCGTATGCACGGAAATGATCGTCGTAAACTATTCCCAGCTAGTTGGGGAGGACTTGAGGGCGAAGCACTAGCCGCAGAAACAGGAATACCAGGATCTAAATTTGTTCACAAAGGCTTGTTCATCGCCGTTGCTGAAACAAAAGAAGCCGCCATTGCCATGGCTGAAAAAACATTAGGCGGTTAATTAATAAATAAAAAGGGCTATTTAGATATCTCTAAATAGCCCTTTTTATTTACTCTATTGCTTTATACTTAAGCAAAGATATTTAATCTCAAGATAATCTTCGATACCGTATTTAGAGCCCTCACGACCTAAACCTGAGGCTTTAACGCCACCAAAAGGTGCCATTTCATTTGAAATCAAGCCAGTATTAATACCAACCATTCCATATTCTAATTCTTCTGAAACTTTGATAATCCGAGACATATCATTCGCATATAGATAAGAAGCCAATCCAAATTCTGTATCATTTGCTAGGCGGACAACTTCTTCATCTGTTTCAAAACAAAACACAGGTGCCAAAGGTCCAAAGGTTTCTTCTTTGGAAACTACTGCATTGGCTGGTACATTCGCAAGAATAGTAGGTTCAAAGAAATTACCCCCCAGTGCTTTACCACCAGCAGCAATGGTTGCCCCTTTAGAAACTGCATCTTCGATATGTTCTTGAATTTTTGCCACCGCTTTGGCATCAATCATTGGTCCAATGGTAACCCCTGCTTCGGTTCCATTACCAATTTTTAATTTACCAACAGCAACTTTTAATTTTTCAACAAAGGCATCATAAACCCCCTTTTGAACATAGAGACGATTGGCACAAACACATGTTTGTCCAGCATTTCTATATTTAGAAACCATCGCCCCTTCGACAGCGGCATCAAGATCAGCATCATCAAACACGATAAAAGGTGCGTTTCCGCCCAATTCCATTGATGTTTTCTTAACCGTTGCAGCACAGTTTCTCATTAATTCAGCACCAATTTCCGTAGATCCTGTAAAGGTCAATTTACGAACGATTGGATTTTCACAAAGTTCATCACCAATAGCTTTGGCTGCACCTGTGATAATGTTTAAAACACCAGCTGGAATACCTGCTTCTTCAGCCAACACTGCTAATGCAAACGCAGAATATGGTGTAGCCGTTGCTGGTTTTAAAACCATTGTACAACCCACAGCCAACGCTGCCCCTGCTTTACGAGTAATCATCGCATTAGGGAAGTTCCAAGGAGTAATAGCCGCAGTAACACCAATCGGTTGTTTTAAAACAACAACACGTTTATCCCCCATATGACCTGGAAGCACATCGCCATACACACGTTTGGCTTCTTCAGCAAACCATTCAAGATAAGACGCACCATAAGCAATTTCTCCTTTGGCTTCTGCCAAAGGTTTACCTTGTTCCAATGTCAATAATAATGCAAGGTCTTCTTGATTTTTCATAACCAGATCATACCAACGACGCAAAATAACAGAGCGTTCTTTGGCTGTTTTTTTACGCCATTGAATTTGTGCTTTTTCTGCTGCTTCGATTGCTCTGCGCGTTTCATCTGTACCCATCTTAGGCACAGTACCAATCACATCATTTGTCGCAGGATTTGTTACATTAATCGTTTGACCACTATCTGCATCAAGCCATTGTCCGTTAATATAACATTGTTGACGAAATAAGGATGGATTTTTTAAATTCATAATAATTTCTTTCGCATTTGACCTAGTATTTATCGTGATTCATCAGGGTTATAATTCAGATAATTGAATAATTGCTGTATATTTTCTTTTAATGAACTGTAACCTTAAAATTGCTCACCCTATATAAATTAACCTATTCTAGCTGTTAATCCTATATATAATAAAATCACATTCAAGTGCGTTATCGTTTTATATATAGAATTGCAATTTATCATAAAATATGTTTGATTTATAATCATTGTAACAAATATAATTTTTTAAAGCTATTGCATATAAAAGAATTTTGTTATTCTATATTTTGTAATAAAATTACACAAACCAGTTAATTAAAGAAAGATAAGAAAATGAGCTCTGAGAAAAGCCTTTCTATTATAGTTGAACAAAATCCATCCCCTGCATCAGAAGCACAAAGACAATCTATTTTACAAGATCCTGGTTTCGGAAAAGTCTTTACAGATCATATGTTGCTTGTTCATTATAACGAAGAAAAAGGCTGGCATAATGCACATATCAAACCTTATGGAAATATTAGCCTAGACCCCGCAGTATGTGTATTTCATTATGCACAAGAAATATTTGAGGGGTTAAAAGCATATAAAGCAAAAGATGGTCGTATCTTGTTGTTTCGTCCAGAAGCCAATGCAAAACGCTTTATGAACTCTGCCAAACGTATGGCGATGGCACCTTTACCAGAAGATCTTTTTTTACAAGCCATTCATGAATTTGTTAAAATAGAAAAAAATTGGATTCCAGATCAATCAGTTGGCTCTTTGTACTTACGTCCATTTATGATTGCCAGCACACCTTATTTAGGGGTTAAACCATCCCCTGATTATTTATTTATGTTAATTGCCTCTCCTGCTGGCTCTTATTTCTCCAAAGGTGCAAAGCCCGTAACTGTATGGGTTTCTGAGTTTTATACTCGTGCAGCCTCTGGTGGAACAGGAGAAGCCAAATGTGGTGGCAACTATGCAGCAAGTCTTGTTGCACAACAAGAAGCAACAAAAAATAATTGTGATCAATTGGTGTTCCTCGACGCTGCTGAACATAAATGGATCGAAGAAATGGGTGGGATGAACATTTTCTTTGTTTTCGATGATGGCTCTTTATTAACCCCTCCTCTAGGAGGCACCATTTTACCAGGCGTTACTCGTAATTCCATTATTACGCTTGCTAAGGAAAAAGGATTAACCGTTCGTGAAGAACGGTATTCAGCCGAACAATGGATCAAAGATATTCAAAGCGGCAAAATCCGTGAAGTATTTGCTTGTGGTACAGCCGCAGTTGTTACACCTATTGGATTTGTTAAAAATAAAGAGGGTGAATATCAAATCCACAATGGAAATCCTGGCACTTTGACCCAAGAAATTCAAAAAATGCTCGTTGATATTCAATATGGTAATGCACCAGACACCCACGGTTGGGTAAAAGAAATTAAATAACAGTTCTGTCGACACCTTCTGATGACTATATGTTCAAATCAGAAGGTGTATTATTACAATACAGAATTATTTTTCATTAATATACTATAAAAACTTGCATAATTATGTGAATTTTATATTCTTAACTGTGTCGAATTTATTTCTGGAGACATAAGATATTATGAAATTAGTTGCTAAAAAAATTACGTTATCCTGGGCGTATATGCTGGTTTATTAACTGCTGGTATGTCTTCATCATACTTACATGCACAGCAACTTAATCGTGAATAAATTGTAAATAGAGTGAATATTTTTGAAACACTCGCACCAAAAAAAGCTGGTATCATTGCCAATATCCCAAGTTACTTGAGAAAAAGCTAAAACATCACAAAGCGAAAAATACTCATTAAATTTGTAATATTCGCAAAATTAAGGATCAATTTGTCTTAGCGTTCTTTTATACAAAAACTCTATTTATAATCTTTAAATTTAGCTTTCTCGATACATTGATGAAAGCGTGCCAGCATACTAGGTAATCCTGTTAAATCAACCATAGAAACAGGATTTTTTTGATATTCTAAGAATGCAAATTGCCCGTAAGACAAAGATTGTAATAGGCGTTTAAAATTAATTTCACTTAACCTATTCATTGACATATTTTTATCCATAGCTTGCATGACAAAAATAAAATGTTGCTTGCCCACCGTAATTGCTGCTTTTGATTCTGTTTTAGGCACTAAATTTCCTTGCTTGTTCCAAAGCAACAACCCGACACCTTCATCATTACTTTTAAATCCCAACGTCAAATCATTAGAAAGCGCGAAACATGAAGTGATTTTTTTTGATTGCTCATCATAATAGTGAAACGCAGACCAATTCCCATCTTTTCCATCTAGGTAATACATAGGTTGCGCAGCATGCGCCGTAATAGAACCCATAACAATAGTTATAATCAAAAGTAATTTTTTATTCATTATGTATGCACCATTTCATTTATCGTTCAAAAGTTCCAGTGACACCTTTACTGTTCAGCACATCATCATCTTTATACAAACATGTTGCCTCTTTATCATTTAATCTTGTGCAAACCTGTGTTCCTTGAACTAGATTAAAACCACCCCTACAATTTTCTGGCTGTTTAATAATCAGCTGATCACCTTCGAAAGATGCTAAAATCGGTCCACGACATGATATATTATCTATCTTTGTGATAGTTTGATTTCCTTTACCTGAATTATCAAAACAAACTTGCCAAGTCTTTACGGGTGCCTGAACACCCGTTTCTCTGACCACTAAGTTCAATGGTGTTGTTAAGTGCCAACATCCGTTTAACATTGACTTATCCTTTTTCTCCCAAGCATCCTTGCGTAGAGGTGCTATTTGTGGTGTTTCTTCAGATTTTAAAGGATGAACAGGCGGAATATGACATTGCTTTTTTGACAATACCAAAGTGTTTGATAATCCATCCTGTTTATTTTTCAACTCTTGATTTTTATTTTGATCTTTTAAAGCATCTTCTACTTCTTGAATTTGTGGATAAGCCCCGTAACAGGCTTTGTCGATATGGTGATATATATTCCATAATAAAGCTGTTAAAATACCCACAAATAATGCAATCAATGCCGTCACCCAAGGAAATCGAGACCCAATGCACTGTCGTATTTTTTGAGATATCTTTATTTTTTCATTGGCTAATGGATTATACAGCCCATTATCCCCCGAATATCCCCATGCTGTTATCACAGGACGACCATCCACGAGATATATATACTCTTGCGAAGGAAAACACCCACAATTTGGCAAAGAACGGGATAAGTGTGAACGAGGATAAAGATAAGCAACGCTCGTCATATCAGCCAGAATTGACCGAATAACTTGTAAAACTTCCTTTTGTTTGGCTTTGGACAATGCTTTCCAAGGAATAGCTTCTTGACCATCCGCATACCAATAAACTATGTCGTTGACCATTTTAGGTTCAGCAAAAAGCAGCGCATGCTCAGGACTAACGAGTTGAGAAATATCAGCCGTTAATTCTTTATATGATTGCGTTATTTCAGAATCTAAAGGCGATAATTGATTCAACGGATGATGTGCTAACATTAATTTCATCGTTAATTCTTTCACATCTTCACTTTGTTTTACAATATTGATCTTTTTAAATTTCAAAGCCACTAACGTTTAAATGTTCCTGTAGATTGATGACCTTCTGCATCAATATAAGTACAACGTGCTTCCTTATCATTTATTCGTGTGCAAACATTTCGCCCTGGAATTAAATGGAACGCCCCTTGACAATCAGTCGGTTGATTTAATACCAATTGATTTCCTTGGAATTGAGCATTAAGTGGTCCTGTACAGGTACCTCCATCTTTACGTGTCAAAACCTGTCGACCTGCCCCTCCATTAGAGTTAAAACATAATGTCCAATTTGTTACAGGTTGATGCGACATCCTGAATAAACGTTGCTCATACAACTCTAAATGTGTTGTCAAATGCCAACATCCATTTAACATCGATTTGTCTTTTTTCTCCCAAGCATCTTTGGGGAGATCAGCCTTTTTTTCTATTTTTGGTATTTCTTGTTTTTTTGGCGTATCTTGATTGGGCAACGGTTCCATATCTGGAACTGATGGCACTTCAGGGGTTTTGAGTTCTTCTGGTAAAGGAATTAACTCTGGAGCCTCTTGCGGTTTTAAAGGCTGTACAGGAGGAATTTTACACTGCTTTTTTAACAATTCTGAGGATTTCAATAAATCTTCGCGCTTTTTATTTAAGTCTTTATTTTTATCCTGCCCTTTTAAAGCATCTTCAACATCTTTGACCAAAGGATATGTCGCATAACAAACTTTATCGGAATGATGATATATATTCCATAATAATGATGTTAGAACCCCAGCAGATAA
The DNA here is from genome assembly GCF_029953305.1 of Commensalibacter nepenthis. Taxonomy (NCBI): domain Bacteria; kingdom Pseudomonadati; phylum Pseudomonadota; class Alphaproteobacteria; order Acetobacterales; family Acetobacteraceae; genus Commensalibacter; species Commensalibacter nepenthis. The sequence continues at coordinate 2,231,260 of NZ_JASBAN010000001.1, read as the reverse complement.
GGCAACCAAAGCAGTAACCCAAGGAAAAACCAGCCATCTATTTTTTTTATTAGGCTGGACAGAAACCAACATTAATGCCAAAGGATCATAGCTTCCTTTATCGCCAGAATACCCCCAACCTGTCAAGACAGGCTTGCCATCCACCGCATATAAATAATCTATGGACGGAATTTGTCGGTATTGATCAAAATGCCGAGCAATCATCAAATTGGGATAATCTTGCATCTGAGCATGAATATCCAATAAAATAGACTGCGTCGCTTGTAAGAGCTTTTCTTGTTGAGTTGAATTCAGCTTGCTCCAAGGCGTAAATTCTTGTCCTTCAGCACTCCAACGAACAATATCTTGATTATATTCTGGACGCGCAAAAAGAGCCGCATGTTGAGGGCTGGTAATTCCAGCAATTTCTTGAACCAAACAATCATATAGCCCAACGTCTCTATCACATAAAGGAGTAAATTGATCGATATTTTGCCTGCTTAAGACGACAACCATGACGTTACTTTCCTCTTACAGACAATGATATATTTCTGGCAGCAATTGCTATTAAAGGAATCAATAGCAACAGTATAATCAGCGGTCCAAACCAATAATAACGACAATATTGAACAGGAATTAACCCTTCCCACCATGGCAACAATACTAGCAATAAAAGCAACAAGCCCCCTAACAACCAAGGCCAATAAGAAATGATCCCTTGTTTGTTATTTACCAAAGTCGGAGCAGGTAAAATCGACATGGATTTATAATGTTGCTGATTGCCTTTTGCCGATACAAAAGCAGCTTTATTCTCAGTATCATTAGATTGATGCCCCCACGCAACTAACGCTGGTCCATAAGGGGTTTCAATAATATAATCATCCGTAGGATAGCTTAACGCTTGTTCTAATAATGCCCCTTTTTGTCGTTGTACAACATCAGAAGACTGTACCATTCTTTGTGCTAATTGCTTGGCTTGTGCAATGAAACGATGTGCATTTTGCAGTAAAACATCTCTTGATACAGAAGCAATAGTCATAGAACGTAAATCAGCAGGAATATACCAATCCACTTCCCCTCTCTGCCGATCAATAACGGGTTCTAACAATAACCCTGCACATTGAGGGCTAAGCTCATGCTTTAGAATTTGGTATACCCCTTCCCATTGCTCTAAAACAAGCTGTCCCCCAACCCCTAAAGGTTGAACAGCATTAAAATTTGTTGTGGTAACGGGTTTCCCTGAAATAAATTGTAATTTCATGGCTTGTCTCCATGAGAGCTAGAGGACTGATCTGATTTTTTCTCTGGCGTTACAGAGGGTTTGGTATTTTCTTGCGGTTTAGGAGCCTCTGTTTTGGGATTGGCTGAGGGGGGTGTATTTTCCTGCTTGTCCTCTTTATTTGAGGGCTGGGGCTGCTTTTCAGAATGATTATTTCCAGAAACAACCCCCTCTTTACAAGCCCCTGATTGTACTTGAACAGGGATATTGGCACCTTGCAATGCCCTAACAATTGAATCAGATTTTTGCGCATAATTACTATGTGAAGACGTTTGACTATCCATTGTTACAAACGTATTCACCCCAACTACGCGGCCACATAAATCAACCAACTCACCGCCTGAATTTCCAGGAGAAACCATCGCACTATGAGGAATGACTTTTTCCCCCTTGGCGTTTTCTTGAATGGCGTTAATTTCACCTTTGGTCAACACGACCCCAGGAATAGCATTAATATCCCCCTGAGCTAGTCGTTTCAAAGCACCATCTTGACGAATAATAATCCCAGGATACCCAGCAGCAACAACCGTTTGTAATGGCTGTGCTTCCAATGAGAAGACCAGAGGCTGTTGAGGTGATGCGTCTTCTATTTTTAAAACTGCAAGATCAAATGAATTTACATCTTCGGAATGATCACTGGTAGAAATAATATGGGCTATTTTTAATTGTCCCAAGGCTTTATTAGTTACCAAGACCGTATTATTTTCTGCATTTTCAATAACATGTCGATTAGTCACAATTAAATCAGGCGTAACAAAAAAACCGCTTCCTGAAGAAATACTTTGATCCCCATCCTCATCTTTTCCTTTGACCAAAATAAAGACAGTGCTTTTTTCTAATAACTCAGGCAAACTTCCTTGAAAATTTTGTCCATTAGATTTCATTGGTGTAGCGGAATTGTCAAGACTTTTGTTCAATTCAGGTGCGGCTCTACTTTTATCCAAATCACAAGGAGGTGTTTTTAATTGCTCCTCTAACTTTTTGATTTCATCCTCTAATGCTTTATTTTTCTGCTCAATCTCAGGCTTTTTGCGAACAAGCTCTTGGGCTTGAATGACAGGAATTTTGGCAATTTTGGTGGGGCGTTCTGCATATAAAATACGCCATCCAAACAATAACCCAATCATAAAAAATAAAATTGCTGCAACCAATCTTGTAAAAAACAACGGCATTCCTCCCGTAAATCCAACAGGTTTTTGCGGAATATTTGATTTTTGATTGACAACTACAGAAGCCGTTTTAGATATTATTGAAGTATCAGGAGCATTATTTGAAAGTGACAAAGATTCGGCATTAACATTTGTATCTTGTGGTAAAGTTGCAGGAAAAAGAGACAACCCGGACTGACCACTATTGATTGAAGATTTTATACCCCAATTTTTTAAAATAATTGTATCATCTGCAATTAAAATATCTTGTCTATCTTGGACATGAAGCGCTGCTTTTAGTAATTGACTTTCTGTACTATTCAGTGGGTATGCTTGCGATAACCTAGAGACTGCCTCTGCTATTTTTTTATATATATAATCTTGTTGGATATCAGAGGGAGGTTGAGGCTCGATTTTCGTATCAACATACCAACTTATAAAAGACTGTTCAGGGTCTTTATTGATAGTAACTGTTGGTTCTGCTAGACAAATTTCCGGACAGTTTGTTTTTAAAAGTTTAGAAATTTGGTCATAATACTCGTTAATAGAACGACCATTAATAATAATTTCTTCTGACGAATTAAAAACTGTTTTTCCAAGAAAGTATAGCGCCATTATATTCTCAATATGAATAGTACAAAATTATTGCTACTCTAATTCATTCTCCATTCCTTGCCAAGCAACTCTTGCTTATTACTTATCAGAGTTTAATTTTACAGCACAAACCTGATATATTAATCACACTTATAATAAACTATCAATATCTGACTAGTATTTTTAAGAAAATAAGATATGGAATAATTTCGTTGCGTTCACTTGGAAATATATTATGAAAAATTATTTTCATCTCTTATTTGCCTCATCTTTTTTCTCTATATTCAAAACAGTTTTGCTGAAACAATAAATATGGTCTTGTTGCAAATTTAATTATGTATTTTAGTATGATGTAGAAATGGAGTGAGTATTTATATTTTAGGAACGATTTATGTTTATTGGTATCTATAGCAAGTTTATATTAAGATCTAAGGATGATTTTAAAGGTCGCCACTTTAGTGGGTTGATGATTATCCAAGCGGTAAACTGGTATTTACGCTATTGTCTTAGCTATCGAGATATTGAGAAATTATTCCTAAAACGTGGGATAAATACAGATCATAGCACGTTAAACCATTGGGTATTACGCTATGCACCACTATTAGAAAAACGTTTGAGAAGCTATAGAAAGCCTCATTGTGGTGAGGTGAGGATTGATGAAACCTATATCAAAGTAAAAGGTCAGTGGAAGTATCTATATAGAGCCATTGATAAGAATGGAACTGCTATTGATTTCTTATTAACAGCTAAAAGAAATATCAAAGCAGCACAACGTTTCTTTAGAAAGGCGTTTAAAAAAGATGGTCTATTCGCTCCAACCCATATTGGAACAGATAAAGCATCTCCTTTTCCAAAGACCATACAGACCATGAAGAATGAGTATATCCTTCCCAATCACTGCGTTCATGAAACAAAAAAATCCTTACAACAGGGAATAGAAAATGATCATTTCAGGTTAAAGAGGGGTATACCAAGAAATGGCTGTTTTCAATCTTTTCATACAGCAAGAAAAACACTCAAAGGATATGAGGCCATTCTCTGGATTAAAAAAGGACTGGGTTTTAAAGGAAAATGGACAATCAACGAACAAATAAAGCTTATCCAAAATATCTTCGGTTTAAATAAACCTCTCGCTTGCTAAATTAACCAATTCCATACTAAAAACAATTTAGTTTTAAATTTGCAACAAGACCCAATTTTACCATCGAAACCAATCTTGTTTGGTTTCGATATTATCTTTTACGATTTTCCACGCTAATTTATCTTATTTTTTAAAAACAACCTAAATCATTACCTACACCTGATAGCATAACGATAAATTGAATTTAATGTTCTAAAAGGAAAAAAATAATTATGTATTATTAAATTATCGGTAATATATCAGAAAGGTAACATCATGAAATTAACAGAAAATCAATTGCTTGATGCTTATAAACATATGCGTGATATTCGTGAATTTGAAGAGCGCCTGCATGTTGAAAACACGACGGGTGATATTTCTGGCTTTATTCATTTATATAGTGGTGAAGAAGCTGTTGCAGTTGGCGTGTGTGAAAATTTAACCAACAAAGATTATATTACCTCTACGCATCGTGGTCACGGTCATTGTATTGCTAAAGGCTGCGATATACATGCCATGATGGCGGAGATCTTTGGCAAAGACGAAGGTCTGTGTCGTGGCAAAGGTGGATCGATGCATATTGCTGATTTAAACAAAGGTATGTTAGGTGCTAATGGAATTGTTGGTGGTGGCCCCCCCCTCGCCATTGGTGCTGCGCTGACTGCCAAAACATTAAAAACAGGGGGCATAGGGTTATCATTCACAGGAGATGGCGGATCAAACCATGGTCTTACTTTTGAAGCTATGAATATGGCTGTTGTCTTACAACTACCCGTCGTATTTATCTTTGAAAATAATGGCTTTGGCGAAGGAACGGGATGTGATTATGCCGTTGGCAGCAAAGATATTGCTGGGCGTGCTGCTGGATTTGGAATGCCCGCAGAAAAAGTTGATGGTACAGACTTTTTCGCTGTTTACGAAGCTGCAAAAAAAGCCATCGAACGTGCACGTGAAGGAAAAGGTCCCAGCGTTATAGAGGCTATTACCAATCGTTTTTACAGTCATTTTGAAGGAGACCCAGGACTAGTCAGATCCAAAGAAGAAATTGAATATATTAGAGAACATAAAGACCCTTTAAAAATTTTTCGCCAAAAAGTTAAAGGGCAAGTCAGTGAGGAAAAACTAGATCAAATTGATAAAGAATCACAATCTTTGATCGATGATGCTGTGAAAAAAGCACGGGCAGCAAAGAACCCAGAAGTTTCTCAATTATATACTGATGTTTATGTTTCTTACTAAGGAGAAGACGTTATGTCAAAAAAAAGCTATAGAAATGCGATTAAAGAAGCCATTGAATTTGAAATGCGTCGTGATCCAACTGTTGTTGTTATTGGTGAAGATGTTCGTGGCGGACATGGTGCTAAAAATACCGAAGAAAATAAACTTGAAGGTTTTGGCGGAGTATTAGGCGTTACAAAAGGATTATGGACAGAATTTGGCTCTGAACGGGTTATTGATACTCCTATTACTGAATCCGCTATTATCGGTATGACTGCTGGCGCAGCAGCTACAGGATTACGTCCTATTGCTGATTTAATGTTTATGGACTTTTTTGGGGTTTGTTATGATATGTTATATAACCAAGCCGCAAAATTCCGATATATGTTTGGTGGAAAAGCCAAGGCACCCATGGTTGTTCGAGGTATGATTGGTGCAGGATTTTCCGCAGCAGCTCAACATTCTCAATCTCCTTATCATATTTTTACTTCTACCCCCGGATTAAAAGTTGTTGTTCCATCCAGCCCTTATGATGCCAAAGGATTACTGACCCAATCAATCAGAGATGATGATCCTGTTGTATTTTGTGAACATAAATTACTCTATGATATTACTGGTGAAGTCCCTGATGAGGATTATACCATTCCTTTTGGTGTTGCCAATTATACGCGTCAAGGTACAGATGTAACGATTATTGCCCTCAGCCTGATGGTTCACCGTGCAAATGAAGTGGCTGATAAACTTGCGACTGAGGGAATTTCTGTCGAAGTTGTGGATCCACGTACAATTTCTCCACTCGACGAAGAAGGAATCTTGGAATCTGTTGCTTCAACAGGGCGAGTTGTTATCGTTGATGAATCCGCAGCACGCTGTGGATTTGCACATGATGTGGCGGCTTTAATTGCACAAAAAGGGTTTTATGCGCTCAAAGCACCTATCGAATTAGTAACGCCACCTCATACCCCAGTTCCTTTTTCTAACGTTTTAGAACAAGCTTGGTTGCCCAGCGCTGAACGTATAGAAATTGCAGTTCGCAAAGTTTTGGAGGTTTAACATGAGTGATATTCAAACCTTAGAGGTCCCCAAATGGGGTCTATCGATGCAAGAAGGTAAAATTACCCAATGGACGATTAAAGAGGGAGATTTCTTCAAAAAAGGGCAAGAAATTTGCATTATCGAAACGACAAAAATTGCAAATTCTTTAGAAGCTCCTTTTGACGGTACGTTAAGACGAATTATAGCAAAAAATGGAACAACTTTAGAGGTCGGTGGAATTATTGGCGTCTGTGCTGACAAGACAGTATCAGATCAGGAAATTGAACAATATATTCAATCTTTGCCTTCAGAAAAAGAAACCAAAGCTGAAAAGCCCAAAGTTGAACCGAAAACAACCGAAAATAAACAAACAGCTGCAGCTGCACCTTCTTCATCAACAGTAACACCATCAAAGCTTGCCACATCAACACCATCGAAAACAATTACAAACAATAATTTTTCGATCCCTTCTGCCTTGCAAGGATATCAAGAAACCAAAGATATTTTTGCAACGCCACATGCCATTAATATGGCGCAACAGCATAATGTTAATCTTGATAAAATTACTGGATCAGGACCACAACAACGAATTAGCATAAGCGATATTCAAAAAGCAGTCATTGACGCAGGCGGACAATGGCCAGATGTTAAAAACCAATCCTCAAACACACCTGTCAAGTCAACTGCTGATGATAGCCATATACCAGCAACACCTTTAGCAAGACGTATGGCAACAGAATGGGGTATTAATCTTCATGATTGTCGCGCATCAGGCAGCCGAGGGCGCGTTTGTAAAGAGGATGTTGAGACTGTTTATTATCGCAGCCAAACAGCTTCTACTTCATCTTCCACACCTTCAACAACAACGCATGCTCAATCCGAAAGCACACCTGTTCATTTTACCCCTATTCCAATGGATGGAATGCGTAAAACAATTGCAGAACGTTTACAAGCTGCAAAGTCGGAAATTCCACATTTCTATTTAACCATAGAAGTTGATGTCAGCACATTACAAGAATTACGTGCAGAGATTAATAGTAAGCTGCCCAGTGTCAAGATTTCGATAAACGACATGTTTTTAAAAGCAATTGCCAGTGCATTAATTGCGGTACCCGAGGTTAATGTACAATATGATGTTGAAAATCAACAAATATTACAGTTCGATCAAGCTGATATTTCTGTCGCTGTTGCCATTCCTAATGGGCTTATTACTCCTATTATTAAGGCTGCTAATAAAAGAGCATTATCTGACATTTCAACCACCATGCGTGATTTGGCAACGCGTGCTAAAACTGGCAAATTATCCCCTGATGAATTCCAAGGAGGCAGTTTTTGCATTTCCAACTTAGGAATGTTTGGTATTAAGCAATTTGAAGCCATTATTAACCCCCTTCAAGGAGCAATATTGGCCTTAGGAGCTGTAGAAAAACGAGCTATTGTCAAGGATGACGCCATTACAATTCGCCCTATGGTAACACTAAGTATGTCTTGCGATCATCGGGTTATTGATGGGGCAACAGGTGCAAAATTCTTGGCTAGTTTAAAAGAATTTGTTGAAAATCCCATGGCTTTCTTAGCATAGGAGTAAAACATGCAAGAAACACGATTTGATCTGATTGTCATTGGTGCTGGTCCTGGAGGATATGTTGGAGCCATTCGTGCAGCTCAATTGGGGTTAAAAACAGCAATTATCGAAGCAAAGGATTTGGGTGGGATTTGTTTAAATTGGGGATGTATCCCAACCAAAGCCTTAATAAGTGGCGCAGAGTTCGCACAAAAAATCCAACATGCATCTACACTTGGTTTTGAAATAGAAAATGTGCAATTTGATATTCAAAAATTAGTTCAACATAGTCGTAATGTCTCTAAACAACTGGTCGCTGGCATTGGACATTTATTACAAAAAAATAAGGTTACTCTTTTTAAAGGAACAGCCAAATTTCTTGCCAAAGAAAAATTAGAAGTGACAGATAAAAATGAAACAACACAAATTCTTTCCGCACCTCATATTATCGTAGCTACTGGAGCAAAGGCGACGACTCTACCTCAACTTCCTATCGATGGACACTATATTTGGAGTTATAAAGAGGCATTAATTCCCGAGCATTTACCAAAATCTTTACTTGTGGTTGGCTCAGGTGCCATTGGTAGTGAATTTGCAAGTCTTTATCATGATTTAGGATCGCAAGTCACATTGATCGATATTGCCCCACAAATTATGCCCACCGAAGATCATGAGATTGCTGAGTATGTTCAAAAACAATTCGAACAAAAAAGCATCACCGTTTTAACACAATCAGCACTACAAAAAACTTCTATTGTTGATGGTAAAGTTCAATGTGAAATCTATACACCACAAGGAATGCAGACAATCATAGTCGATCATGTTCTTTCTGCCATTGGGGTAACACCAAATTCCAATGGGCTGGGATTAGAAGCATTAGGAATTGAATTCAATAAAAAATTTATCAAAACTGATCTTTGGTGTAAAACAAACGTTGTTGGTGTTTACGCCATTGGGGATGTTGCCGGAGGACCTTGTTTGGCGCATAAAGCCAGCCATGAGGCGATCTTATGTGTAGAAAAAATTGCTGGAGTGCACGGGGTACATCCTTTGGATCGCACGCGTATTCCTGGATGTATCTTTACCAATCCTCAAGTTGCCAGCATTGGATTAACCCAACAACAAGCCATGGATAAAGGATATCCTATACGTATAGGCAACTTCCCTTTTCAAGCCAGTGGCAAAGCACTCGCCATGAATAATCCTGTCGGTTTTGTTAAAACGATTATTCATCAAGATACAGGTGAAATTTTAGGGGTGCATATGGTTGGACATGAAGTCACTGAACTTATTCAAGGTTTTTCTATTGCCAAAACACTCGAAGCAACCGATGAAAGTTTGGCTGAAGTCATTTTCCCGCATCCAACATTATCCGAGAGCATGCATGAAGCTATTTTATCAGCCATGCAAAGAGCGATCCATATCTAAAGTTCTGCTACATTAAAATAGTCAACCGTTAAAAATAACCTCATAAACATTAATAGCAAAAATGTTAGAGGTTATTTTAAATTTATAATTAGTTTTAATATTATATTCCTAACTAAGAATAACAATTCTACTCTTAAACAGTATATTCTAATAGGGTCTGACCATAACGTTCAATTTTACTGTCCCCAATTCCTTTGATACGCTTCAGCTCTTCTAAAGTTTTGGGACAAGTAATCGCAATTTCACGCAAAACCGCATCATGAAAAATAATATATGGTGGTACTTCTTGTTCCCTTGCTTCGGATAAACGCCAAATTTTAAGGTTATCAAAAATCTTTTGTTGTGATTCTGAAAACGCAATCTGTTGTGAATAAGAAGATGATTTTTCTATTCTAGATTGAACAATATCTTCTCGCAAATAAAGCTCTTCTTTTCCTTTTAACAAAGGAAGTGCTTTATCTTGGTTTAAGAATAAATTTGAATGCTCAGCTCCTTGCCTCAACACATCTTTTGCCATTAATTGTCGAATAACCGCCCGCCAAAATTGATTGGGCTTGTCTTTACCTATTCCAAATAAAGGTAACCGGTCATGTTGGTAATTCTCTATATTATCGCTTTTCCGACCTCTTAAGACATTTATAATATGTATTGCCCCAAACCGTTGACCCGTTCTGTAAACCGCTGATAATACTTTTTGAGCAGCCACCGTTCCATTCATTAATGAAACAGGGTGTTTACAATTATCACAATGCCCACAAGGCTCATTTAACTCCTCTCCAAAACAACGCAACAAGATTTGTGTTCGGCAATCTGCGGTTTCAGCAAAGGCAATCATGGTATTTAATCGAGATCGGGCTATTTTCTTTTGTGCTTCATCACTATTGGATTGTTCCAACCAATATCGTGCTTTGACAATATCTTCACCACCATACAACAACACAGTCTCGGCAGGATCACCATCTCTACCTGCGCGACCAATCTGTTGGTAATAATGCTCTGGCCCTTTTGGCATATCTAAATGCACCACCAACCTTACATCTGGTCGATCAATACCCATGCCAAACGCAATTGTTGCCACAATTATCAAAGGTTCACCAGAACGAAAACGCAATAAGACAGCTCTTTTTTCAATTGCTGATAATCCAGCATGATAGGCTAAAGCTGTTAAACCACGATCTGTTAACATCGCAGCCACACGCTCTGCTTTATTACGACTGCCACAATAAATAATACAGGCTGCATCTTTATGCTTTTGCAAAAATACCAAAAGCTGTTTGGTTTCGCCGTCTTTTGGAACAGCTCTGATAAATAAATTGGTTCTATGAAAGCTGGCTTGTAAAATGGTCGCTTTGGGCATACCCAAAGACACAATAATATCTTCTTTTGTCGTAGGATCAGCGGTCGCCGTTAATGCAATCCTTGGAACTCTTGGAAACATAGAGGATAAATTGGTCATTAATCGATATTCTGGACGAAACTCATGTCCCCAAACCGATACGCAATGGGCTTCATCAATAGCAATTAATGATAATGGAATTTTATTTAAAAATCGTAGCATTTCATCAGAAAGTAATCTCTCTGGTGAAATATATAATAAATCGAGCGATCCACTGAGCATATCTTGACGAATAGACGCAGATTCTTGAGGCTCTAACTCTGAATGGAGTGCGCCGGCATTAATTCCTAGCTGTCTTAAAGCAGCAACTTGATCGTCCATCAAAGCGATCAAAGGGGAAATTACCAATCCCATACCAGATCGGCAGAGAGACGGAATTTGATAGCAAATGCTCTTGCCGCCACCTGTAGGCATTAACAGCAATACGTCTTGACCTTGCATCACACAGTCAATGGCTTGTTGCTGAAGCCCACGAAAATCATCATATCCAAAAACATGTTGTAATATTGTTTTTGGAGTCATATCCATCTTTGTTTGATTCGAATCAGTCAATAAAGATGGATATTTCATTAATCAGAACTATTATTTAACTTCGATTTCGACGCGACGTGCTGCAACTTGGCTACGTCTATTTTCAGGTTGCTGTGGGGCATCATGCACACGAGATTTATCCACACCCTCTGTAATCATTTCTTGTGCAACCACTTGCGTACGTTGAGCTGCCATCATCTCATCCAAAGACAAATCGCCATAAACCGCTGCATATCCTTCGACATAAACTTGTTTTTCTGGGAAGTTTTTTGCATATCTGACCGCTTGATCGATGGTTGTCAAAGCTGCATCATCCAATTCGCTGGATGCAAAGGGAAAGAAAACAACATAAGTTCTGTCATTATTCGGCGTTAAATTTGTTGTTTGTGAACAAGCCGCTAACATCAAAGAGCCAAATACAATTGGTAAAAAACGACGCATTGAATTTTCCTTAACTTCAAAGCACAATATTAAAAACTTAGTTTGTAACATACTCATATTTTAACATAAAAAATATAAAAATATTTTTAATTTTCAGAAATCAAACAACTGTCAGATAAACGCCATACTTTATCTAGCTTTTCTGTGCCTGTCAGACGATGTGCAATTAAAATAATCGTACGATCAGACGAAATTTGATTTAATATTTTAAAAAATTCCATTTCAGTATCAGCATCCAATCCCGTCGTTGGTTCATCCAACAATAGAATCGGTGCTTTAGATAACAAAGTCCTTGCTAACGCAATACGACGACCTTGCCCACCAGAAACCTTGATCCCTCCTTCACCTAGCCAAGTATCCAATCCATCTGGCATTGCTTTGACAACATCTGCCACAGCAGCTTCCGATAAGGCTTGCCACAATTCTGTATCTGTTGCTTGAGGATAGCTTAGTAATAAATTATTTCGAATCGTATCATCAAATAAATGGGTATTTTGAGATAACCAAGCAATCTTTTTACGAACAGAATCTTCGGTCAAGAGAGCAATATCTTTCCCACCCAAAGTGATAGTACCTTCTTGTGGAGCAATCACTTTTAATAACAAGGCTGCTAATGTTGATTTTCCAGCACCTGATGGACCAATGATTGCAACTCTTTCTCCCTGAGCAATCTTTAGATTTAGATGACGATACACGAAAGGACGTTCTGCACTCCATTGAAACCCCAGATCATTTAACTGAATATCTGTTTGATCTGGTGCATCTTCACTACCTGTTGGAACATCATAGCCATGCCCTTTATTCACTCCAACAACACGCGTTGCTGCATTAATAATTTGACCAGCCAATCCACCCGCTTTGGTCAAAGGAACTACCACCTCAAAAGCTGTAATCGTTAAAAACAAACATACGACTATATGAGCAGCTCCTATTCCATGAAACCCTATATTCAACGCCGCTGCTAAAATAAGTAATATCGCAATTTGGCTGGATATGAATGACAAAAAACTCATTAAAGCAACTATTTTTGCTTGATGATATTGCTTCTCAAATAGTTTTTTTTCACGCTTATCAAGCAAAGCAGCCATACGATTTTCAGCACCGAACGCGCGAATCTCTCTTAATCCATGAATAAAATCCAAAACTCCAATTCTGAGCTGAGAAACAGAATTTAAGAGTGTTTGCCCATGCTTCTTAGTCATCGATGCTGTCACAAGAGGACATATAAACCCAGCTAAAATATATAAAAATGCAATACAAATCGCCAAAGGTAAATGAACAGAACCAATAACAACGATAAGCACCAGAAATGTTAATACAGAACTTGCAAAAGGCAGCATTAATCGTAAATATAATCCGTCCAATGTTTCAATATCAGAAACAAGACGAGATAAAACATCCCCGCTATGACGAAACCCTAACCCTGCTGCTGCACCTTTTGATAATCTTGCAAAAAACCATACTCTCAGATCTGCAATGGCTTTGAACATTACATTATGTGTATATAAGCGCTCAACGTACCGCATTAAAAGACGACCACCACCTAGAAACTTTAAAAATACTGAACTAATGACCAGCATTCCCATCGCAGCAAAAGCTATCTTCCCACCCGCGGAACTCATTAACGTCAATCCTAAAGCCAGTGCAATCAAAGAGAAAATAATTCCGATGACTAAGGAAATAAGATGAGGTTTCCATACCGTAAAGATTTGTTGAAATGCAGCCTTTGGAGCTTCTTTTTGTATCAAAGTATCTTGAATATCTGACATCTTACATCACCTCTGTTTCAACAATAATACATCCATGATCGAGCTGAATATGTTTTCCTTGTAGTCGCTGACCCAAAGCAGAATGAGTCGCAAGAATTACAGTTCTATTTTGTGCAAGTTGGATCAAACTTGTAAATATATCTTGTTCAGTAACAGGATCTAAATGTGCGGTTGGTTCATCAAGGAATAACAATGGCGCATCTTTTAAATAGGCTCTGGCAATTGCTACTCTTTGTGCTTGCCCGCCTGAAAGACCATATCCTCCCTCACCAATCGTCGTATCCAAACCATTGGGTAAAGCAGATAGATATTGATCTACTGCAGCAGCTTGCACCGCTTTTTGAAGTTCGTCTTCTGTCGCGTTTGGTTTTGCAAATAAAATATTTTCTCTGATCGTTCCAGAGAAAATAACTGGTTTTTGTCCAATCCACGCTGTTAAAGCAGACAAGGATTCACGTTTAATTGTTGTAATATCAAGACCATTAAACAAAATCTGACCCGAAGTCGGTTTAATAAACCCAAGCAACATGCTGATAATGGTTGATTTTCCAGCTCCTGAAGCCCCAATCAGCAAAGTTGTGCTATTTGGAACCACTTCAAAACTAATCTGATCGACAGCATTTCCTCTTTTTCCATCCCAAATATAGGAAACATGATCAAAAACGATATGAACAGGCTCATTTTTATTTAAAATATTGCTCGAATCAGTTTCCTTTGAAACATCTGGCAACTCAACCACAGAGGCTGCTGCACCTGCTAATTTTGCTCTGTCTTGATAAGCCAATGCAAGGCTACGTAACGGCGCAAAAAAATCTGGAATAATTAACAAAGCAAATAAAGCATGTATAACTGGAATAGTATGCTCAGCTATAGGGGATATAAAATGCTGCACATCCATCAACGCAACCAACAAAATTGCAATAATCATCGCACAATCAATGGAGGCTGAAGATAGAAATGCTACACGAAGCACTTTCATCGTTCTTAATCGTAATTCATTGGCTGATTCAGAAATCTTTTTTGCCTCATCCTCTGCCCTACCTGCGAGCACAATCGTGGCAATTCCTTGGATACGATCTAAAAACCGTGCCTGCAAACGGGTCATTGCAAGGAATTGTTGTCTTGCAGCAACCGCAGCCCCGATCCCAAAAATTGCTTGAGCAATCGGTACCATTAACCCACAAACACCGATCACTAAGGCTGCCCAAGGTTGCACAAAGAAAATACAAATTAAAATTATACAAGGAGAAACAAACCATAAAATGGATGCTGGCAACCAACGCGAAAAATAGCCATCTAATGATTCAACTTGGTCGACCACTAAACTTGCCAATCCTCCACCTGATTGACGATATAAAATAGAAGGTCCAATCTGCATAATATGTTGAATAAACTCTGAACGTAATCGATGTCGAGCTTGTAATCCTATTTTAGTTGCAATCAAATCTTCGCTATAAATAATAATTCCTTTTAAAAGAAATAAAATAACAAAGCTTATCAATAGCATTGATGGACTGAACCCAATCGATTGAGATAATGAAGGAACCAATAACATTCCCAAAATTTGTGCAATACAACATGCCAATCCCACCGCAACAAAGCTAGAAAGGATCCCCAACGTAACCATCGGAAAAACAGCCCTTTTTCCAACTTTTGTTTGTTGTTTTGTCCAGATTTTAATTTGTGCTTTATTTTTTTGCATCGAGATTCGCTTTGTCCAATCAAGAAGATCAAATATTCATTATTAGAAATACTTATTTATCTATAATCTAATAACATCATATGTAAAATTTATTTTTACCTGTTACTCAAATATAACAACTCTATTTAATCTTAATTTTAAGTTCTTTTAAACGATAACGTTCTTATGTTAAACGATAAAACACAGATCATAAATGAGAATGATGTATCATGATTAATAATAAAAAAATTGCTGTTATATTACCTGCGTATAATGCTGCACTTACATTACAAAAAACTTTTAATGAAATTCCTCATGATATTGTCGATGATATTATTTTAACCGATGATGCCAGTAAAGACAAAACGGTCGAAATAGCCCATAAGTTAAATATCCACACCATTATCCACCAGAGCAACAAAGGATATGGTGCCAATCAAAAGACTTGTTATAAAGCTGCTTTGGACAGAGGTGCTGATATTGTCATCATGTTACACCCTGACTATCAATATAGCCCCAAACTATTAAGTGCTATGGTCTGTATGTTAATTTCTGGTCATTATGACGGGGTGATTGCCTCTCGTATTTTAGGAAAAGGTGCTTTGGCAGGGGGTATGCCTCTTTATAAATATATTGCTAACAGAGGATTAACCTTTATTCAAAATATTCTACTTAATTATAAATTGTCAGAATATCATACAGGGTACAGAGGATGGACAAAAGAGCTATTACAATCCCTGCCATTTGAAACCTATTCTAATGATTTTATCTTTGATAACCAAATGATGGCACAAGCAATCTATCATAATTTTCGTATCGGCGAAATTTCTTGCCCTACTAAATATTTCAAAGAAGCCTCTTCTATTAATCTAAAACGTAGCATCATTTATGGTTTAGGTGTATTAAAAACCTCTGTTGAATACCGTTTAAATAAATTAATATCCATGTCCAATAAACGATATAAAAAATAAACGTTCATGCCTAAAAATAGTTCAATAAAAACATTTGGTCTGTTCATCTTCTTCTTAATTATTATTTTGATAATTGGAGGGGGAATATTATTAAACCATTACACCAACATGTTGAATCATTTAACAATATTTTATCAAAATACCCAACAAACATCTTCGATAAAAAGTCTCATCCTCAGTGAAATCATTCAAATTATTATTGCACTTTGTGGTGTGTTACCTGCATCCAGTGCTGCTTTTGTTTCGGGGTTGATATATGGAATTTGGAAAGGATTTTTTTTATCAGCCATTGCAACTTTAATCGGTGCTTTAATCTCTTTTTACCTTAGTCGTTCTATCTTTAGGTCTCATATCGAAAAAATCCTAAAAAAATCTTCTAGAATGCAAAAACTAGATCATTTATTGTATTTAGATGGATGGAAGCTGATCTGTTTATTACGCATTTCACCAATTATGCCTTTTGCATTAACAAGTTATGCTTTAGGATTAACTTCAATTTCAGTACGTTCTTATTTAATCGGCACGCTAGCATCCCTCCCAGCCTTACTGGGGTATGTGGTAATGGGTCATATTGCCAACACAGAAGTCAACGCTTTACAAACGCAGCATATTGCCTCTATTAAACATCTTTTATTTGCAGTTGCGTTTATTGGCACAGGAATACTGGTCTGGTATCTAGGAAAAATCATGACTAAAGTTATAAAACTTCCCACTCCTCCTCAACAAAAACAACATTAAATGCTTACTCTTTTATAAACAGTGAAAGCTCACTATTTTGTCAACAAACATATTCAAACAACGTAGCAATCAAACTTTTTTATTGCTGTTTTTATATGTTCTTTTTTTATTTCTACGTGCCCCCGATATTTTAATCCAAGGTCGCTTTTGGGCAGAAGAAGGAAATATATTTTATACCAACGCATATAATATGCACCCTTTACATGCTTTTTTTGTTGTCTATGGAGGGTATATTAATCTTGGTGCCAGTGGTGCAACGTTAATTACACGATTTTTACATATTCCCCTTGAATATGCACCTTATGTAACAACTTTTATTGGGTTTTTCTTTCAAATATTACCCATTTACCTGTTATTAACGGCAAAAGATAACTGGTTAGCCCCCTTTCATGTTCGATTAATAGCAACGTCATTACTCTTATTCGTGCCTGAATCTTCTGAAATTTCGCTACAAAGTTTACATATCCAGTTTCATCTTACACTCGCATGTGCATTTATTGCTTTTTTAAAAACGGACACTCGATCACAACGTTGGTTTAAATTAACACTACTTTTTTTTGCGCCTTTATGTGGTCTACTGCCGATTATTTTACTGCCGATTTATTTAATTCAATTTGTCAATGAGAAAAATCAACAACGATTTGAACAGTTCCTTGCGCTATTATTAGGTAGTCTTATCCAAATTTCTTTTTATCTCTATAATGCAAAATATAATATTGATTTGAATAGCACAACCATTGCACGCCAAGGGCATTTTTCACTGACTGATTTATGTAGTACTATTTATGTCAGAGATTTAGTTTTTCCATTCTTGGGGCACAGATACGATGTTATTATTAAATTTATTGCAAAAACTTATTATGAATTACAAGCACATCATCTCTTTATCCCTGCATTTATTCTCTTTGGCTTATTTATAATTATTGCCTTGGTTTGTGTGATTAAATATTCCAAATTACGCAAATTATTCATTATATCTATAACGACATTCTTTATAGTTTTCATAATCGTTTATGGTGTAATAGGTGAAACTATTCTCTTTGTTAAACCATATTACCTGAATAGCTTTGAAACATCGATGATTATTATGGCTGACATTTTTCATCATCTAGAACTTAAACAAATTCCAATCAAGGCCTGCGTTATCGCCAGCCTATTCGTGATTTTTATTGCAAGTATTTTCATTTTATATCCATTAACACGTAAATCTTTTATTCTCTTTCTTACCGCTTTGCTTACTTTATCTTTGGCTGTTTATGGCGTTATTGGGGGGACTATTCAGCTTGTTAATCCATATTTCACAGAAAGATATACATTTTTAAGCCAAGCATTATTTGCAATCATGGCACTTTATTTTTCCGTTACCTTACCAAAAACAGGAAAAATTATTACAAATATTGTTATTTTCTGGTTACTTATTGTGGGAAGCGTTAATTTCTTTCAATTATTACCAGAAGCGAAAGATGGTGGTGGACATGTGTGGAAGCAAGAACTACAAAAATGGCAACAAAACCCCAATTACCATCCCAAAATTTGGAGTAGTGGTTGGTTTATTATTGTTCCACAACAATTTTCTAGCTCGATACATTCTACTGAACAATAATGCATAGTTTAATAATGACAAGAATAAAACAATATATAAACCACAGAAATACGCAAACAATTGCCTTATTATTATTCGTAGCGATCATCCATTTGACTCGCTCTCCAGAAATATTGATAGATAGCCGTTTTTGGGCTGAAGAAAGAGTCTTTTTTGAAAATGCTTGGATAATGAATCCGTTAAAAGCATTATTTTTTTCCTATGGTGGATATTTAAACCTTCCTGTTAACGCCGCCACATTAATAGCACGATGGTGTGTACCTTTAATTTATGCCCCTTACGTTACAATGTGTATTGGGTTATTATTTCAACTTTTACCAACTTACCTCCTCCTGACAGCGAAAGATAAATGGCTTTCATCTTTTAAAATCCGTTTATTCCTTGCTTTGTTATTGCTTTTTGTGCCTGAATCTTTGGAAATTTCTTTACAAAGTCTTCATATTCAATTTCATCTGACTTTGGCTGCGGCTATTATTTTACTATTAGATACGAGTTCAGGAAATCAACGATATTTTAGAATAAGCATTTTACTTTTAACAACGCTTTCTGGAGTCATGAGTATATTTCTTGTTCCACTATATTTATTACGTTGCTTAGTCGATAAAGATCCGTTGAGGTTCGAACAATTTACTATATTATTGATTGGAAATATAATCCAATTTGTTTTTTTTTATCAATCTTTTCACGATCGCCAGTATCATTTTTCTGTCACTGATTTTCTGAGTATTTTTTTTGTAAAAAACTTATATATTCCCTTTTTAGGAAACAATTCTTTATCTAACCCTTATTTACTTTATTTAAAATCACTCATTACAACACAACAAATTCCTATCTTTGCATGCTGCATAAGTATTGCTGTATTGTTAATCATTATTTATTGTTTTTATAAATATCCAAAAACTAGACAAGCAAGTTATTTACTAGGTTACAATTTATTGAATTTAGCTCTAGCCACCTTTGGTGCAATTGGTCCAACCGCTTGGTTTTTTGAACCTTATTTCAATCAACGATATGCCTTTATCAATCAATCATTGATGTGTATCTTATTAGGATATTTTATGTATGCCTTACCAAAAAAAGGTCAGTATATATGCATTTTATTAAGCATTTTGTTGTTAATTGTTAATTGTCATAACTTCTATCATCTTGTCTCTCATTCTTACGGAGTTATCCCTTGGCGAGAGCAAATCAAGATATGGAAACACAATCCCAATATGAATCTTGAGATATGGCCCAAAGGATGGTTTATAAAACTACCCGTTCATCAT
Source organism: Commensalibacter nepenthis (assembly GCF_029953305.1). NCBI lineage: Bacteria > Pseudomonadati > Pseudomonadota > Alphaproteobacteria > Acetobacterales > Acetobacteraceae > Commensalibacter > Commensalibacter nepenthis. The sequence continues at coordinate 2,211,497 of NZ_JASBAN010000001.1, read as the reverse complement.
CAGACTGGCACTTAACTTTTTTAATATAGATATTGTTATTGAAAAACTCAATTCAATGAAAAAACAAACCTTTAATACTATACAAGCACTCCGAGGCATTGCTGCTTTATTAATCAGTTCTAAAGGTGAAGATGATGAAACGCTCTATTTTTTGATGGCATGGATAAGTATTTTTATCAACATCAAACTTACTATCAACAAATACTGCTTATTTTCCATTCTATTATCGAAGTCATATTAACTATTTTTATCAGTATTTTTAGTTACGAAACCATAGAACGCCCAACTATTAACCTCTCACAAAAATTTTCTCTCAAAATATTATCAAGCCATGAATCTAAAAATTAATTGTTTAAATATAAAACTCTTTCTATATAAAGGATAATATCACACCTTAGGTTTTATTCATTATGTCCACACCTATTTTATTGCTACAAGATGTCTCTTTTACTCTCGGAGGCAAGCCCCTTATAGATAATGCAACATTCAGCCTTAGTGCTGGGGAAAGAGTCTGTTTGGTTGGACGTAATGGATCTGGGAAATCAACTTTATTAAAAATCACCACGGGACAACAGCACGCAGATTCAGGCAGTATCTTTTTACAACCAGGAACCTCCGTGCAATATTTATCGCAAGAACCTGACCTCTCTGGATATGCCAATACATTAGATTATGTTTGCTCTGTTTTGCCTGACCATGAAGATCATTATCGTGCACGGATTTTACTAGACGCACTTGGATTAGATGGCACTGAAGACCCTAAACATCTATCAGGCGGTGAAGCACGCCGTTGTGCTTTGGCAAAAGCATTGGCGCCAAAACCTGATCTGTTATTATTAGATGAACCAACAAACCATTTAGACCTCCCCGCGATTGAATGGTTAGAAGCAGAATTAAAATCGCTTTCTTCTGCGATGATTATCATTAGCCATGATCGTCGTTTTTTAGAAAATATGGCGAATGGAATTATTTGGTTGGATCGTGGACAAACACGTCAATTAGAACAAAAATTCTCTCAATTTGAACAATGGAAAGAAGAGTTTTTTGAACAAGAAGCCCTTGAACAACATAAGTTAAATCGCCAAATCGTCAGAGAAGAGCATTGGGTTCGTTATGGAGTAACCGCACGACGGAAACGCAATGTACGCCGTATGGCTGAATTGGCTGATTTACGCAAAAAACGCCAAGACATTATTAAAAACCCATCCATGACCTCATTACAAGCCAGCCAAGCGGATATTTCTGGAAAATTAGTCGTTGTCGCAGAGCAAATCAACAAATCTTATGGCGATCAAGTTATTGTTAAGAATCTTGATCTACGCGTTTTACGTGGAGATCGTTTAGGCATTGTTGGGCCTAATGGCGCAGGTAAAACAACCCTTTTACGTCTTTTAACGGGATTAGAAACGCCTGATAATGGTGAAATTAAAATTGGAGCTAATTTAGAAGTCAATACATTAGATCAACAACGTAAATTATTAGACCCAAATAAAACACTGGCAGATACCATGACAGATGGTAGTGGCGATTATGTGCAAATTGGCGATGAAAAACGCCATGTTGTTGGCTATATGAAAGAATTCATGTTCAATCCAGAGCAGGCCAAAACCCCTGTTCATGCCTTATCTGGTGGAGAGAAAGCTCGGTTATTGTTAGCCTGTGCGCTAGCGAGACCTTCTAATGTATTAATCCTTGATGAACCGACCAATGATTTAGATTTGGAAACATTAGATTTATTACAAGAACTCCTCGCCTCTTATCCTGGCACGGTCTTAGTCGTCAGCCATGATCGTGATTTCTTGGATCGTGTGGCAACTTCTACGCTGATTGCTAATGGCAACGGAGAATGGCTTGAATATGCTGGTGGCTATTCAGATATGATAGCACTACGCAAACAAAGCCAAAAAGATGCTGAAATTATTAAAAAAGCGGCTTCTAAAAGTGATACCTCTGCTAAACCTGCTAAAAGCAAGACGCAAAAACTGTCTTATAAAGATCAATATGAGTTGGATAACTTACCTGAGAAAATAGAAAAACTAGATGCTCAAATTGCGTTACTAAATGAGAAGCTCGCCGATCCTGTTCTTTATGAAAAAGATCCAAAATCTTTCCATAAATTCACAGAACAACTGACCAAAGCGCATCAAGAACATCATCAGATGGAAGAACGCTGGTTAGAGTTAGAGATGTTGCAGGAAGAGTTAAAGCAAAATTAATTCTTACAAAAACAGTATTATTTGAAATATTATCACAGAGTTGTATATGCCTGAAAACTTTAAAACTTACAAAACAGATAATGCTGTTAAATTCCTATTTATGATGGGTTATTATTGCTTTGCTTTTATCGTAACCACTGCAATTTATATTCTTTTCCATCTAAAGCACAATTATTTTATGGCCATGGTTGGTGGAAGTATCCCTTTATATTTCATCCTATTTCCTCAGATTTATCTTTATCCCGATAGAGTGTATTTTAAACAAAATTTTAAAAAATATAACTATCTTTTCAACAGTGGTGATTTTCAACTCGTTGAGAAAAAAGGGCTAGCCGCTTTTGCGGTATCACTTAAATTCACAAGAGTTATTGGAATTATATATACCCCATACAATAAGCCAAAATCTAAAATTACATTGGGGTGGATGTTAAGAGAAAGTGACGTAAAAGAAATATTTGACTATATTCAAAAACAAAAAAACAATATTCAAACGGTTATTGAAGAATAAATTATTCCGATATTTTTTGTAATATTTTAGAAAAAATATTTTTCATATTCAGCAACTTGACCATCGTTTTCTATATAACCAAAATAAATATGATTTGCTCCACAATCTAGCAAATCTTGCCTTATTACCTCAATAAAATCAATTGCATCTTGTCTATTACATTGCCTAATATCTTTATCTTGACATAATATCAGGAAAACATCTTGTGCAGCTTTAGTAAGCTCAAGAAAATGAACCCTAGGTGTCATTTTTACTTCATCAGCAAAAACATAAAAACAATAATTCATCGTAAAACTATAATAAATATTTTTATTATCTTTTACTAAAGGCAACCAATTGCCCGATACTGTATCAACGTCCAAAATTATCCCTGCATCTCGCAATGTCACCAATTCATTTCGATTAATTATAGGCTTTGGTTGCACAAATACTCTATACCCCTCATGAATAGGATCATTTTCATTCGCTTTATATGCAATCAAACATCTCCAATTACATATGTATTTTAAATATTGAACGAAAAGTTCGGCTTCACTTCTTGAAATATTCTTAACTACATCAAGCGTCCTTAAACTAATACTATCGGGATTATTAATTTCCTCTGCCATTAATCGCCCCCATATATTTTGTAATTCTTCACTATGGATTTGTTTCGCATCATTGCGCCAACGATTAATAAAGTCTTGGGACGGTTCTTTCTCTGTTTCACCTTCTCCGACATTTTCGGCAGTCTTGATACTACAAGCGATTAAATTTTGTATTTCTTCATCTTGTATTGCCCCAACGAGTTGTTGTTTAAAATTTTGAGATGTGGCAAGTAATGTATTTTCTTTAGGATTAAAAAGTAGTTTTCCTTCTAAAATCTCTTTTTCATCAACATCCGTCTGTGCTTTTAATAATCTTATATACCTCTCATTTTTTACTTCTCGTTTTCCAAAAAGTAACAATGATAAATATTTAAATCCTTTAGGAGTAGCTTTGATAATAGGAGCTAAATCTGCCTTTATTTCTATGGAAATTCCTAAATCAACATTAATTAGGCTTTTATCATCATTCATAACAATACTCCTACGATCATTATTATAGCTTGCAATAACTCTAAAAACTCATCCTCTTTGGACTTAACAACCCAGATGCTTGCATCCGTTCTCTTGACTCTTTCACACTATTAATCACCGCCAAAGCAGCTTCCAGCGCATTCCGTCCTGCCACAGCATCGACAATCACAGGCGCGCCATCAAGGCAAGAAGCTGCAAAGGCTGCATGTTCTTGCTCTAAATTATCATGATCTTTCCATTTAACAGCTTCACGTCTGAACCCATTCGTGCCAGGCAAAGGCAAGCCTTTTTCTCGACCAATCATCACCAATTGTTTTTCCATAAAATCTGCGGATAAATACCCTTCTTCAGAGAAAATCCTCATCTTACGTTCTGTTTTTAAAGAAATCCGACTGGCAGCGATCGTTGCAACACAACCATTTTGAAACGTCACCCGTGCATTGGCGATATCTTCGAATTCAGAAGTCACTGCTGCCCCCAATGCATCGACTTTATCAATCGGAGAATTTACAATGGTCATTACTAAATCTAAGTCATGGATCATTAAATCCAAAACAACAGACACATCAACCCCACGAGGTTTAAAAGGCGCTATACGCGTGGTTTCAATATAAAGAGGACGCTGAATACGTTCGCTAATGGCTTTTTGTTCAGCAGAATAACGTAATAAATGTCCAACTTGCAAAACGACATTTTTTTCCTTGGAAAGCTCGATCAAATGATCTGCTTGCTCTAATGTCGAAGCAATTGGTTTTTCAATGAGAACATGCTTGCCAGCTTGAATAGCTTGAACCGCCAGCTTATAATGTTCCTCGGCTGGGGCAGCAATAATCAACGCATCACATTGATCCAATAACTGATCCAACGGCATATAAGGAACTTTGCCAGCCTCTTTCCCAACACGCTCAGCATTTTCTATGACAGGGTCATAAATCCCAATTAGTTCCTCACGCAAAGATGCTGCAGCTTTTAACGCATGAAATCGTCCAAAATACCCTGCTCCTGCGATCCCTACTTTTAATAATATTTTTTCTTTCATGCTGAACTCTTTTAATTTAAAACTATTTAAAATCATGATGACACACCATAAGCAGAATAAAAATATTTTTCTTTACCATAAAAATGTCCTCTTATTTTTAGTTACGTGTACTTGTTTTTACGATGCCATAACGAAAGAAAACTATATTTCAAATTTTTTATAACAAAAATATTTTTTGATGGTCTCATCCATATCATTATTAAAATGAATATTTTATTAATAATTTACAATTGAACCCTTTTATTAACAAACAATAAAAATATCTTGCCTAAAAAATTATAATTAAAATATATTCTTTCCTTATGGTTTTTTTGCCTATAACAGTGTAAAATAAGCAACGATTTTATATTATGCTATTTTATCGTGCGCGATTTTGTTTTATATAACTTTAAACTTGAACAAATTTTAGCTTTATAGCCAAAAGAAGATATTTCACTCCATACGTCATAACGACATCGTCGTTAAGCGTTTTCATCAACCATTTTTAGTCCATTATGGTCTATAAATAAGGATTTAGTCGTTACTGCGATGATGTATTACAGCCGCAAGAAGCTAGCCCTGGTTATTCTTACCTGTTTTATTGGGCTATTATTATGTTTACCGAATTTTATGTCTGCTCCCTCGCCAAAAATTCCATGGCGTCAAATCCATTTAGGGTTGGATTTACGGGGTGGCTCTTATTTATTAATGCAAATTGATTTGAATGTACTTACTAAAAATCGACTACAAACCCTTAGCGATAACATCCGTCAAACCTTAATCTCCAAAGATTTAGGCTATAAAGATATTCATAGCTCTGACAAAGATCACACGATCAGCTTTACTTTACGCAGCCCCTCTGAAAAAGATGCTGTGTTAAAAGCGCTCAAAGGAATGCCAAAAGCTGTTATTAATGAGTTTAGCATCAGCGATGCTCCAAACGATCAAATTACGCTGACTCTTTCCGAAGATGCGATGAAACAACGTGGCAGCGATGCCATTGCACAATCGATTGAGATTGTCAGAAAACGTATTGATGCAACAGGAGCTGTTGATCCTTCGATTACGCGTCAAGGCGAAGATCGCATTATTGTTCAGCTTCCTGGTGTTGATGATCCTGAGCGCATTAAGAAATTATTGGGTACAACAGCAAAAATGACATTTCATCTGTTGGATGAAAATGCAACTAACCCTGACTTCCCTCCACCTGGTGTAACCTTTATGCCAATGATGGAAGACCCATCCAAAAAATTGCCTATTCGTGACCATATTGAAGTTGATGGCTCAGAGCTTACCAACGCCAGTGCGGGGATGGATCAACAAAATGGCGAATATGCGGTTAACTTTCAATTTGATACAGCTGGTGCCCAAGCTTTTGCCAACGTAACCAGAGCTAATATTGGCAAACCTTTTGCGATTGTGTTGGATAATCAAGTCATTACAGCCCCCGTAATCAAAGGTGTTATTCCTGGTGGCAGTGGTCAAATCACCGGTGGGTTTACAGTACAAAAAGCCACTGACCTTGCATTAATGTTACGTTCTGGGGCTTTGCCAGCACCATTAAAAATCATCGAAGAACGTACAATCGGGGCTTCTTTGGGTGAGGATGCAATCCGTGCTGGCGCGATTAGCCTTGCTGTTGGTTTTGCTTTGGTTATCGTTTTTATGCTTGTTTTCTACGGTCATTTTGGATTTTATGCAGATATTGCGTTATTTGCTAACCTTATTTTAATGACCGCTATTTTATCATTGTTCGAAGCAACATTAACCTTGCCAGGTATGGCAGGGATGTTATTGACCCTTGGTATGGCTGTTGATGCGAACATCTTAATTAATGAACGTATCAGAGAGGAAGTTCGTAACGGAAGAACCCCCTTGAATGCTTTACAAGCAGGATTTGACAGAGCGTTAAGCACCATTATTGATAGTAATGTAACCGCATTTTTATCTCACGTAATGCTCTTTATTTTTGGCACAGGACCAGTTCGTGGATTTGCGTTAACCATTACCATTGGTATTGTGACCACAATCTTTACGACTTTATGCTTGTCTTGGATGTTGATTATCCGCTGGTATGCGGTTACTCGTCCCAAAGAATTACCAGTTTGAAAGAAAGAACATGCTAGGACGTCCTTTATTACATTTAGTCCCCCATGGCACTAAAATTAACTTTATGCGTGGGCGCTTTATTGGGTTAATTACTTCTGCGGTTCTCTCTATTGCGTCTTTGATCCTCTTTTTTCACCCAGGTTTAACCCTTGGGCTTGATTTTCGTGGCGGTATCGTTGTTGAAGCACAAACTCAAGGTCCTGCTGATTTTGCAAAAATCCGGATGGAATTAAATCAGGCGCATATTTCTGCAGCTGGCTTGCAGCAATTCGGGGCTAAAAACAGTGTTTTAATCCGTTTGGATGCGCCCAAAGAAAATAATGCCGAAGCAACACAAACCTTAATTAACCAAGTAAAACAAGCAGTAACTTCTGCACAAGATGGCACAAAAATTGTCCGTGCTGATGCGGTTGGAGCCTCTGTTTCATCTGAACTATTTCGACATGGTTTACTGGCTTTAGGGTTCAGTTTGCTGATGATTATGCTGTATATTTGGTTCAGATTCGAATGGGAATTCGCGATCAGTGCCATTATTACCCTTATTTTAGATCTTACCAAAGCCATTGGTTTCTTAGTCATCACGCATTTTGAATTTGACTTGGTGATGGTTGCTGCTCTTTTAACGATCTTAGGATACTCCACCAACGATAAAGTGGTTGTCTATGATCGTGTCAGAGAAAATTTACGTAAATATCATTCGATGCCAATTCGTGAGTTAATCGATATGTCCATCAATGAAACGCTAAGTCGAACCCTTGCAACTTCTTTAACCGTATTTTTAGCCGCCTTACCCCTTGCTCTTTTTGGTGGAGCATCGTTATCTGGTTTTGCTTGGGTCATGTTATTTGGTATTGTTGTGGGAACATCCTCTTCGATATTCATTGCTGCACCATTACTTCTATTTATGGAAGAAGGAAGCTTAAGAAGACGCGCTAAGAAAATTTCGTAGTAGACTGATATCATTATACACAAAAAAAGGTAGTTTATCATGAGCTACCTTTTTTATTAATAACGCTATGTCTTGCTGACTGTAAGAAAAGTAATAATTTGTTTCATTAAATATTCAGCTTGCTCTAAATGCGCTTGACTTGGATTATCAAGCGCTCTGATTATAGATAGTTTCGCCTGTTGATCCAATTGAAACAAAACATTAAATTGATCCTTGGTCACTAACGGGCTTTGTAGATATCCCATACACATCCCATGAACGAATAAATAATTTTTTGCAACAGAACGCGGTGTTGGCACGTCCAAAGAGTTGTTTGCTCCATCCATTTGACATCCCCCTAATGGGGATAACAAAAGAGCAACAATCAACAAACACTTTGTTCTTTTCATTCATCAAAACTTTGCATATCGGTAATACATCGCTTTATTTAACTATTATTTTTACTTTGTGCAACCAAAGCATCTCTGATTTCACCCAATAAAACTTCTTCATTTGATGGTTTTTTGGGTGCTTCGGCTTCTTTTTTCTTGGTGCTTATATAAAATTTATTCAAAATTCTAACGAACCAAAAGACTGCAAAACCAACAATAACAAATTGAATAACAGCATTTAAAAAAACACCAACATTTAATGTCACAGCACCAATCTTTTGTGCTTCTGCCAGAGTTTGAACATGCTGTCCTTTTAATGTTATGAAAATATTGCTGAAATCTATGCCCCCAACAATTAAACCAATAACGGGATTTAAAATATCTTTGACTAAACTATTTACTATGCCGGTAAAAGCAGCACCAACAATGATACCTACAGCCAAATCAATCACATTTCCACGCATAATAAATGCTTGGAAATCCAACAGCCACTTGGGGGTTTTGGATTTAATCGATATTTGATCGTCACTCATTTTTTTGTTCCTTTATTTCTATATGAAAGCCATATTATTCAAACAATATTCTTATATACAAACAATATTCTTATATATATGTATTGCCAATACGAAAAAAAAAGTAAAAATTAAAAAAGATTATAGAGAATGGATTGATTTCAATTTATAAAAAGTTTATAAGGTAACCTGTTTCTCCGTCAGTGAGCGGAGTTTTATAGTCTGTTTAAGAGAAAATCATGAAAGCCGATATTCACCCAGAGTATCACGAAATTACTGTTGTCATGACAGATGGTACTGAATTCAAAACCCGCTCTTGCTATGGTAAAAGTGGAGATACCTTACGTCTTGATATTGATCCAAAGTCTCATCCAGCCTGGACTGGTGTGCAACGTATCAATGATTCTCGTGGTCAAGTTGCTAAATTTAACAAACGTTTTGCTGGTATTGGTCAAAAAAAGAGCTAATTGGTTCTTTTGATGATCGCTAACAAAATGTTTATTAGAGTTAAGAAGAGACCATCTTTTCTTAACTCTAAATTTATTTGCTTTTACCATGATAATTATTATATAAGCTAGGGTATGTATCTTGTTTTATATAATAATTATTATCTAGTTCTGACTCTATATTATTTCATAGGACGATTATGACTTTACCTCTTATGCCAAAAGCAACTGCAGTATGGTTAATTGAAAAAACTGCATTAACCTTTACTCAAATTGCAGATTTTTGCGGTATGCACCCTTTGGAAGTACAAGCAATTGCTGATGGTGAAGTTGCACAAAGCATAATTGGCTATGACCCTGTGTCAAATGGACAATTAACCCAAGAAGAAATCTCACGCTGCGAAGCAGATTCGTCTCGCAAATTGCGTTTATCTTCTTCAAGAATGCAAATTGTTAGACGCTCTAAAGGAGCCAGATACACCCCTATTTCCAAAAGAAATGATCGCCCTGATGCGATTGCTTTCTTGCTTCGTAATTACCCTCAATTACTTGATCAACAAATTGCAAAATTATTAGGTACAACCAAAGATACAATCGCTAAAGTTAGAGACAAACAACACTGGAATTCTCCTAATATTAAACCCCGTGATCCTGTTATCCTAGGGTTATGCAGTCAAATGGATTTAAATGCTGCTATTGCCGAAGGTAATGAACGGTTTGCCAAGGAAGGGATTGAAACCCCAGTGGTTCCAACAACTGAATCTTTAGAGGATGCATTTGCTTCACCAACGCCTTCTAGCAAACAAGAACCAGAATATGATGTAAATCAGATATTTGCTGGATATTCAGACAAAACTGAATCTTCAGACCAAGAGTAAAATTATGTCTATATCTGAACACAATATACCTCTTGTTGGCATTATTATGGGCAGCCAATCTGATTGGGAGATCATGAGCAATGCTGTGACGCTCCTTCAAGAGCTTAAAATTCCTCATGAAGTCAAAATTGTTTCAGCACATCGTACACCTGATCGTCTAAGAGACTATTCAACCAGTGCTGCATCACAAGGGATTAAAGTGATTATTGCGGGTGCTGGTGGGGCTGCGCATTTACCAGGGATGACCGCTGCTTGGACACATCTCCCCGTACTTGGGGTTCCTATGCAGACCCATACTTTGAGTGGTCAAGATAGCTTGCTTTCCATTGTACAAATGCCTGCTGGTATTCCTGTTGGAACATTGGCCATTGGTAAAGCTGGGGCTATTAATGCGGCTATTATGGCGACATCCATTCTTGCTTTGTCTGATCCACAAATTGAGAAACGCTTAATTGAATGGCGCACTCAACAAACAGAATCTGTTGCGTTAACACCTGTATAATCATAAATTTTATTTACAAAGAGGTTTTCAATGCTTTCTCCTAATTCTACCATTGGTATAGTTGGCGGAGGGCAGCTGGGACGTATGTCAGCTGTTGCTGCGTCTCGACTTGGATTTAAAACCCATATTTTATCTGACATTTCCAATCCTCCAGCAGGGCAAGTAGCTTCTCATACCACAATTGGTGCTTATGATGATCCACAAATATTGGAATCTTTTGCCAAAAATGTCGACGTCATTACATTTGAATTTGAAAATATAGATGCAAAAGGTATTGATCTTTTATCGTCCATACGCCCTGTTCATCCTTCTGGACATATTTTGCGAATCAGCCAAGATCGTATTTTGGAAAAATCTTTTCTTAATAATCATGATATCCCAACAACGCAATGGTTACAAATTGACCATGTAAATGATGGGACAAAAGCAGGGTCAGACCTTGGCTATCCTTTTATATTAAAAACAACACGGCTTGGATATGATGGCAAAGGTCAAGCAATTATACATAATCAAGAAGAATTTGAAACCGCGTTCAATACGTTAAAGCCCCATCCCTTGATTGCTGAAAAAAAGGTTGATTTTGCTTGTGAAGTCAGCGTCATGGTTGTGCGTAATATTGATGGTAATATACAAACGTTTGATGTTGCTGAAAATCAGCATAAAAATAGTATTTTGGATTTAACCCTCGTCCCTGCACGCATTCAACTAGAAGTCAGACAACAAGTGCAAGAGCTGGCGGTTCACCTTGCCAGTTCATTAGATTTGGTTGGTATTCTTGGGGTTGAATTATTTATAGATTGTAATGGAAAAATTCTGGTTAATGAAATCGCTCCCAGACCGCATAATTCTGGTCATTGGACAATGAATGCCTGTCCTATCGATCAATTTGAAATGCATATTCGTGCCGTGGCGGGACTTCCTTTACCTCCAGCAATCAGACACTCTGATGCAGTAATGAAAAATCTTATAGGTCCAGAAGATATGGCACTCTGGTCAAAGATTATGGCGACCCCAGGGCTGATTGGTCATTTATATGGCAAAGAAATCGCCAAACCTGGACGTAAGATGGGACATGTTAATATTCTTTTCCCATATAACAGCTTGCCTGGCGAATTTGGGATACAAGCTATGTTACAAGATTTATATTCGAAGGAGTAATTAAATTATTTTCTTCAAAAGAAAAATAACAACCATTTCCAATAATTAGATGATCGACCACTTGAATATTAACGACTTTCAAGGCATGCACAACCATCTCTGTTAATTTTTTATCAGAATCCGATGGCTCTGCAACACCAGTGGGATGATTATGCACCATGATTAACTGTGATGCATTGCACTGAATGGCACTTTTTGTAACTTCTCTTATATATAAAAATGTTGTATTAACGGTTCCATTCCCTTGCAAACTTTCTTGGAGAACAGTTCCGTCTTCACTTAAAAAATAAATTAAAAAATATTCTGTTTGCTTGCGCGCAAGAGAGGCAATTAGGTAATTTATTAACTTCTTTTTGTGACGTAAAATATTACAGTGATAAATCTTTTCTTTTAACAAACGTAAAGAAACCTCGTGGAACAATTTAATATTTGCAGATTCTTTTTCTGGTAAATCTAAACCGTTTTGCAGCTCATCTTTGCTTGCCAACAACATCGCAGGCAAAGACCCAAAACGAGATAAAATAGTTTTTTGCCACTCAGGTATATTTTTATTCAGATTGATCCATCTTGACATATCTTCCAACATTTTTTTGTCAGAGAGAACATGTTTATCTTTTAATTTTATTCTATGCTCACTTTTGATATAGAATGAAGTTTTATTATTGGTCACACGTTATATCCAAATGACTTTTGAACAATTTGCTATTATAAATATATCAAAACTCATTACAATATACATCAATATTCTAGGAGCACTATTTTTTTGACACAAGATAACAACAAAAAACTAGCCAATCAACAATGGGGCGGACGTTTTGCCGAAGGTCCTTCGGCAATTATGGAGCAAATTAATGCATCTATTGATTTTGATAAAAGGTTATGGCAGCAAGATATCAAAGGATCATTAGCACATTCAGAAATGTTGGCTAAGGTTGGTATTATCTCTGAACAAGATAAACAATCGATTCACAACGGATTACAGCAAATCAAAAACGAAATTGAAGATAATCAATTTGAGTTTAGTCGCGCTCTTGAAGATATCCATATGAATATCGAGGCACGCCTAGCGAATAATATCGGTGAAGCTGGTAAAAGATTACATACTGGACGTTCAAGAAATGACCAAGTGGCAACCGATTTTCGCCTATGGGTTCGTGATAATATTGATGAAATGATTATTTCTGCAAAACACTTGATGCTTACCTTAGCAACTCGAGCACAAGAATATGCAGACACCCCAATGCCTGGCTTTACGCATTTACAATCTGCACAGCCTGTCACTTTTGGTCATCACTTACTTGCTTATGTTGAAATGTTATCTCGTGATACGGGACGTTTAATCGACGCACGTCAACGATTGAATGAAAGCCCTTTGGGCGCTGCGGCATTAGCAGGCACATCTTTCCCAATTGATCGACAAATGACGGCTAAATTATTAGACTTTGATCGTCCAATGGCAAATTCTTTGGATGCTGTATCAGATCGTGATTTTGCTTTGGAATATTTATCAGCTCTTTCGATTATGGCAATGCATTTGTCCAGAATAGCAGAAGAAATTGTTATTTGGTGTTCCTCTCCATTTTCATTCATTAAATTATCAGATGCTTATACAACTGGCTCATCTATTATGCCACAAAAGCGTAATCCTGATGCAGCGGAACTAGTTCGTGCAAAAATTGGTCGTGTTTCTGGGGCTTTGATTGGATTGCTTACCGTCATGAAAGGATTGCCTTTGGCTTATGCCAAAGATATGCAAGAGGACAAAGAACAGGTTTTTGCAGCCACAGACACCATGATGCTTTGTTTAGCGGCTTGCTCTGGCATGATTGGCGATTTAAAAGCCAACAAAGAAAATATGCGCCGTTGGGCTGGATCTGGATTTTCAACTGCAACTGATTTGGCAGATTGGTTAGTCCAAAAACTACAAATGCCTTTCCGTACTGCACATCATGTAACAGGTCAAATTGTAAGTCTTGCGGAACAAAAAAATCTGACTTTGGATCAAGTTCCTTTGGCAGACATGCAAAAAATTGAGCCTAACATTACTCAAGATATTTTTTCAGTGCTAAGTGTTGAATCGTCGTTAGCATCACGCACCAGCGAAGGTGGCACCGCTCCCAGTAATGTAAGCGCGCAGGCTCAAAAATGGATTCAATTATTACAGGATTAATCATGAAAAGATATATTTCTTTATGCTTAGTGCTCAGCTGCTTAACAGTTGTAACCATACAGCTTTCTGGTTGTGGGCGCAAAGGGTCACCAAAACCACCAGGGCCTGCGGATAAAGTCACTTATCCTCGTAGTTATCCACCTATAGATTGATATTGTCTGGTGCTTGATAGTATGTACTATCAAGTACATTTATTCATGACTGCTTTCTGTTAAAGAACCAGCGATACCCCCTGCTTTTTTTTCATATGCAGCAATTTGTATGCCGATGATTGTCCATTTCCCTTCGGAATTTTTGGCAAATAGAGGTGCCCCACTACTGCCATATGTTGCTTGGCAAGTGTGGAATAATTTAGAAAGTGCATTAGGAATTTGAATAATGCGTTGAACAAAGCAATTTTTATCTGCATATAAAACTTCTATACGATCTTGTTCATATCCTCCTAACCAAATGGGCGTATTCGCTTTTGGCAATTCTTTGGCAAGAGGTATCAATTTTGTTGGTGATATAATATCTTTTGGTAATAATAAATAGACACGATCTGAAATTACATCATTTGGGGTTTTATCTAACATCAATTGACGATATTGCTGGGTTGAAAGGATACGCTGTACTCGTGAGGCAATTTTATATTTTTGTCGCTGATATCCCAGCAAAAAATAAATCGATTGAGGCGCAAAAAAATGTTGTGTTTTTGGAATCCACAAACAATGTGCAGCCGTCACAACAATTCGAGGTGCTATTAAAAATCCCGTGCATTTTTGACCTGCATTGGTTTGTACTCTACCAATCACTTGCCACGGGTTTTCTGAATTATTGACGATTTGTCGATGTTCGTTATCCTCATTTAGCCCTGGCAGTTGAGGCGTTTGGATCGTTTGTGCCATGACACATATATTATTTAAAACAACCGTTCCGATCGTAATGTTAATCAATAAAAATACTCTGAATAAGAACATCGATAATTTCACTTTAATATCTAAATATAATTTTAAATGGAGATGATAACGAGTATATTATTTTATTTCTATTCTCTGTTTCTTGCTATCATGACAAGATCATCTTTTCTTCAAGGGATTTACAAGTATACTTTCTTGATAATTTAGTTGATTCTTATTTGCACGTTTTAGCAAGAATAGATAAAGTAAATTTATCGTTTCTCTTACTCTAACAGCGTAACATTTTTAAAATTATCATATTTAATGCAAAGGCTTTTTACTTCCATGAATTCGCCCATTCAATCGCTTTCCCCTAACCTACAGATGTTATTGCAAAATCATCCAGATTTTACAATTGATGCAAAAGAAGGTTTATATTTCGGACAAACTTCTTTAAAGGCGATTGCAACTGAATATGGCAGCCCCACATGGGTTATCAATGCAGATATCTTGAAATCAAGATATCTAAAATTAGACCAAGCTTTCAAAGATGAACAACTAGATGTTTCTATTCATTATGCAATGAAAGCAAACGGTCATTTAGCCATATTGGATTTATTAGCTAAAGAAGGTGCTGGGGCTGATATTGTCAGTGGTGGAGAATTACAACGTGCTTTAAAGGCTGGTATTTCGCCATCAAAAATATGCTTTTCTGGTGTTGGTAAAACAGAAGATGAATTACGCCTCGCCATTGAAACAGAAATTGCACAAATTAATGTAGAAAGCCGCGAAGAATTACATTTACTCTCAAAAATCGCTGTATCCATCGGGAAAAATGCAGCGATTTGTTTGCGAATTAACCCTGATGTAGACGCAAAAACTCATCATAAAATCACCACAGGACTGGCTGAAAATAAATTCGGCATTGCTTATAAACAAGCGATTGAGGTTTATAAAGAAGCCTATGAATTGCCAAATATCACTCCACTCGGGTTTGATGTCCATATCGGCAGTCAGATTTCTTCAACCGCCCCTTACCGTCAAGCCTTTGTCAAAATGGTTGACCTGATTAAAGAAGCACGCAGCCAAGGACTAAAGGTCTCTACGTTAGATTGTGGTGGTGGGTTTGGCATTTCTTATCATGATGAACAAGAAGCCAGCCCTGATGCAATTGCTGGATTAATGAAAGAAGTTCTGGCACCTTTGAACCTAAAACTTGGCATAGAACCAGGTCGTTGGCTTGTTGGTCCATCTGGGGTTCTGATCGGCAAAGTTGTCATGCATAAAAGCAACGGTTCGGATGCAGCACCTTTCATTATCATTGATGCTGCAATGAATGATTTGGTACGCCCCGCAATGTATGATTCATGGCATGGAATTTTGCCAATCAATCCAGAAATATATCAACGTCCCTATCGTACTTTGAACATTGATGGTCCTGTTTGTGAATCCAGCGATATTTTTGCAAGGGATCGCTTATTACCAAATTTGCAACCAGGAGATTTTGTTGCTATTTTGGACGCTGGTGCGTATGGCAGTGTGATGAGCTCCACTTATAATGCGCGTCCTATGGCGGCACAAATTATGGTGTCTGGCAATCAATCAGCCATTATTCAACCACGCCAAACGATCGAAGATTTATGGAAGGATGAATTGATTCCTTCTTGGTATCCTAAAAACTCTTAACATATTTTGTAAATTAATGAATATATCCCCAGACCATAAAGCACAGATTAAAAAAGCCATTTTCTTAACCAAAATTAATACAGTTATTGAAAAATATTGGCCAATTTTTTTATCTTTTCTCTCTTTATGGGGGATATATCTTTGTTTTGGGTTGCTGGGGATTCCTCAATGTCTGCCTGATATTTTGCGTGCATTGATACTTTTAATATTAAGTATCAGCAGTCTTGGGATGATTATCTATCAAATCAAACATATTCCTTTGCCTTCTTTCAAAGAAAGATTACAAAGATTAGAACAGATTAATAAACTGTCTCATCAACCTTTACAAACCTTATATGACACGCCTGTTCAAGAAAATAGCCAAGAGGTTTGGAATCATCATTTAAAAAGAATTTACAAAAACTTTCCAAAATTAAAAGTCAATTTTCCCAGAATATTTAAAAGATATCTACTTTTAAATCGTATAGCTATCGTTACCTTATGTATTTTTACAGCAATTTTTGTCTCACATCATCATAGTTCCTCTTCACGTTTACTGTCTGCAATGCGTCCAGGATATGATGACATCACAATGCCTTTGCCCAAAATCCAAGCATGGATTATTCCACCTGCTTATAGTGGAACTGCGCCCATTTATATTAAATCGATAACAGAAACCATTGCGACCGATCCCAAAGCGCGCTTGCATATCGCTTTATCTGACCTTAAGCAAGCACCTGATCTAATCAATCCAGAAAAAAACATTGTTCTGGATTATATTTCCACTCAACAACTTGAAAATAACCAATGGCAGGTTGAAGGAACCATTCAAAACTCAGGCAAATTAGAGATTAAAAGCAGAGGGCGTATTATAGCCACTTGGACTTTTAACCTTCCCAAAAACCTCCCTGCTCAGATTACATGGACTGCCCCAATTCAAAAGAGCCAGTATGATTGGAAAACGGCATTTCCGTTCAAAGCAACGCAACATTATGGTATTCAATCTTTAACATTGACCGTTACATTACCCAAAGACAGCAAGCATCCAAAAGAAAATATACTTTCTTATACTTTACCTTTAGGCGATCACCCTAAAAACATCACACAAACAATATATAAAGATTTATCAAATAGCATTTGGGCTGGCAGTCATGCCCAAGCAATGTTAAGCGCAACAGATGTCACTGGGCAAATATCAAAAAGCGAAATAGTTGATTTTACATTGCCGAAACGCGTTTTTTCCTCTCCTATTGCTCAAAAACTCGATCAAATTCGACAATCTTATGGAACAGATCAACTGTCCAGAACAGACACCATCAATGCGTTAATCCAATTACAAAATATTCCAGACACTTTTAATGATTATGATCTGTTTTTGAACTATATAGGCATTATTTATTACCTTGAAAATGCACGTAACAATACATCACAAGTAAAAACCGAAGCCTTGTCTCGTCTATGGGAATTAACGATTGATACAGAGGAAAGAAAAAACAGTAATTCCGAAATTGCCAAAGCAAATATAGAAATCCGCGCGGCACAAGCAAATGTGCAAGAACAGCTTGATAAAATGCAAAAGCTTGGCAAAGAAAATATAACCAATCAAGATCGACAAGAACTAAACAGAAGATTGGAACGATTACAAAATGCCGTTGCACAAAAAATGATCGCGATGGCAAGGCAAAATGCCAAAGATCATCCCCAAGATTCTGATGGGAAAGAAGTCCAATTTACCAGCACACGCTCTTTTCAAGATATGTTCAAAGAAATGTCCAAAACTATGGAAAATGGTGACATGGACAAAGCTATGCAGCAATTAGAATATACCAATCAAGTTTTAAGCACAATGCGCAATGCAACAGCCGAAGACTTAAAAAAGCTGGAAGACCATGTTAAATCTCAAAAAGAAATGGAAAAGCTGACGAAAGATTTAGAAGCTCTTACCAAAAAACAACAAGATTTATTAAATCAAAGCTATGCCAGACTTAATCAATCCGTGCCTATTCTGTTACGTCCTAATCAAGATTTAAATCAGCTTTCTACTCCTGAATTATTGAAACAAATCACACCTCAAAAACCAGCTGAAAAACATGAGCAACCTTTGCCTTCTGCAGAGCAAACAGCACAAGCACAGCAAACTTTGAAGGAAGAACTAAAGAAAATACAAGAGCAAATACAAGCAATTACCAAGCAACCTATTCAAAACCTTGATGAGGCTCAACAGGATATGGATGAAGCACATCAATTTTTACAAGATAAAAATGATCAAAAAGCTGCTGAAGCACAACAAAAAGCTCTCGTCGATTTACAAAAAGGCAAACAATCAGCCAAGGAAAATATGCAACAACAAGCTCAAAAATTCTCTAATTTCTTCCCTGTATTCACGGCGAATACTCCTCAAGAAGACCCCTCTTCTGCTAATAAAGCATCCCGTGATAAAAAAAACGATCCTTTGGGCAGATCAAATGATCCAAATAATAACCCGATTGATTTATCAGGAAACACATCGAGTGCCAGAAAAATCGAAGATGAGCTAAGAAAAAGAGCCGATGATCCTAATCGTTCAGAAAAAGATCTCGATTATATTTATCGATTATTGAATATGTTTTAAACTATCTAAACTCTGATGCTGATAATAAAGAATAAAAAAACGACCTATAAAAAAGGTCGTTTCTCTTTTTAAAACTGGATAAACTGTCAATACATATCACTTTCTCTCTAACAAACAATTGAGTTTCCCTTCTGCGTTTGTTGCTCAATATTCTAAAACCAAATTCCCTTAAGAACTTGATATGTTTATTCTCTTTTTTATTGGGATTAATATAAAGCCATGTTATGTAGGAATTGATCGTGTTGTTTACAGATTTTGTTTAAAATAACCATCTAAGACCTCATAGGGTGTTTTTCCTTGAATGCCTTTATGGGGTTTAACTGTAGGAATTGGTCGCGTTATTTGTACTGGCGATATTATTGATACAGAAAAAAACTTTGGGAAGTCATATGGTGGGTTTTCCAATCTTTAAGGGAAGTTTATCTTATGAGGTCAAGCATTCTGTTAATATTGAGCTTTCTGATAAAGAAACCTATTTAAAACATGACTTAAACATTAAAGATGTGGATCAGATTATCAAAAAAGTTGAAAACTAAGAATTTAATCTTCAATATTCACCATTAATCCCACCAATATCTTGTGAGATTAGATTTAATCAAAGGTCACACCATAAACGCATAAGGTTATGATACACATTCGTCAATTCTAATATTTGTGGGTCATTATCATTCATTCTAGTGCGGAGCTTAATAATCGTCATATCTAGATCAAATAGAACCTTCCTCTTATCTGCCTCTTTAATCATCGATTGCGTCCAAAAAAAGGATGCCCAACGACTGCCTTTGGTAATCTTACTAACAGAGTGAAGATTATAGGTCGGATAGACGATCATATCTCCTGCGGGAAGTTTAATAGCCTGAGACCCGCTGTGATCGTGAATAATCAACTCTCCACCTTCATATTCTGTGGGGTCATTTAAAAATAACGTTGATGAAACATCTGTGCGAATACGCATATTCGTTCCAAGAATAGGACGCAACGCATTATCCACATGGTCGGGGAACTCCATCCCCGTATCATATCGATTAAACAAAGGAGGCACCACACGATACGGCATCACCGCTGAATTAAAAATCGGATTGCGCCCCAATGCCTTTAAAACGATTTCTCCTAATTCTTTGCTTTCAGGGGCGGATTGATCAATTTGCACGTTTTTCTTGACCTGCATAGATTGCTCGCCCGCAGTGACTTTTCCATCAACGAACGTCGCTTTGGCAAATACAGAACGCACATAAGATAATTCTTCTGAGTTCAAAACCTCTGGAATATGAATAATCATAATTTAATCCTTACCCCCTAACTAAAAATTATTTAATTATTGTAGCATATTCAAACTAAATAAGAATGCACGTCCACTTGAAGGCGTAACGCGATTACCAAATAAGGAATCATAATTTAAACGGTTGGTAATATTGTAAATATTAAACGCAACTCTCCAATGTTCGTCAAATTTATGAGATAACATCATATCAATACTGACATTCGCAGGGGCTTTTGCTGTATTGGTGTTATTCAACCATACATTCCCCCTCCAAGTTACCCCACCGCCAACAGTCAAATTATATGGTGTCTCTGGCATTATTGTATAAGTTGTCCATAGATTTCCTTGTTGTGTTGGAACATATTGAACACGATTACCTTTGGCACCTGAGGTCTGTGAAGATTTTACATCGCTATGATAGGCAGCAAATCCACCATAAACATCCCAGTTTTTCATCACGTTCCCAGAAATACCCAACTCAATCCCTTCGTTTCGAACCGTATCGCCTGAACTGGTCACATCGCCAGAAATTGGATCACTGACAATCTGATTGCTTTTATCAAGCCTAAATAATGCTGCTGTAATTCCAACACGTTGGTCTAATAAACTCCATTTTCCGCCTAGTTCATACAAACGGCTGCGTTCTGGTTTCATGCCTCCTTGATTATCACGCATCGGTGCATATGAATTCGTCAGATACATCCCTAAAGGTGTCGTGGACATCGCCCATGTAAAATAATACATCTGATTTTGATTTGGATTGAACATCAAACTGACGGTAGGGTTCACAATATTATTGGTTGTACTCATCTTGTTCGCACCCCACATACCAGCACCGCCCTCGGTTCCGTATTTTGCGTTCCAATTATCATAACGCACACCCCCTTTGATAGACCATTGTTCTGTCATCCAAAATTGATCATATAAAAACACACCCACATCGCGTGTATGTCCTTTTCGAAGGGCGGGATCTCCGGATTTGGCGTTGGGATTACCAGGTAAGATTGTAATCGGATAATTAATGACTGGGGATGGATTAACCAAACTATTTGTTGGCAACGCAGAGGAATATTGACCATAAAATCTATTTTCACTGGCATAAGAAAAATCAACCCCACCCGTCAATTGGTGCTTGATACCCCATGTATGGAAGTTTGCAATGGTGGATAGAACATTCTGGAAAGACCATGTTCTTTGACGATATGGTGAAGGTCCCGCAGTGCCAATAATTGCGTCTTGAGGACGACCAGAGAAGTATGGATTCACACAGTTTGCTGCCTGACATTGGGGGCGTGTGACAGAAAACTCACGACGGTAATTGCCATAACGTGTGTCATTATGAATCACAATGTCAGGGGTGATATCATACTTAAAACGACCCGTCAATTGATGATCTTGCGTCTTATCACTATCCATCGCATTACCGTACCAATTGCCACGTCTGATCCCGTATTCCGTAATAGGTCTGGCAATCTTTGTGCCTGGTTTAGTGACAACAGGAACTCCGTAATCAGGAATACGATCATCTTGTTGATACACATATTGAATCGTATAGCTTGCTTTTTCCCCCAGCCCAAAAGCAATCGAGGGTGCTAATCCCCAGTGGTGGGAATAAATATAATCCCTTCCAACTACATTATTACTGTTTCCAACCCCAACGATCCGTGCGGCAATGGAATCTGTAATCTTTTTGTTAATATCGACTGTGCCACGATAATAATCGCCATTACCGCCGGTGAAATTAACATCATATCGATCTTTTAAAATTGGCTTTTTGGTAACAACGTTAATCGCCCCACCCGTAGTACCATTTCCAAAAACAGAGGATGAAGGTCCCTTGATAACAACAACACTGTCATAATTAAAGCTATCACGCGTATAAACGCCAAAATCCCTCAATCCATCTTCGTAAATATCATTCTGAGCGGGGAACCCTCTGATTAAAAACTGATTGCCTGACATCCCTCCGCGGCCTTCACCAACGGATGACGTAACACCTGGCACATTTTTAAGAGCTTCTTCTAAGGATTTAACATTTTGTTCTTCTAAAATCTTTTGAGGCACAACGTTGATATTTTGTGGGGTATGCATAACATCTTGAGGCATTAAATCCACCCCTGTTTCATGTGTTAGAATATTTGATGTTTTTTTCCCACGGACAAGAATATGTTCATGTGTTGTAGATTTATCCGATTTTTCTGCAATACTATCTTTTTGCTCAACCTCTTTACCCTCTTTGAGGTTAATGTCTGTTTCCTGAGCCATTGCAGGACCATTCATTAAACCAACCATCACAGTTGCCAATGAAATGGGCTGAACTATCCTTTTTATACAGGCTTTTTCCATACGTTGCTACTCTTTACAATATTAAGAATGATTATTACTACCAAAAGTTATTAAGAACTATTATCAACAACATTCTTAAAACACAACCATCTTGAATGTATAATATGCAGAGTGTGATTATTTTATCACAATATCAATCACCTTATTTTTTCCTTATTTTTTTCTATAAAGTTATATATTCAAATGACGTCACATATACATTAAAGAATTAAGGACAAAATAATGAATTATTGGTTGATCAAATCAGAACCTGATGCATATTCTTGGCAAGAACAGTTAAAGAATAATATCGAACCGTGGACAGGCATACGTAATCATCAAGCTAAGAAGAACTTACAATCCATGAAAATTGGCGATTTAGCCTTCTTTTATCATTCTAATGTGGGTAAAGAAATTGTAGGTATTGTCCGCATCGTCAAAGAATATTATCCAGACCCTACCGATCCAGATCACAAATGGTCTTGCGTTGATGTACAAACGGTATGTTCGGTTCCTGTTCCGATCACATTAAAACAAATCAAAACAATTCCCGAACTACAAGAAATCAGCCTTATTAAACAATCTCGCCTATCCGTCATGCCCATTACAGCCGAGCATTGGCAATTACTCTGTCAATTGGGGCAGGTTTCAAGTCATGACATAGAAAAATAAAATCATCTGAAAAAGTTTGAACTTTGGCACATTCTCTGACTGTCATACGTCTATATTCGTGGCCTTTGATAAATTCAAATTGATCTGTTGCAACTTTTACCATCTTTGGAGCCTGCGGATAAATAGAATCGTGCCTGCGCCCTGCCAGTATCGTAAAAGAGGTTTCATTCCAAGACATAAAACCTATTATGTAAAGCATATCTTTGACTTGCCATTGACTATCCTCTGGCAAATCAACATCTAATTCACAATTAACACAATGACTTGTTATCAGAGGGTCATCTCGATAAAAATAATCTTTAGGTGTACGAATTGATCGCGTTGTTTACAGTGGTATGGAATATTACTGTAAACAACGCGATTAATTCCTACAAACTATAAAACGCGCCCAGCAATCAATTTTAATTTTTCAATCATTTTAGGATCACGCTTCTGAGGAGCGGTAATTAACGCATGTTCCAAAGCATGGTCACAGCCAGCTGCACAACTTGGTCTTTGCTTTCCCAAATTAGGAATAATTTTTTCCACCAAAGCACGGGCATTGCTGGCATTCGCAGTTAAAGTTTTAATTACAGCCTCTACACTGACGGCATCGTGATCTTCGTGCCAACAATCATAATCTGTCACCATTGCTACAGTTGCATAACAAATTTCAGCTTCACGAGCTAAGGCAGCTTCTGGCATATTGGTCATTCCAATAACAGAAGCTCCCCATGAACGATAAAGATTACTTTCTGCACGAGTAGAGAATTGAGGACCTTCCATCACAAGATAAGTGCCACCTTTAACAACAGATAACCCTAACTCTTTGGCATTATCATATAAAATTTGCCCAATTCTATTACAAAAAGGATCAGCCAAAGACACATGGGCAACACATCCTGTGCCAAAAAAACTTTTATCTCTTAACCGTGTGCGATCAATAACTTGATCCACAACCACAAATGTTCCAGGAGGCAATTCTTCTTTTAACGAACCCACCGCAGACACAGAAATAATATCCGTGACACCTAATGTCTTCATTGCGGCAATATTTGCTTTATAATTTACCTCGGTTGGAGAAATCACATGCCCACGACCATGACGAGGTAAAAAGACACAAGAAACACCTTCAAGATTCCCCGTCAATAATTCATCTGATGGATCGCCCCAAGGGGTTTCGACTTTGACCCATTTTTGATCGGTTAATCCAGAGATATCATAAAGACCAGAACCCCCAATAATCCCAATAACTGGATACGCATGGGTAGAAGATGTATGTTTATTTGACATTTGACCAAACTTTTCTTTTCACAAGCAGTGTTAAAATAGCAATAAAGGCAAGATAAATCATTACCATGATGCCGATACGATGACGTTCTATCAGATGTGGATGGGCTGTCCAACTTAAAAATGTTGTTACATCTTTGGCTTGTTGCTCTATGGTTGCGGGTGTGCCACCAGGATATTTTACACCATCCTTGATTAATGGCGAACGCATTGCGATTTGATGATTAGGGAAATATCGATTATAAACCATCCCTTCTTGATCTGGTTTAAAACCAGCTGGAGGATTTTGATATCCCATTAAAATCGCCATAATATAATCAGCCTGTTTCCTCAGTCCCTGACCATAGCGAGAAAAATCCAAAGGTACTTTCCCTGCATTCACTGATTTAGCCATTAATTGGTTTGAATAAGGTGCAGGCAAATAATCTACCACTGTGGCTGGACGATATCGATCCTTACCAGATGCGTCTTTACCGTCCAATACCTGATCTGTTTTTGCAATTTTATCAATTTGATCGAGCGTTAACCCCATTTGTTGTAAATCAGCATAACGCATATATTGCACAGAGTGACAGGACGCACAAGCCTTACGATATACCAAATATCCTCTTTGCACGCTGGGTAAATCATACGTACCAAATAATCCTGTAAAGCTCCATGGATATTGTTTATATGCAGGCTTGTCTTTTGCATAACAAGCCATAGAAACCGATGACAACATCAGCATCATACAAACTAACAACCATATATTCTTTACAATTTTCATCATTATTGATGCCCCTTCTCTTCCAACAAAGAAGTAGGAAGCATTCTTTTAAGTTCAAACCGTGCTGACAAAGGTAAAATAACTAAAAAATGAGCATAATAATATAATAATGCCAATCTCCCCAACCATATTAATCCCGTATGTGTATGATATTTTCCAACAATCCCTAATATCACGAATACAATGAATAAAACCAATAATGCTATTCGATATAAAGGACGGTAATTAGCCGATTTAATAGGGGATCTATCCAACCAAGGCACAACAAACAAAATGAGCAATGAACCTACTGACAATAACAACCCAAGAAATTTAAACGGAATAATCTGTAAAATCCCATAAAACGGCAAGAAATACCACTCAGGTGCGATACTTGCTGGTGTTTCCAAAGGATTGGCAGGCGTATAATTTTCGTTATTCGTTAATAAATCAGGAAAAAAGAAAGCCAATAACACAAGTAATATGATTGCACCAACAATCACCACACCATCCTTTGCCACATAGTAAGGAAAAAAAGATAACGTTTCTTCTTTTGTTTTAGGTTCTATTCCTTTGGGATTATTAGACTTCACAACATGCAAACAAATGACATGAATCAATACGACACCAATAATCAAAAAGGCCATTGCAAAATGTAATACAAAATATCGATGTAGCGTTAAGTCGTTCGGAGAACTGCCACCCATTAACCAATGAGCCAACCCCTCACCGATTAAAGGTATAGAGGAAATCGCTTGGATAACAACATTTGCAGCCCAATAAGACATCTGCCCCCAAGGCAAGATATATCCTGCAAATGCTGTCATCATCACCATTAACATTAAAACCAAGCCAGACAACCATACAAGCTCTCTGGGACTTTTATAGGAGCCGTAATAAAGCCCTCTGAAAATATGTAAATATAAAAATGCAAGGAACAAATTCGACCCTGCCATATGCAACGATCGTAATAACCACCCACTTGCTACGCGCCTTTCAATCATTTCAATCGAAGCAAATGCTCCATCGGCAGAGGGTGTATAAGATAGTGCCAAAAATATGCCTGTTGCCAACATCAATAGTAAAACAACACATAAAACCGCACCAAATGCCCACCAAATATTTAAATTGCAAGGCATGGGAAACTGAGTATATTCACGTTGAAATGTTGAAAATATAGGAAATCTTTTCTCAATCCATTCAGAAATTGTTTGTTTCTTAGAAGAAACTTGATCTGGATGAAGTTTGGGGGCTTGTGTCATTACAACCGCTTTATATCAAAGATAGATTACATAGGACTCATTCTATTCATAAAACCATAATTTTAAAATAGTTTTGCCTTTAAATTGCTATATTTATATGAAAAATTAAATCAATTGAAAAAAAACTTTAAACGTGAGTTAAAATCTTTCATAATAATAAGCTTCTTTCTCTTTTTCCATTTTTATAAAACAAGAAACAATAAACGAAATGCCTTTACCGGTAACAAAACGCCAATTTTTTCGTATCCTCTCCCTCGCTGGAGCAAGTTTAACTGTATCTGCATTAACCGTAAATGCAGATGAAGTCATGCCCATGGCACCCATACAAACCCCTAAAGGAAATAACAATTTTTCTTTTATCGTCGGAGGATCGGAGACAAGTAATATTGGAGAATGGGCATCACACCTTTCATCGGCATTTACGTCAAGCCTGCAAGACGATGTTCCTGTACCTATACGATATACAACAGGACATGATGGAATTACTGGGGCAAATCTGTTTGACTCACGAATAGTGCCAGACGGTCATACAGCATTTTTAACCTCTGGAAATCCGTTTATTGCTTCTATGTCAGGGGATAAACGTGTTCATTATGATTTCGAAAGATGGATTCCGATATTAAGCAGCCTATCCCCATCTATTACAATTGCACGTCAACCGTTTCATAATTCTATTCCTGATCTTCTTAAAAACAGATCTATGAAAGTTGCTGTATCCTCTATTATTGGCAAGGAACTTCCAACATTGCTTGGTATTGAACTTCTGAAGATCAATACAATCCCAGTTGAAGGGTTAACTGATTTCCAAACTGCTATTCAAGCATTAAAAAAGGGGGATATTGATGTTTTACAGCTCAGCACCCCAGAAGCATTCGCCGCCTTGCCCAGCTTGCTCAAACAGGGGTTACATACATTTTTCTCACTTGATGAAACGACAACTTACGGTCCTCGTTTTAGCGATTTATATCATCAATTACCCCATTATAAAACAGACAATACATTATTCGATGCATGGAACGCACTGGCACTCGCTTCAAGAATGAACGTCTCTATTATGTTACCTATGCTGACCTCTTCTGCACTCGTGGCAAAATGGCGTTTAAATACCAGTAAAATTTTAAAAGATGAGCAAATTATTACTTTCGCCAAAAATAATAATGTTACGTTACAAGATAACTCTGTTTGTATTGATACAATCAGCAAAATGTGTCCACCCATTATTACAACAATGGCCTTGCAACGATGGCTTAATGCGAAAAGTATAAAATGGTCACATAATTAAGGGAATTAACGATTACGTCTTAACAATACTCTAACGGCACCCCCATTCCATTGAGCTGGATAAGTCGTTCCTAAAATCAGAGCTTGGATGGCGGGACGGTTTAACCAATAAGGAAGTTCTCTTTTTAAAATCCCGCCTTCTTTATATCCAGTGCCAATGCCTGTAATAATTTCTACACAACGAATGTTATTTCGTTGTGATCGAATTAGAAACTCTTCTAAAACAAAAAAAGCACGCTGCGCGGTATATCCATGTAAATCGAGAATTTTTTCGGGCTGCATGTGTCCTTTATGCAGTTTTTTCCATGTATTTGTATCTAAACCAGCTTGCTTTTCCCCGATCTTTATAAAAGGTTTCTGCTCAAGTGGTTGTTCCTGTTTTTTCTTAAAGAGCTTATAATATTGGATAAAATTTTCGGTTTGCACCAATCTTTGTGATCTTGTTATATTTCCTAAGAGCTTCTTATGATTATCAGGTCGTTCATCAAAAGCAATTTTAACCATCGGTAACTCGCGTGGCTTATTTTGATGAATTCCCTTGATCTGATTGGCAAACTGATCCCATAAAGATTGCTCTTCTTTATTTAATTGTCGTCCTCTTGCCAATTTTTTTACCCTTAACTATCAAACTGAACTTATACAATAAAAAACCTTTCACCAGAAAACCAGTGAAAGGTTAAAAGATTCTCAATAATCTTTATATATTACGGTGCTAGCTTATCAATAGATTGACCTTGATATTTTCCAGTCAATGTTTTTAAGAAAGCAACAATATCATTAACCTCTTGATCTGATAATTTATGATAAGGTGTTTGATATTTCAACATTTTTTCAACCGCTTCTTTAAGCGTCTTGACACTGCCATCATGGAAATAAGGACCTGTCAACGCAATATTGCGCAGTAAAGGCACTTTGAATCTATGTTTATCTGACTCTTGATGGGTCACATTAAAACGCCCCATATCAGCATCCGTTAATTTATCACCACGGTCTGTAAAATAGTCCTCTTGCAACCCAAGTTCCTCATAAGCTGCACCACCAAGCGCAACACCATTATGACAACTTGCACAACCATTTTCTTTAAACAATTGATACCCACGCTTTTCCTGTGCATTAATCGCACCGTCTACGCCTTTTAAATACATATCAAAAGGACTGTCAGGCGTAATTAATGTTTTTTCATAAGCACCAATGGCATCAGTAATAGTTTTTTTATCAATTGTTGGGCTGCCAAACGCTTCGGAGAAATCTTTTTCATAAGAAGGTTCTTGGCGTAATTTTGTCACGACATCTTCCCAAGTTTTAGAACCCATTTCCAATGGATTCATCACAGGACCTCCGGCTTGATCTTCTAGATCAACAGCACGACCATCCCAAAACTGACTATGGTTAAAAACAGCATTGTAAACTGTTGGCACGTTAATCGGACCTTTTTGCCCATAAATACCCGTAGCCGTAACCAACCCGTCTACACCACCTTTTTGGAGGTCATGGCAAGAGGCACAACTTAATGTGTTATCACCAGACAATCTTTTTTCAAAAAATAATTTTTTACCCAAAGCAACAACTTTAGGATCAACAGGCAAAGATTCTGGAACAGGTTGTACAGGCTCACCAGCAAAACGCTCTGCGACACCTTGAGTGGCATAATATTTTTTACGTTCTTGTTGAACCCATTTAACAACATCATCACGTTGTTGTTCTGAAAGACGAGAATGCCAATGCATTAACAAATACAATGAAGGAGGCATCAAATTACGTTGCATCACAAATTCTATACGAGATAACGCAACCAAACCAACGGGTTTACCCTCATCCATCGCTGCAATCACAGGTTCCATACGGAAATTTTTAAGACCTTTAAGACGATCTTTTTCCATTAAACTGCTTGCAATTGGCAGTTTAAAATAAAATGGCAAATCTACTTTTTCAGAGTGACAATAATCGCAACGTGCTTCTTTCAAAACATCAAAAGCAACCATTGCCAAAGCATCTTTACGTGAAGGCGAGTTTTCTGCCAATACAGGGGCGGTTTTATGATCGAACCCATTTAAATACCAAACGGTTCCACCATACACCACTGCCCCAAGAACAATAATGGCTAAGATCAGTTTTTTCATAATCAGCTTTCTAACTAATATCTAAAACTTATTTATAAGTTATTTAATTGGTGCAGATATTATCAAAAGTAAGGATAAAAGCCTATTATTTTATATTTTTGAACCTTGTTCACCTTTTGAGTGTAACATTTTTACTCTTTCTTTGGCAATTTTGACATAATTTTTATCAATATCAATTCCGATCCCTCGTCCTCCGACTTTATGGGCTGCCAACAATGTCGTTCCCGTTCCCATAAAAGGATCAACAACCACAGGTTCAGAGACACCGTGCAATTTTAAGCACATTTCAGGCAATGCCTCTGGAAAAGTACCAGGATGATTGAATTTTTCTGATTTCTTTCTTACCGTATTATAAGGTATAAACCAGACATCACCTCGGCAACGCAGATCATGAGAATGTGCTCTACGTTTAATATTTGTCTTGTCTTTATAAGGAACCCCAACATTTAAACGTTGCAAAGCAACTTTGCCTGTTTTGGTTAAATGAAACAAATATTCATGATTACGATGAAGAAAACGATTGCTGACAACTGGTTTGAAATGCCCGTGACTATCATTGCCAATCGAAATTGATTTAATCCATTCAATATGATTTTGTAAAAAGAAATGCTGTCTTAATCGGGTCATTAATTCAAAGGGCAACCAAGGATAAGAAGATGATCCTGCAATATTTAAGAAAAATGACCCCTCTTTTTTCATGATCCTTTTAATTTCAATACATATTGTTTCAAGCCAGTCCAGATACTCTATTTCTTCTTTTTGATCTTTATAAGCACTATAGGCAATTCCCAGATTATAAGGGGGTGACGTAATAAATACATCAACGGACGCATCATCCATTTTTTGCAAAACAGATAAACAATCGCCACGCACTAATGTATGTCTGCCGACCTTGAAACTATAAGGTCGAGAAGTTTCCTCCTCGACCATTATATCAATTTTTTTTCTTTTTTTAGAAGACACCCTAGATCCTTATCATTGGGCAGAAGATTGTTGTTCTAAACGACGCGGTAGCAATACAAAAACTTTTCCACGTTCATTCATCAATCCTGCATACCACCCTGCTTGAGCACCCCAACCCGTAAATAAATCAACACGATTCATTCCCGTGATGCCCCCACCAACATCTTGTGCAAAGACCATATGCTTCCAAGGATATCTAACCAAACTATCTTTTTGATTCTTAGCAGGACTTGGCATTGTTGTTTCCAACCATAAAGGCACTCCAAGTGGGATCCATTGCTTATCTACAGCAACAGACCGACCCGCCGTTAGTGGCGCACCCAATGTCCCAATAGGTCCTGTATCTTGGTTTTGGTCAGTTAAACGACGAAAGAAAACATAATTTTTATTTTGTTCCATCAAAGATACAGCTTGTTCAGGATGACTATGCAACCATGCCCTTACAGAATGCATATTAATCAATTGAGCATCCATTAATCCTTGGTCAATCATTAATCGACCTAAAGCTGTATAAGGTTGACCATTTTTACCCGCATAGCCTAAACGCAAAATTTGACCGTCAGGTAATAAAATCCTCCCAGACCCTTGAATTTGCATGAAAAATAAATCAACAGGATCTTTTACCCAAGCAATTTCCAATCCTTTACCACTTAAAGCACCTTGGTCAATTTGTGCACGGGTATAATATGGAACGAATAAACCGTTTTGTATAAAGCCATATTCAACCTGTCCGTCTGTTTTTTTTCTGGCAATCAGATCACTTGGCTTTCCATAAACAGGCACTTGATAGACATCAGTACGCACGGCTGACCCTTCAACATCAGGCTCATAATATCCCGTCACTTTGCCTGTTGTGCCATTCATCGTATATTGATAGGGCTGTAACCATGTTTCAAAGAACTGTTTGGCTTGAACGGGATCAGCAACATTTACGGCATTGGCAGCATTACAAGATTGCAACCAGTCTTGTGCTTGACCACCGAATAATCCGTGAACACCGCCTAAATGTCTGTTTGAAGGCAATTTTTCCAAATATTGACAATTCTGGCGAAATAACGTTAATAATTGACCATAATCCTCTTTATCCCAACCCGATAAATTCTGATAAGAAACAGGATAAAAATCAGAAAGGTTTTCTTGTGTTTGAACACAAGCCGCAAGACCACCTGCCAATAAAATAGTACAAAAACGAAGAACAGACTTCATAATATCCCTATCAACATTTGTATAATGATGTAATGATTATTTGCCACTGCGTGCAGATTTTAAACGCCAAGAAATTCCTTGGTTACCCGTTCCTAATAAACGTTCGAACGTCCAATAATCAATAAATTCAGTTACTGATTCTGTTCCTATAACAGGATTATTTTCTTTATCAAAGGTACAGTTAATTTGATTAGAAATAAACTGCACTTCTATCATCGCACGATTAATGGATTGATCTTCAATCAACTGCACTTTTGTGATTGTAATAGAATGAATAGATCTAATCTCAATAGTTAATTTTTCTTGTAAATTTTTTCGTGCAATGATAGCCGATTCAAATGCGTTATAAGCATCGGGTACTAACATAGATTTTAATACAGTTAAATCTTCATTGGCAAAAGCTGTTAATACTTTACGAAAAACAACTTCAGAACCTTCAATAAATTTTTGCGTGACGAAAGTAGAATCCAATTGTGATATTCTATTTAATAATTGCCCAGCTTCTGTGTCAGAGGCGGGAATATTAATCTCCACCTTGGGTTCCACAGGTTTATCTTGATTGTTATTAATAATCTGTGACCGGTTAACAGCATCATTCGAAAGTGGCACAACCCGATCTTCTTTGTTCAAACCTGTCTTTTTCCCCAAGACACTACGCAATCGCAGAATCAAAAACCCTGCCAGCAAAGCAAAAATTACGATATCTATTGGAAAATTAGCCATCGAAAAACCCATTTTATACCTGTTAACCTAATAAAATTTTTCTTAAAAAAGAAATGTTAATCCGTAACCCATACTAACAATATATTTATCTTTTGTCACATTACAAAAAATATTTACTTTAATTTTATCATTTCAAAAATTCATGGTATAATTACCTAAAATAAACTATTTTTAAACAAACAAATATTTAATTTAAAGGCTCATGATGTCTGATACAATGAATAATCTCTCTGATTCTCATTTAGAAGAAGCTCCACCCCCTCTCCCATTAACACTAAATATACAATTTACAAAAGATTTATCTTTTGAAGTGCCACATGGGGCATCTATTTTTGCAACATTAGAAGACACGCCTCAAATTTCTGTTGCAATTGATGCCAATGCAAATCGCCTTAGCGAAGAAAATGTTTATGAAGTCAGCTTAACATTAAAAGTTGAAGCAACAGAATCTGAAAGAGAAGATAAAGCACAGCCACGTACCGTATTCGTTACTGAACTGGTCTATTGTGCAGTTGTTTCTTTAAACAACCCTCCAGAAGAATTAATCGAGCCTATTTTATTAGTAGAAGTTCCTCGCCTTATTTTCCCTTATGCACGTAACATTATTGGCGATGTCACAAGAGACGGTGGCTTCCCACCAGTTATTTTACAGCCAATTGATTTTGTTTCTTTATGGCAAAATAAACAAGCGCAACAAGCTGCACAAACACAAACCGAAGCTGGTCACGCTTAATTCATGAAACTAGGAATGCTCTTTTAACAAACAGAGCATTTCTTCTGTATTTGGATTGGCAGCAATTTCAATAGAGCGCCAAGATATTTGTTCCAAATATTTTCTTGTCTTAGCACTAATCCCTATCGCTTGAATTGACTTAAAATAACAATGCAACGCTGTTGGAATCAATTCTATAAAAAAACGTGCTGTTTCAGACGAAAAAAATAAAACACTATTTATTGTCTGTAATTTTAATTGCTGCGTGAATTCTTCTGATAATTGTTGAATAGGTTCGGTTCTATAAACAGCATGCTGAACAACCTCAAACCCTGATTTTTGCAATAACCCAAATAATACTTGCCCTTGTCCCAAAGCAGAAGGAAAAAATAATTTCCCTTTATCGGGAGATAAGTGCTGTTTAATTAAATCAGCCAAAGCAACCGCATCTTTCCCTGCACTGATAACATGAACAAAACCTGCCTGTTTAGCATCCTGTGCAGTAATATCCCCCACTGTAAAAACTGGAATATTTTGATAAATGATATTCTGTTTTATGTAATGTTCTACAGTCGGGATAATTGCTTGACGGCTGGTAAAAATAATCGCTTGTAAATCGTCCATATCAAGACATTCAAAAGGCACTGTATGTATTTTCATCACAGGCATCAACAAAGGATGCCAGCCCAATTGGCTGATTTTTTGTGCTGTTTCACTTAATCCTGGTTCAGGTCTTGTGATGACAAGGTATGGCTTCGAAAAAACGTGCTTTTTATTCATTAAAAATATCAGCTGGACTATCTTTGCGTAGTTCTTTTCCGAGCTCTCGCCCTAATAATTCTGCATCGTCAGGGGAACCACTAATTTCTTTTTTCAATAAGAATGAACCATCTTCACTGGCAACCAAACCGACTAAATGTAATTCAGGATCTCCACCTGCCACAACAGGTAATAATTGAGCATATCCCCCAATCGGAGTACGACAAGAACCATCTAACTCCGCCAATAAAGCCCGTTCTGCGGTTGAGACTGCCTTTGCTTCTTTATCTTCGATCGCTGATAACATTTCCCTAAGCTCCACATCAGCCTCACGGACGGTAACACCCACAATCCCTTGCCCAGCTGCTGGCACCATGATAGAAGAATCAAGGATAACATCAATACGATCTTCCATGCCCAACCGTTGTAATCCTGCTGCTGCTAAAAAGGTTGCATCATATTTATTAGCTGTCACTTGATCCAAACGAGATTGCACATTGCCACGTAGTAATGCAATTTCCAAATCTGGACGCATATGTAATAATTGAGCTTGCCTACGTACTGATGAAGTTCCTATTTTTGCACCTTGAGGTAAACAATCAAAAGGATAATCATGGTCAACAGGGCGATATTTTGCATTCACAATCAATGCATCCCGAGCATCTTGACGTTTTAATGTGCAAGCCAAGACCAATCCATCAGGCAAGGTTGTTTCTAAATCTTTTAAACTATGAACGGCAAAATCAATATTACCAGCACTTAATTGCTCGTGGATTTCTTTTGAAAATAGACCTTTACCACCAATCTCTGCCAAACGACGATCTTGGATTTTATCGCCAGACGTCTTGATTTGAAATTCTTGAAAAGCACCCAACTCACGTAATAAGGGACAAAATTGTGTCAATCTAGTCAGAAAATTACGAGTCTGTACGAGCGCGAGCGGAGATCCCCTTGTGCCTACTCTCAATGGCAGTCCCCTTCTCTTATAAGCATCATGATGATCCTGCAACCCTTTGTTTGATGCTTTTGCTGCAACTTCTTGCAAAGCAGAGTTAGAAGAAATATGTAATACTGTATCCGTGCTCATTGTAAGATAAACTTTATTCTTTGATCGTGACTGTAATTAACTAAAGAAATGCATTATTATGCCATCCATACACCAAACTAAGATAAAAACAAATAAGAACCTGACAATTCTATCAATAGAATCATCATGTGATGATACGGCATGTGCTGTGGTACGGTCTGATGGCACGGTGCTGGCTGAGCAAATTTACTCTCAAAAAGAACATGTTCAATTCGGTGGTGTTGTGCCAGAAATTGCAGCCAGAGCACATCTTTCTCATTTATCGACATTGGTTAAAAAGACACTGACCCAAGCACAAATAGAATGGGAGGAAATTGATGCCATCGCAGCAACTTGTGGCCCTGGTCTGATTGGCGGAGTCATCGTCGGCAGCAGCTTTGCCAAAGGATTGGCTTTGGCTCAAAATAAAAAATTTATCGGTATAAATCATATCGAAGCGCACGCGTTGACCGTTCGCATCCCAAATATTTCCCCATTGCAAGTTAATTTTCCTTATCTGTTGTTCCTTACCTCTGGTGGACATTGCCAATGTATTCATGTCACCAATGTTGGAGAATATCATCGGCTTGGCGGAACAATTGACGATGCTGCGGGCGAGGCTTTTGATAAAGTTGCTAAAATGTTAGGGCTTTCTTGGCCTGGGGGGCCTGCGTTGGAAGCTTTGGCAAAAGAAGGTGACGAAAATGCATTTACCTTGCCACGCCCTTTATATGGCAGAGCTGGATGTGATTTGTCATTCTCAGGATTAAAAACAGCCGTTGCTAATTTACTGACTGATTATGAAAATACAGATACTTTACCAAGGCAACTTGCTGCCGATATCGCCGCCAGCTTTCAAAAAGCCATCACGACCGCTATTATCAATCGTTTAGAAAACGCGATCAAAATGGCTCCCGATAGCACATTATTAGCCACCGCTGGTGGGGTTGCTGCGAATCAATATCTTAGAAAACATCTATTATCATTAGCGGAGAAATATAATCTCCCTTTTATTGCCCCACCCATGAATTATTGTACAGATAACGCAGTTATGATTGGTTGGGCAGCCATAGAAATATTGCATCAAGCAGCAAATAGCCATAAAATCATTGATGATATTTCACTATTACCGCGCCCACGTTGGCCTTTATCTGAAATGTCTGAACGGTTTGAAAATTAAAGGATAAATAATGCCCATAAATATTGCTGTAATTGGTGCTGGCGCCTGGGGAATAGCACTTTCCTTACAAATAGCGAGAGCAGGAGCCAATGTTTATTTATGGAGCCGCAAAGAATTACCTAATCCAACCAACCAAACCCTATCGCGCCTTGACTGTGTTCCCATACCTAAAACCATTACTGTAAGCAATCAATTCCCCACGCAAGCTGATATTATATTTTTGGCTGTACCGTTACAATATATGCGTTCTATTTTGCCCTATGTGCCACCAACAGCCCCTCTTATTGCATGTTGTAAAGGTGTGGAAACAACCAGCTTAAAATTCCCTCTTGAAATATTAGAAGAGATTTATCCCAAACGAGAACATGGAGCTTTATCAGGTCCCAATTTTGCCCATGAAGTCGCCAAAAGCTATCCTACGGCCAGTGTCATTGCTTCAAAAAATGCCGAACTCGCACAAGAATTGGCAAATAAATTATCAACCTCTAATTTTCGTTTATATGCAAATACAGATCCTATAGGTGTCGAAATTGGTGGTGCTGCTAAAAATGTTTTTGCAATTGCAGCAGGAATGGCAATGGGTGCAGGACTTGGCGAAAATGCCAGAGCATCTATTATCACCCGTGGAATTGCCGAATTATCTCGTCTCAGCACAGGATTAGGTGGAGAACCTATGACCCTGTCAGGACTGGCAGGCGTGGGCGATATGATCCTAACCTGCACTGGACAAGGATCAAGAAACTACTCTTTGGGTTTTGAACTGGGGCAAGGAAAAAAACTCCAAGATATTCTGGCACAGCGTACAACCGTAACAGAAGGAGTTGCCACAGCACCCGCTCTTTTTCAAAGAGCCAAGCAACATCATGTCAATACGCCTATTATCGAAGCCGTCACCCATATTTTAAACGGAAATATGACCATCCAAACAGCACAAAATATTTTAATGTCTAGACCTCTAGGCAATGAATAAAATCTATTTATACTAAATTTATTCAATATCGTTGATTTACCAAGGAATCAAAATGACTGAACAAACTGTTTATGACTTTACCCTTCCAATACAATCAGGAGAAACGATTAATTTGAATGATTATCGAGGCAAACCTTTGTTAATCGTCAATACTGCCTCACATTGTAAATTCACCCCACAATATGAAAGCCTGCAAGATTTATGGATGTTATATCGCCAATGGGGGCTAACAATCATTGGTATTCCTTCAGCCGATTTTGGAAAACAAGAGTTTGATAGCAATGAAGAAATTCAGCATTTTTGTAATAATCGTTACAATATTGGCTTTCTTTTGGCCGAAAAAAGCCATGTAAAAGGAAAAAATGCCATCCCTTTATTTAAATGGCTAGCAAAACAAGGCGGATTTTTAGGACGCCCAAGATGGAATTTTTATAAATATATTTTAAATCGCCAAGGAAAATTATATAAATCCTTTTCCAGTATAACCAGCCCTTCTTCTAAACGGTTTATCAATGCTGTGGAAAGAGCTTGTTATGATTTTTAAAATAGAGTGATATGAAATAAAATCACTCTAAAACTTATATGCGTCTTATTTTTAGGGTAACAATGTTAAAAAATATATTAACCGTAGGCAGTTGGACAATGATAAGTCGCCTACTTGGTTTGGTCAGAGACCAATTACTTGCTGCTTTTTTAGGGGCTGGTTCTCTGCAAGATGCATATCAAGTTGCTTTTCGCCTGCCCAATATGTTCCGCAATCTTTTTGGTGAAGGTGCTTTTAACGCAGCATTTGTGCCTTTATTCACCATGACTTTGACCAACAAAAACCAAAAAGAAGCACAGCGTTTTGCTAATGAATCCTTTAGCGTCTTAATCACAATATTATTCATCATTACAATTTTAGCAGAAATATTTATGCCACAAATTGTAAGGATCATTGCCCCTGGCTTTACCGTTGATAAAGTACGTTATGATGAAGCGGTGGCGCTTAGCCGTATTACATTTCCCTATATGATCCTTATTTGCGCCGCAGCCTTAGTAGCTGGAGTTTTAAATAGCCTACACCATTTTGGTATCGCTGCGGCAGCTTATGTCAGCTTTAACATTGTTGGGATTGCTGCCTTATTATGGCTAACCCCCTATATGCCAAACGCAGCATGGGCTGCGGCGTGGGGGGTTACCTTGTCTGGTTTTGTGCAGCTGGGTATTTTACTGGTTGCAGCCAGAAAAGCTGGAATGCGAATAACATTATGTTTTCCAAAGCTAACCCAAGATATCCGGCTGTTATTTAGGAAAATGGCTCCTGGTATTGTTGGTAGCGGTATTACGCAAATTAATTTAACCATCAGCACCATTATTGCGACCTTATTACCAACAGGCAGCGTTTCGGTCATGTATTTTGCAGATCGTATCAACCAACTTCCTCTTGGTGTTCTGGGTGCAGCAGCAGGAACGACATTATTACCTATTTTAACAAAAGCACTACAAAACAAAGAGCCAAATGCAGCATTTGATGCACAAAATAAAGCCATTGATTACAGCCTTCTATTAACGTTACCTGCTGCGTTTGGATTGTTTAGTATCGCTGTTCCTGTGATTTCGACTTTATTTGGTCATGGTGCTTTTACCGTCAAAGATGTGTATGCTTCTGCTCTGGCTTTGCAGATGTATACGCTCGGATTGCCAGCCTTTGTATTAATCAAAGTCTTGTCCCCAGGCTTTTTTGCCAGAGGCGACACCTCAACCCCAGTGAAAATCGGTATATTCACTATTTTTCTAAATCTTATTCTAAATCTGATTTTCATGAGGCCTCTTACTTATATGGGTCCACCCCTTGCAAATAGCTTGGCTGCGACAATCAACGTTATTATATTGGCTGTGATCTTATATAAAAGAGACGCATTAGCTTTACCCCTTCCTTTAATAAAACGAATCGTAGCAATGACAGGAGCGTCCTTGGTGATGTGCCTTGTTTTGATAAGCATAACACATCTATTTTTTGCTAATCTTCCACAACAAAATATTATATATCGCCTATTTTCTATAATATTATTAATTTCTATAGGGGGATTACTTTACGGTATTGCTTTACATCTTCTCAAAATCATTGACTTACGGCAATTTTCAACTAGGCTTAAAAAGAGAATATTAAGAAAATAATATTTTAATATGTTAATGATTTATGACTAAACTAAACGAGTGAGAATGACAATCCCATCACCCGAAGGTGCCACCCCAGTAATGGCACAATGGTTTTCTTTAAAAGAACAATACCCAGATGCGTTATTATTTTTCCGCATGGGTGATTTTTTCGAATTGTTTTTTAAAGATGCCGAAGTCGCTGCCTATGCATTAGATATCGCTTTGACAGCAAGAGGAAATCACGGGGGCAGCCCCATTCCCATGTGTGGCGTTCCCATTGGAACAGCATCCAATTATTTATCCCGTTTAATTAAAAAAGGCTTTAAAGTTGCCATTGCAGAACAAACTGAAACGCCTTCGGATCGACCAAAAGGACAAAAAGGTCCATTATCTCGCGCTATTGTTCGTCTGATTACACCAGGAACTTTGACAGAAGATGAATTGCTACACGCTGAACAAGCCAATTACGTTGCATCGATTATTCCTCAACAAAAAAGTAAGACACCAAAATTTGGCGTAGCATGGATTGATATTTCAACGGGTGTTTTTGAAACAAGTTTTGTTGATGGCTCTAAATTAAATGATTTATTGGGGCGCATTAATCCTTCGGAAATCTTGTGTTCAAAAGAGATTCCATTAAACGACTATGAAACGCTTCGCACTGTCCTTCGTGAACATCATACATTAAATACAGCAGCAAAAGAGCTTGCTGAACTTTTTAATGTGAATTCTTTTGAAGCTTTGGGTCATTTTAATGACGAAGAAATCATCGCAGGATATGAGCTGATACATTATATCCAAAAAACCCAAGCAGGAAAAATTCCTCAACTTGCACGCCCTCAATCCCAACGATATGAATCAATCTTAGCCATTGACCCTGCAACACGTAACAGCTTGGACATTTTACAAAATAGTAATGGTAATCAGAAATTTACGTTATTTTCCAGCGTTTCTCATACGGTAACGGCTGCTGGCGCGCGCATGTTGGCGAACTGGCTTTCTGCTCCCTTGACACAGATCGAACTTATTCAAAAAAGGCAAGAAGGATGGATTTATTTACATCAAAACGCTGCTCTACTTGCTGAATTACGTAAAATATTAAAAGGAGCGCCTGATATTGCGCGGGCGCTTAGTCGATTATCATTAGGCAGAGGTCAACCCAGAGATTTAGCCTCTATTCGCAATGGATTAGAAATTGGACGTAAGATCGCCAGCATTCTAAATTCCTATAAAGAAGAGACAGGGCGTGTTTGTTCGCTTATTCAAAATATATCCGAGTATTTTTTATACGGCGAAGAGTTGTTACAAGACCTTCGTGCGGCTTTAGAGGAAAATCCTCCTTTAAAACTTGAAGAAGGCTTTATTATCAAAACTGGATATAATGACGAGCTAGATACCTATCGTCGCCTAAGAGATAATAGCCGCCAAGTGATTGTTAATTTGCAAGAAGATTACAAAAGTAAATTCAATATCAGCACATTAAAGATCAAACATCACACACAGCTAGGTCATATTATTGAAGTCAGCGCAACATCTGGCACCAAACTTCGCGATTACCCTGATCTTATTCTACGCCAAGGAACTGCAAATCTTTCACGTTTTACTACGATTGAACTGAATGAACTCAGTGAAAAAATCTTAGAAGCCAATATTCTTGCGGCTGAAAAAGAAAAACAGCTTTTTTGTGAATTAATTGATAAAGCTTTACAAGAAAATACACTGCCTATATTGGCGAAATCGATTACCATGATTGATGTCTTACAATCTTGTGCAGTTTTATATTCCAAACATAATTGGTGTATTCCTACACTCAGTGACGATACAACTTTTAAATTAACCCATTGTCGACATCCTATTGTAGAAGCTGCCATGCAACATAAGGCAACTTTTACACCCAATTCTTGTGATTTATCACAAAATAAAAAGATTATGCTGTTAACAGGTCCAAATATGGCTGGCAAATCAACCTTTTTGCGACAAGTGGCGTTAAGCGTTATTCTTGCACAGGCTGGGTTGCCAGTTGCGGCAAGTGAAGCAAAAATTGGTATTGTCGATCATTTATTTTCACGTGTTGGGGCATCTGATGATTTGGCGCATGGTCGATCGACATTTATGGTTGAAATGACCGAGGCGGCTTCTATTCTAAACCAAGCAGGCCCCAAATCTTTGGTTGTCATTGATGAAATTGGTCGCGGCACCTCAACCTTGGATGGAATGGCTATTGCCTGGGCAATGTTGGAAACATTACATAATACCATTCAGTGCCGCACTATCTTTGCAACCCATTTTCACGAGTTGGTAGAATCCACTCGACATCTTCAATCATGCAAACCTTTTACAATGAAAGTACAAGAATGGGACAACAGCATTATCTTTCAATATGAAGTCATCCCTGGTGCCGCAGAGCATAGTTGGGGAATTCATGTCGCACAATTAGCAGGCGTTCCCCTTCCAACATTACAACGTGCACAATATCTTTTAGAAAATTTAGAAAAACAATATCATAATCCTCAAATTACACTTCCCTTACCTCCTCCAGCCACAGAGGAGAAAAAAAACGTAAATTCATTGCCAAAAGAATATAAAGAAATCGAAAAACTTCTAAAAACAATCGATCCAGATGAACTGACACCAAAAAAATCGTTAAATATTCTCTATGAGCTGAAAAAGCTTATTGATAAATAAATATATCTGCTTAAATATTATTTATGTCTATTTATTAATATTTTATTAATTTTGCTAACAGGTTTAAAAAATTGAAGCACCCTGTCACTGATATATCATCTGACCCTACTCAAACAACTGAAATGTTTCGAGAGAAGATTCGCGTTGCATTTCGTAATAATCCAAATTTGTCAAGAGATGAATTATTACAAATCTTTCGTCGTCACTTGGGTCGTATTCAAACACAGGTTCGTACTGATTTTGAAAAAAATAGATTGTCAGGATTACAGGCCAGCAAGCAATTGACCGCATTTACAGATGGATTAATGGTTGTTTTATTTGACCTGATTTACCATCAATTATTAAGCTCTGATGATGAAAAAAATAAAATTGCATTCGTAGCAACAGGTGGCTATGGCAGAAAATGCTTAGCCCCTTTCAGTGACCTCGATTTATTATTTATCACCCCTGAAAACCCTTCAAAAGAGCTTTTGGATACCATAGAACAACATTTATATTTCCTATGGGATTTAGGGATAAAAATCGGTCATGCAATTCGTTCAATTCCAGAGTGTTTGACCGCAGCAAAAGAAGATATCACTATTTTAACGGCGTTGCTTGATGTCAGATTGTTAGGCGGGCATCAAAAACTATTTGATGAATTTATACCCAGCTTTGTCAATTTATGCGAAGGAATCGGTGCAACACGATATATCCTTGAAAAAAGTAAAGAGCGAGAAAATCGCCATAAAAAATTTGGTGAAACCCCTTATTTAGTCGAACCCAATATCAAAGAAGGCAAAGGGGGTTTACGAGACCTGCAAACCATTTATTGGGAATATCGTTTTACGTTGGGTTTTGATCAATTTTCTGACTTTTTAACACCCAAAATTAACGAACTTGGCTTGTTAACAGAACAAGAAATTCATCGCTTGCAACGCGCTCATAATTTTCTGTGGACGGTCAGATTTCAACTGCACTATATCTCAGGCAGAGCCGAGGACCGTTTAACATTTGATATGCAGCCTGT
This sequence comes from Commensalibacter nepenthis, assembly GCF_029953305.1. Classification (NCBI taxonomy): domain Bacteria; kingdom Pseudomonadati; phylum Pseudomonadota; class Alphaproteobacteria; order Acetobacterales; family Acetobacteraceae; genus Commensalibacter; species Commensalibacter nepenthis. The sequence goes on along the minus strand of NZ_JASBAN010000001.1, from coordinate 2,168,098 downwards.
TGTTGGTGGGCGTATCGGATACACCAAACATGGACAGCAAGTAGGTGTTGAACGATTTATGCGTCATTACTTCCTTACCGCCAGAGAAGTCATGCGTTTGACCTATGTGATTGAATCAGCGCTGACGCTTTATACTCAAAAGGCAAGATTAAACAAATTTGAAAGTGGAAAATATATCCCCCACACCGGATGCTCTTTATTAGAAGGAAAAATCCTGCCAACAGCGCATATTTCTTTTGAAAAAGATCCGATCGAAATGATGCGCCTGTTGAAACTAGCACAAACACAAAAGCGCGCCATACATCCATTGGCGGTTCATCAGTTAATTCGATGGGAACGCAAAGCCGCTCAATTACGTGGCAATGCTGAAGCATCCGCCATTTTTCTTGACCTGTTATGTGATACACCAACATTTTTATCCCCTAAGGCACGTTATAAATTACTACAAAAAAATAACAACGAAGAAGAAAAAAACACTATTATTTATCCTCCACCCGAGGATCAATATAATGCAAACTGGCTTCATATCCTGAATGAAACAGGAATATTGGGACAATTAATGCCAGAATGGCGACGTATGGTAGGGCAAATGCAATTTGATACCTATCATATCTTTACCGTTGATCAACATAGTATCGAAGCTGCTAAATTGCTGGCAATGCTCGAAGCAGGTTATTATCAAGATGATTTGCAATTTGCCCATAAATTATTGCAAGGTATTCAATCCAAAAGAGCCTTATATATGGCAACTTTGTTACATGATATGGGCAAAGGCAGAGGTGGGGATCATTCCGAAGTGGGTTCTGAAATGGCTTTATCCATTTGTTCCCGCCTTAATATGTCAGCCGAGGAAACCGATACGGTTTCTTGGTTAATTTTGCATCATTTGTTATTAAGCCATACCGCCTTTCAAAGAGATATTGATGATCCAAAGACAATTTTGGATTTGGTTGACACCATTCAATCCCCTGAACGATTAAGGCTACTCTTCTTATTAACCATTTCTGACATGCGTGCAGTGAATAAAAAAGTGTGGAATGCTTGGAAAGCCACGTTATTGACCGAGCTTTATAATCGTGTTGCAGAAGTTTTAGAAGGTAGTCTTGCTACACAAGAACGCGATACCCGTGTATATCGTGTAAAAAATAATCTGACCAAACAATTTTCAATTATCAACCTTCCCAATGCTGATGTCGAATTTTTTATGAATTTAGGATATGCCAGCTATTGGTTATCATTTGATGAAAATACGCATATACGCCACGCGCATATGATTATAGAAGCACAACAAAAGCAAGCTCCTTTAACCATACGCACCTATCCTTTGCCTGATCGCGGTGTTACAGAAGTTACTGTTTACGCACCTGATCATCCTGGTTTATTTTCAAAAATCTCTGGTGCATTGGCTGTGGCTGGTGCTTCAATTGTTGATGCACGTATTCATACATTAACCAATGGTATGGTGCTTGATACATTTTGGATACAAGATGCTGCACAAGATGTGTTTGATGATCCACTTCGTTTGCAACGAACAGTTGATTTAATTACATCTGCTTTGGCTGGCACCATTGATATTGAACAACGGCTGCAAGATTGTAATCGTCATATGTTATATGGTCGTCGTATGCGGGCTATTCATGTCCCCCCAAGGGTTGTCATTGATAATCAAGCCTCAAATGGATTTACCGTCATAGAAGTAAACGGACGTGACCGCATTGGGTTACTGTATGATGTCACCAAAACGATTAGAGAACAAAAGCTACAAATCAGCTCTGCACATATTACTACCTATGGTATCAGGGCGGTGGATGTTTTCTATATCAAAGATGTTTTTGGTTTAAAAGTACAAGATAAAAAACGCTTATCTGTTATTCGCGAAGCAATCTTAAAAGTTCTTGAAGAAGTAGAAGAAAATATTACGGGCATTCAACCCAATAGTGCAGCTTCTATTATTCAAATGGAAATCACACCACCAAAAGAAGAACCTTAAAACAGTAAAGATTTTATAATATTGTAGCCAACTCAGCCTTTACCTCTTCCATCAAGTTATTCCATGCTTGATCTGGAGGTAATGGCTGTTTTTGTTGAAAAATACGCAATGTTGGATACCACAAACTATTATTATTTTCATTTTGATAAGTTGGATACCAACGCCAATCCCCACCATAGCGATTTAATAACCATACAGGCTTACCCAATATTCCAGCCAAATGTGCAATCATTGTATCAACAGTGATTACCAAATCTAATTGTTGAATAAAGAAAGCCGTTCGTAATAAATCCCCACAAGGTAAAGCACCAACAAATCCTTTCGGCATATCTGATTTTTTCAGCCCTATTTGTAATGCATAGAACGCTATCTTATGACTATCAAGTAAAGAGCTAAAATTAGATAAAGGGATTGAGCGCAATAAATCAAAATGATTATCACGATTTCCCATCCAACAAAGTCCAACTTTTAATCCATCAGAAATATGCTGTGACTGGCACGTTTCCAAACGCAATTGATATTGAGGAATCTCTTGTGCTTGCAGCAGGTAAGGTAAACTCATTAGCATGACTTGATGCGTTATACCCTCTGGTAAGACGCTGTTTTTTTCAACGACAACACATGAATGATCCGATTGACAAGAACTTACAATAAGTTCTAATAAATGAACCAATTCTTTTTGCACTTCGATAACAATAGAATATTGTTGTAAAAGGGCTGGTAAATAACGAATAAATTGCAGTGTATCCCCTAGCCCTTGTTCTGCACGAACCAATAGTGTTTCAGCGGGTTCTTTACCATCCCATATTGGAATATGATCGCTATCCACAAAATGATTTAATAAAGAATGGCGAGCTTCCATATGCTCATACCCTTCAATCACATTCCCTTTAGCCAATAAAACCATTGATAAATTATATTCTATTTTATGATATTCTTGTTCTGTTAATGAAATAAACTCTGAAGGAGTCAATAAGTGACGATATATTGTTTCGGCATCATCCAACATTCTTAATTCAAAAAGAATTGTGCCAAGATTTAAACCAATACGCGCGTCAAGAGGTGCTTTTTGATAAGCGGATTGTAGCAACTCTTTGGCTTCTGACAAAGCCCCCAGCCCCATTTGTACCAATCCCAAATTAACCTGTGTTTCAATGACTTCAGGCTCATGTTCGAGGGCAAACACCAAATTCTTTTTGGCTTCTTGCAATCGATTAAGCTGAAATAAAATAGCGCCCAAATTTGCGTAAGCAGAAATAATATTAAGATTTAAGCGTATGATTTTACGAAATACACGCTCTGCTTCGCCTAATATGCCCATCTTATACAAAAGAACGCCAAGCTCATGCATAAACTCTATTTTACCCACATTATTTTTAACTGCATCCTTGGCAATATTTAAAGCTTGCTCGAATGCTTCTGCTTGATAATAAAATCGAATCAGCTCTTTCCAATAGGTCAAAGATGAAGGTTGTAACTCTATTGCTTTTCGAAACGCATGTTCCGCCCCTTGTTGATTTCCCATTGCCTCATAAACCAAAGCCAATGCATGATAAGCCCTTGGATCATAAGGATTTAATAAGAGTGAACTTTTTAAAGCAGCCTCTCCTTCTGCGCTATGTCCTTGTTCATACAATGACAATCCCAAGGGAATATAATAATGAGATTGTGGTTTAATTTCGATTGCCTGTCCTGCAAAACCAATAGCCAAAGCATGATTTCCTGCTGCCCTCGCTACGCAGGCTCTGCCATAAAATGCCTCAGAAAAATTAGGTTCTTTTGTTAATACATCACAAAAGATATTATCAGCTTCTTGGAGTTGTCCTTTGGATAGCAACGATAATCCATGGTTTATTTTTTGATCGTAAAACATGCAAAACAACCTAAATCAATCTTTAAATTACTTAGAAATATTGAAAACACTATACAAAAGCTTTGTATAAACTCAAAATATTGAATTCTGAAAAATAGACTTCGTTTAAAATATCAGCTTTTATCTCAGATATTCCCTATCATCTTTTAAAAAATTGCCTTATAAATAAACTCTATGTTTTATATCAGGAATAGAATATCGGTTATGATTTTATTAAAACCTTTTACCCGTTCTGTATCTTTTGCCTTGGCACTGATCTTCATTGCTCCCTCTTTAGCACATGCAAAACAAAAGCTGGATCAACCAGCACTTTTATCATCAGATGCGTTAAAGCAAGTCGCTTCTGTTAAGGGATATTTACCCGACTATATCGTGGTTGATGATAAAGAACGCATGATTGCTCAATTCCCAAGATTGACTGATGATAAAGGACTTTCTCTTGCGATTGTCAAGCCAGATAACACCTTAACTCCATACCCAAACGAAGAATGGAACAACATCAACACACAAAATTTAAGTAAACATTTCATTGGGTTAACAGGGATGACTTTGACGCCAGATGGAATTTTATGGGTTTTAGATAGTGGTATTCCAAAAGTTGGGGCTACGCCGATTAAAAATGCTGCCAAAATTATAACAATCGATACAAAAACAGACCAAGTTCTTCAAACATATCCTATTCCTGACTCTGTATTCAAAGAAAAAACCGCTTTGAACGCAATTGCTGTTTACGATCACCATATTTATATTGCAGACGAAGGCGCACCTGCCATCATCGTGTTTGATACCAAGACAGGTCAAGCCAGACGCTTGTTGGAAAATTCTCCCAGCCTTTATTCTCGACTTGCAGTGGTTGCGAATAACCAAGTCGTTAAACCAAACCTTGACCAATCCTCACATTTCAATGTGAACCAATTGGCCATTTCTCCAGATGGAAAACGCTTATATTACCAAGCCGTCAGTGGTCCTTTATATCGTATTGATACCATGTATCTCAACGATGCGACCTACTCCCCTGCTGAATTAAACGAAGCCATGATGATTTGGTTTAAAACCCCTTCATCAGGTGGTATCGTTTGCGGACCTGATGGCACTTTATATATTGATGATATCGCAACCAACAGTGTCTATCGTTTTACCACCGGTCGTATTTTGAATAAATTAATCACCGACCCCAGATTGAAATGGCCTGCACATCCATTTATATCTAAAAATAATGTATTATATATTCCTACGATACAATTCGATCAAACACAGCTGTTAAACAAACAAGATCATTCAACCATACAATGGCCTTTATACATATACAGCCTGACCCCGCCTGCACTACAAAATAAATAATTATTTAATAATCATTTTTTATTAGGTTTACAATGCGTTACGTTTCTACCAGAGGGCAAGCCCCCATCTTAAATTTCTCTAATACGCTTCTTGCTGGTCTTGCCCAAGATGGTGGGTTATATATCCCCGAAACTTGGCCTCAAATTTCTGCTGATGATTTACGAAAAATGCGAGGATTGAGCTATCCTGAGCTAGCAGCAAAGATCGTCCATCTTTTTACAGGCAATGAAATCCCAGAAGCTGTTTTATTGGATCTTTGTCAGAAATCTTATGCTGGTTTTAACCATAAAGCCATTGTGCCGTTAATTCAGCTTGACCATAATTTATTTGTCCAAGAATTATTCCATGGTCCAACGCTGGCGTTTAAAGATATGGCAATGCAACTTCTTGGTCATTTATTTGACTATGTCTTAAGCCAAAGAGGTGAAAAAATCACGATTGTCGGGGCAACTTCTGGGGATACAGGGTCTGCTGCAATCGAGGCTTTCAAAGGAAGCTCTAATCTAACCGTTACAATTTTACATCCTTATGGCAGAACTTCGGAAGTTCAGCGCCGTCAAATGACAACTGTTTTAGAGCCAAATATCAATAATATTGCTGTTGAAGGCTCTTTTGATGATTGCCAAGACTTGGTCAAAGCCATGTTTGCGGATGCGCCTTTCCGTGATGCAGTACAACTCTCTGCGGTTAACTCTATTAACTGGGGACGTATTGCCGCACAAGTACCTTATTACATATATGCAGCTTTATTATTAGGGGCTCCTGACCGTGAAGTTTCCTTTACTGTTCCAACAGGTAACTTTGGAAATATCTTGGCTGCATGGACAGCACGCAAAATTGGTGTGCCAATTAATCTTCTGTGTGTAGGGTCTAACCATAATGACATTTTGACCCGTTTCTTACTTAATAATGATATGAGCATCCAAGGCGTTCGCCCTAGTCTATCTCCTTCTATGGATATTCAAATTTCTTCTAATTTTGAACGTTTATTGTTTGAATTGCTAGACCGAGATGCCGATCAATGTCGCCAAACCATGCAAGATTTCCGTCAAAACAAAAAAATGGATATTCCTGCTAATATTTGGAATAAAGCAACTGAAAACTTCAAAGGAATGGCTCTGAGTGACCAAGAAACCGAAAAAGTCATTCAACAATATTACAAAGAATCTGCTTATCTAGCAGACCCACATACTGCTATTGGTATTGCTACTGCTCAAAAATATCGTAACAAAGATATTCCAATGGTAACCGTTGCCACAGCGCATCCTGCGAAATTCCCTGATGCAATCAAGCAAGCAACGGGTATTACGCCAGCTTTACCTTTGACATTGTCAGACTTATATGATCGTAAAGAAAGCTATCAAGTTTTACCTGCTAATCTAAAGAAAATCGAAGATTCAGTTCGTGCCACAATACGTAAAAACAATTTTTAATATTACTCTAGGATAAATATGAACCAAGCTATAAAGATCACACGCCTCCCCTCTGGGATGCTAGTTGTAACGGAAAAAATGGATCGTGTTGAAACGATCTCCCTTGGTGCGTATGTCAGTGTTGGAACACGTTATGAAACTGCCGAAGAAAATGGGATCTCTCACTTTCTGGAGCATATGGCGTTCAAAGGAACCACAACACGCTCTGCACTGAATATTGCCGAAGCTGTTGAAAATGTTGGTGGTCATATTAACGCCTATACAGCACGTGAAATTACAGCCTATTATATTAAATTATTAAAAGACGATTATGAGCTTGGGGTGGATATTCTTGGCGATATTCTCACCCATAGCACATTTGACCCAACAGAGTTGGAAAGAGAACGTGGCGTTATCTTGCAAGAGATTGGGCAAGCCAACGACACACCTGATGACATCGTTTTTGATTATTTCCAAGAAACCGCTTATCCTAATCAACCAATGGGTCGTCCTACTTTGGGAACCGAAGCATTAATTCACACCATGCAACGTGATACTTTGCAAGCCTATATGGCGCGTCATTACAATACCAATAACACGATCTTTGCAGCAGCTGGCAATTTAGAGCACGATGAAATCGTTCATCTTGTCGAACATTATTTTAAAGATTTACCCCAAACCCCAACGCAATCAGTAATGCCCGCCAATTATCAAGGGGGAGAATTCCGTAAAGAAAAAGAACTCGATCAAGCACATATTTTATTGGGATTTCCTTCTGTAAATTACAATCATCCCCAATATTACGCAGCCATTCTACTGTCCATTATTCTGGGTGGTGGGATGTCCTCTCGCCTTTTCCAAGAAGTGCGTGAAAAACATGGGCTGGTTTATTCCGTCTATGCTTATAATACAGCGCATCAAGATGATGGATTATTTGGTATTTATGCTGGTACAGGTGAAGAGCAAACCAAAAAACTGATGCCCATTTTAATTCAAGAGCTCAAGAATATCCAGACACTCATTAAGCCAGAAGAATTAAAACGCACCAAAGCTCAATTAAAATCTTCTTTGTTAATGTCCATGGAAAGCACAGCCAGCCGTTGTGAGCAAATTGCACGACATCTACAAATTTATAACCGTATCATTCCCCCCCAAGAAATAGTGGATAAAATTGATGCTGTGACGATCGAAGATATCTATCAAATTGCTGAGCATATTTTCCACGGGAAACCGACTTTAACCACGTTGGGACCTATTCGCCACGTGCCGTCATTAGCAGAGATTACCGAAAGCTTAAATTCATGACACAAAATCAAAATTTTATTAAAGATTTAATTCATCAAGCAAAAAAAGCTGGCGCAACTGCTGCTGACGCTGTTATGCTGGCTTCGACCTCTGTTGGTGTGCAGGTTCGAAATGGTCAATCTGAAGAATTGGAGCGCTCTGAAACAAAAACTGTTGGGCTACGTGTTTTTATAGACAAACGTTCTGCAACCATTTCTACGACAGATTTACATAAAGACAATATTGAAAAATTAGTCGAACAAGCCATTTCTATGGCAAAGATTTTACCAGAAGACCCCTTCTCTGGTTTGCCTGAACCTTCTTCAAAAGCGTGTATTGATCCCAAAGAACTTGATCTGTACGATGCTTCTGAACGCTCTACACAAGAAATGCTTGAGCAAGCCAAACAAACAGAAGCAGCAGCCTTAGCCGTTCAAGGGGTAAGCAATAGTATGGGTGGCAGCTGTGGTTATAGCAAAAACGAGATGATCCTTGCGAATAGTAATGATTTCTTTGGCACCTATGCCAGAACATCCCACTCTTTATCGGCATGTGTCTTGGCTGGCACAGGCACTGATATGCAACGCGATTATGATTACCATTCGACCGTGCATTTAAAAGATTTAGAAGATGCTGACGCAATTGGACGCAGTGCTGGTGAAAAAGCCGTTGCAAAATTAAATCCAAAAAAACCCAATACAGGGATTTTACCGGTTATTTTTGATCCCAGAGTAGCCAATTCTATTCTTGGTCATCTCGCAGGGGCATTGAATGGTTATGCCATTGCCAGAGGAACTTCTTTTTTGAAAAACGATATGGGTAATTTGATTTTTCCAGCAGATATTACCATTATCGATCAACCTTATCTTATCAAAGGATTAGCCTCTCGCCCATTTGATGTCGAAGGTCTATATCCCGAAGAATTAAAACTGGTTGACCAAGGAAAGATTGCCAATTGGCTACTCGATAGCCGTACCGCAAGTCAACTGGGGTTAGTCAGTAATGGTCATGCGACACGTGGACCGTCCTCTCCTCCCTCACCTACGACAACCAATCTATATGTCATGGCTGGCACACAAACCCCTACGGAATTAATGGCAGACATCAAAGAAGGTATTTATATTACCGAAATGATTGGTTCTTCGGTCAATATGGTGACAGGTGATTATAGCCGAGGTGCCAGTGGGTTCATGATCCGTAATGGACAGCTTGCTGAACCTGTGATGGAATTCACGTTAGCCTCTACGCTCAAGGAAATGTTTTCACAATTACATATCGCTAATGATTTGAAATTCCGTTATAATACTAACAGCCCTACACTACGCATCGATGCAATGAGTGTTGCGGGCAATTAACATATGTTAACCGAAATGGATGAAAGAAATGAATCGTACGACCTTTAATAGCCGTACCCTGCTTTGTCTTTTAAGTTTTACTTTAGTTGTGCCGTCTGTTCTTGTGGATTTAATCCCTCAGGCAGAAGCCAGAGCGGGTCGAGGCTCTTCGATGGGCAGCCGTGGCAGCAGAACCTATAGCGCCCCTTCTTATACCAGAAGCAGCCCAATGGGTGCGCAACCAATGCAACGGACGATGACACGCCCACCAGCAGCGGCTCCATCTCCTAGCAACAGCACGCCTGGTGCATCTCCAGGAATGGCTGGTGGTGCTATGAACCGACCTGCTCAACAACAAGCTCCAGCCTCTGGTGGTATGAGCAATTTTACCAAAGGACTCATTGGGGGTGCTGTAGGTGCCGCTGGTTATCATATGCTGACTGGCAGCAAAGAAAGTAACGCGCAACAGCCTGCAAACCAAAATCAGCAAGGACAAAACGAGCAACAACAAGCACCACAACAAAAGCAAAGTGGTGGTTTTATGAGCTTATTGATACGCCTCATTATTATTGGATTAGTCGTTTGGTTGGTAATACGCTTTATCCGTAGACGTGGTGCTGCTGGTGCAAATAACAATAATACTGCACCTAATAACATATCTGCTAATCGTGTTAACCCTTCTATGAACGCTAATCCTCAACCTGTTCAACAAACCAATATTCAATTACAGCAAGAGGATTATGTAACGTTTCAACAACGTTTATTAGAAGTTCAAGACGCTTGGAATAGACAAGATTTAAACAGTTTACAAAAAATTACGACGCCAGAGATGATTGCGTATTTTAATGAACAATTAACAGACCTATCTAGCCAAGGATTGCATAACAGCACTTCTAATGTTCAATTCGTGCAAGGCGACCTGTCCGAAGCGTGGGCAGAAGGCAACAGAGAATATGCAACTGTTGCAATGCGCTATTCTTTAATCGATATTACAACAGATAATACGGGACGTGTTGTTGACGGTAATCCAAATCAACCTGTTAATATTACTGAACTATGGACTTTCGTAAGGGCAACTAATAATAAATGGTGGCTATTATCTGCCATTCAACAAACAAACTAATTCATATATGAATTGATTCAATGTATTAATCAGTTCATATCATTATAATATATAAACAAAACCCCATTCTGTTTCATCACAGAATGGGGTTTTGTTTAATTAGGCATATAAATGCTATATATATTGTCTATAACTGAATCAAAGAAAGAATATATAAAATCCCACTTAATCCAAACAACGCAGAGAGTAATACTATATTACGTTGATTTCGACGGCGAAGAAATTCTTTTTGTTGTTCTACAGTTAAAGAAATTGCGATTGCTTTTGCTTTTTGTTGCTTTCTCATAGTGATTTGTTTCCTTTAAACAAAATGGTCGATAATCAAAGCAAGAAATAATAAAAATAAATATATTAACGAAAAACGAAAAGAATGCCTGGCAGCTTTGTCATTATTTAAACTGAGTCCTTCTGGAGTTTGCTTTTCCAACAAAACCTTAATCGCCATATAAATAAATCCAGCGTTTAAAAGAATTGCTGCACCCATATAGATATAAGAAGTATACCCGAAATACACAGGAGATAAAGTGACAATTGCTAAAATAATTGTATAAATTAAAATTTGCCAACGTGTATGCCTTGCTCCTTTAACGACGGGAAGCATCGGAATACCAGCACGTCCATAATCCTTACAAGCATATAATGCAAGCGACCAAAAATGGGGTGGTGTCCACAAAAAAGTAATAGAAAATAAAATAATTGGAAATAAATCCATACTACCCGTAACAGAAGTCCACCCTATCAATGGAGGAAATGCACCAGCAGCCCCACCAATAACGATATTTTGAGGTGTTGAGCGCTTTAGCCATATCGTATAAACAACGCTATAAAAAAAGATTGAGAATGCTAAAATTGCTGCGGTCAAAAAATTTGTTGCTAAAAACATCAAAATAACTGAGACGACAGAAACACCTACACCATAAATTAATGCGTCATTTGGATGCACTCTGCCTGCCGGCAAAGGTCGTGTTATGGTTCTTTGCATGATCTGATCGATATCACGATCGTACCACATATTAATGGCACCAGCCCCACCAGAAGCCATACAAATACAAAGAATACTAATCAACGCAAGCACAGGATGAATATGACCAGGTGCTAATATAATTCCCACTACACCTGTAAAAACCACCAAGGAAATAACTCTTGGCTTTAACAGCACAAACCAATCCTTGACATTACTGCCTACCACAGCCGCATCATAACGAATCCGTTTTGAGCCTATAGTTTCATCAGCAAGCAATTGCCCCATGAATTTACATCCTATTTTGCACGAGAAAAGACAGGAGAAGGAAGTTGCCATTCATAGCTTACTGCCCCTGCACCCCAATAATTATTTGATATGCTAACTTTACTACTTAATGCATGGATAAGAACGATAAAGAATGTTAACAAAGATAATCCCATAAAAATCGCACCGATTAATATAGATTTACTTCCCAGTGAAAACATATCTAAAGTAAAGACAACCCCAACGCATGTTAGAGTAAAATGCAATTTCGCTAAAAACTCTGAATATTGTTTACCAAGAATTTTACCCATCCAAAAATAAAATCCAGCAAATACAGCAAACAGAACACCATATGAAATACAAGAATGCATCAACCCAATTTCGCTCATGATGCCTTGATATGGCCACCCTATACTTAATAATCCAATAAAGCCAAATGACCACAAGATCGGCGCGGGAAAACGTCTTTCACCTGTAAAAAATAGGCGAAGGCAATAAATAAACAGATACAAAGATAATCCATATAATGCACAAGAGTAAAAAATTTGCAGCATGAAACCCTGATGTAAAGTAATTACTTGATGGCTTAAGATCATTTTATTCCAAGCAAGCAATACAACCAAAGGCACCAATGTCATTGTTAAAATGACATATCGCACTTGTTTAATGGTCTGATTTGAGATTGTGCCGACAATATGAAAAATCAAAGAAATCGCAGGGATAATTAAAACTATTACCATTGGATAGGCAAATGAATTAACAGTTTGCTGGACAGCTGCGCCTAATTGTTCTGCATTAAAATAATCTTTTGTTAATGCTGCCAATAATACAGATGCAATCGGCAACAATAATGCAGAAGCAATCCCTTGACCCCACACAAATATGGATAAAGAATCGTAACCGACTTCTTTTGCCCTAGTATTAATGATCGTAATCAACATATTTGCTGAAAACATCAATGCCGCAACAGACCAAAACACCAAACTATAAAAGGACAAAAGGACGATTTGCGGATACAGGAATGTCAAAAAATTACAAGCAAAGCCAATTAAAAGACAAATAAAGGCAAGAAAACTTAACCATTTAAATGCCATATCTTTGGTTTTGATTAAAATTGGAACAAACCAACTTCCCAATCCCAACATCAAAGCGGGTTGCAGAACAAAAAATACCATCATTCTGGCATGCGTTTGTGGCAAATTCTGTATAAAATCGCGATTACTGAGCTCACCTAAAACAAGAAAAAAAGCATTAAATTGGACAAATAATGCCGCGATACCACCACTTATTCCAGCAAATATTGCTAGAATTAAAGTGTTCATTCCAATTTTATAATGTGTATTCATTATATATTTCTATCATGGAGCTATTTAAAAATAAAGAAACATCTTATTCTATCGAACAAGATGAACCAAAGTAAATAATCCAAAAGGACGAACAGGTTGTAAAACTGCACGTTGTAATGCTTCTGGTGGAAGCAAAGATTCGATTGAGAAATCAGGATGCCATCCTAATGCTTTTGACGCAGGCGCCATAACGCGTTCAATGTAATAACGCATCCCTTTTTGAGCCAAAAAATGATTCACGAATAAAATATGACCACCAGGCTTTACAACACGCTTTAATTCAGCAAATAGACGGTCTGGATTTGGAACAACTGATGCGACAAACATCCCAACCGCAATATCAAAAGACCCTGTTTCAAAATCAGTTGCCTCGGCATCCATTTCAAATAAATTCTCAACATTAGATAAATTGTGACGGGCGACTCTTTGTCGAGCTTTTTTTAGCATATCGGTTGATAAGTCAATCCCTGTGATTCTCTTATCAAAATTATAAGAAGGAAGTGCTAAACCTGTTCCAACCCCTACTTCTAAAACTTTTGTTCCCGGTAAACGATTAACTTCTGTAACAGCACAACGCCGCCCGAACGAAGAAATACTTCCAAAAACTGTATCATAGACCATCGCCCATCGACGATAGGCTAACTTAACAGCATCTGCATTTAACGCAGTATGAGGTGAAGGAGGCACGTTATTGCTCCCAAAAACTGTGAATGACAATATTATTAACAAGACTTATTAACCAAAAAGAAATAAAAATCTAGTAAGTTTTTTCTTTTTATAGTTATTAATAAAATACATGCGCTTTAAAACAACATTTTGTCGTTTATTTTATATCCTATGTAATCCCTTATTACACATTAATTACTATTTATTATAAAATAAATATAGAGTATAAATATAGTGCTTACAAGAACTCGAAGGAGGATAAAAGATTTTATGTGGATAACTTACTTTAATTGGTTCATAGCTTTTCTCAGTATTTTCATTTGGGTCGTTACTTATATTGTATGGCAACGCGAAAAATTTATGTCTTGGTTTGATAACAAATTTGGCAAAGATGATCCAATGCCCCCTACACCCAAACAGCAAAATAATCCTTTAAAGATAGGGGAAAAGACTGAAATTAACTTTAACAAAACATCTGCTTCTGAACCAAAACAAGAATAAGTTTTATTTTATATAAGTCTCAATAGCATTCCAAATAATGCTGGCGGAATTCATTTTATTAAATCGATCCAATTCTTGTAGACCCGTCGGTGATGTTACATTAATTTCTGTTAAATAATCACCAAGCACATCGATTCCAACAAATAATAGCCCTTGTTGTTTCAATGTTGGACCAATTAGTTGGCAAATTTCTTCATCTCTTGGGGTCAGATCAATCTTTTCCGCCACGCCTCCAACATGCATATTTGAACGCAAATCTCCTTTTTGAGGCACACGATTGATCGCACCAATAGGGTGTCCATCAACCAATATGATTCTTTTATCCCCTAAACGAACAGCAGATTCATAACGTTGGATCATCAACGGTTCACGAGAAGCAGCAAATTGCATTTCCAATAAAGAATTTAAATTCTCATCATCTTCACGAATACGAAAAACCCCTATTCCACCATTACCATATAAAGGTTTAATAATAATATCTTTATATTCCACACGGAATTCCCGGATTGCTTTGACATCACGAGTAATTAATGTTGGTGGCATAATTTCAGGCCACAATGTTGCAAATATTTTCTCGGGTGCATTTCGAACAGATGCAGGATTATTGACAACAAACACTTTGTCTTTGCCCACACCATGAATTTGCTCTAGTAAATGCGTTGCCGTAATATATCCCATATCAAAAGGAGGATCTTGGCGCATTAATAAAACGTCAAAGTCTTTTAACTCTACTGTTTTTTCTTTACCATATTGAACATGATTACCTTGCACGCGCTGAACAGTAACATTCCGTCCTCTTGCTGTAATTTTTCTTGAAACTGAATTGCTTTCTAAACTTAACGTATCAACAGAATATACGAACAACTCATATTCTTTGACTTGAGCTTCTAACATTAACGCAAACGTAGAATCTCCATTAATATTAATTGTTTCAAGCGGATCCATTTGCACAGCAATTTTTAACATGGTTTTATACTCGTTTACGTTTAAAATATTATTTTATGATGGATAAAAAATCGCAAGAATTTCAAGAAATTTTTCTCCGACAGGGCTTAGAAATTTTACTTCGTCGCCTACCTTAGCATTCATTAACGCTTTTGCGATGGGTGAAATCAAACTAATTTGCCCTTGTTCTGTAATAGCTTCATCGACCCCAACAATCGTTACAGTATATTCTTGATCGTCTTCAGTAACATAAGTCACCGTTGCACCAAAATATACTTTATTCTTTTGAGGTTGCTCTTTGGGATCAACAACGATTGCATTATCTAATCGCTTTGATAAAAAACGAACACGCCGATCAATTTCTCTTAATCGACGCTTTCCATAAATATAGTCTCCATTTTCAGAGCGATCCCCATTACCAGCCGCCCAAGAAACAATTTCAACAATCTTTGGACGTTCTTTATATAATAAAACAGTTAACTCCTCTTTCAGCCGATCAAAACCTTGAGGCGTTAAATGAGGTGGCAATTGATTTGTGGTTGTCATTGGATGCTCTTAATCAACTTCCTGAAAAAGAATATAAAATATCACCTTGCACCGTTTGCCCTGGTTTCAAAATCATCAATCCTCGATCAGAAATTTCAGGCATATTTAATGCATTATTCATATTAGTTGCGGGTTCAAGCGTAAAATAAGGTTGATTTTCAGGGTTAAATAAAACTAAATGTTGGAAAATTGGACTGCTGGTCATGGTGAGGTAAGCATTCAAATGTTTCCAACGAATAAATGCAAAATTATCCCAACCGGCATAACAATTATCAAGTTGTTCCTCTTTACTTAAAGCACGCATGTGATCAAAAGCCCACCGACCATCAATAGACATACGTCCTTCTGGCAATCCATTACTGCCATTATTCCATACTGTTTTTGCTGTAAATCCAAGCTCTACAAAACCATTACGTGGGAAATAAGGATGAAACCCAAGCCCAACAGGTTGATTACAACGATCTGTATTTTGAAATGAAATACGAACAGACAATCCCGCCACAGAAATTGTATATTTTAACTGTGCCTTATAGGCAAAAGGCCATTGTTGTTTAGAGTTTTTTGTTGGATCATGATCCAAAGATAATAGAACGCTATTTTTTGAAAAACTATCCAGTTCCCACTCTCTTTCCCAAGCATTCCCATGAATGGCATCATTCCCATTTAATGCATTTGCATCAAGTTGGTAATGACGTCCTTCAAATTCAAACTTGCCATCAGCAATCCGATTTGAATAGGGTATCAACGGATAGGCTGCAATAATTTGATTGGCATTTTGAGCCAAATGTGAATTAATCAGAGGATAAAATATAGGTATATCTTGGCATAACCAATACCCGACCGCCCCACCCAAGGCAGGATAAATACCAACACGATGATGCCCTGCTTTGATTTCTAACATTTTTATTCCTCAGCCTTTCTTAACGATTTTTAGGTTTAAGTGCTTTCAAAGAGGATTGTTTTCCTCCACTAGACACAGCCCCAATTCCTAATTCTGTTTCTTCTAGCTTTTTTATTTCATCACGTAAATATGCTGCTTCTTCAAATTCTAAATTCGCAGCCGCAGCATGCATTCTTTTTTCCAACTCTGTAACGGTTTGCTGTAAATTTTTACCAGTCAATGATACGTCTGCCAAGACTTTATCTTTGGAAATCGTGACATAATCTTGTTCATAAACAGAAGCCATCAACTCACCGATTTTCTTTTTTACTGTAAAAGGCGTAATTCCATGATCTTCATTCCATTTGGTTTGTTTTTCACGTCTTCTGGCGGTTTCATTAATTGCATAATTTAAACTATCGGTCATTTTATCCCCATAAAGCAATACGCGACCCTCTATATTTCGTGCTGCACGACCAATGGTCTGTATTAACGAAGTCTTAGAACGAAGGAATCCTTCTTTATCTGCATCTAAAATCGCAACCAATTGACATTCAGGAATATCCAAACCCTCTCGTAACAAGTTAATTCCAATTAACACATCAAAAACACCCAACCTTAAATCACGAATGATTTCAATGCGTTCTAACGTATCAATATCTGAATGCAAATAGCGAACCTTAATCCCCATTTC
Source organism: Commensalibacter nepenthis (assembly GCF_029953305.1). Taxonomy (NCBI): domain Bacteria; kingdom Pseudomonadati; phylum Pseudomonadota; class Alphaproteobacteria; order Acetobacterales; family Acetobacteraceae; genus Commensalibacter; species Commensalibacter nepenthis. The sequence continues at coordinate 2,150,935 of NZ_JASBAN010000001.1, read as the reverse complement.
ATTCATATAATCAGTTAACTTCTCTGCCATCTTCTTGGTCAAGGTTGTTACCAATACACGCCCACCTTGATCGATGACTTTTCTGGATTCAGATAATAAATCATCCACTTGCAGTTCAACAGGACGAACTTCTGTGATGGGATCAACCAAACCTGTAGGACGAATAACTTGCTCGACAAATATACCTTGAGCACGTTCCATTTCCCATGGACCTGGTGTTGCGCTTACAAAAATTGTTTGCGGGCGATAGGAATCCCATTCGGCAAAATTTAATGGTCTATTGTCTAAACATGAAGGCAATCGAAATCCAAAATCAGATAAAGTCTTTTTACGCGCATAATCCCCACGTTCCATCCCACCGATCTGGGGAACACTGACATGACTTTCATCTACAATTAACAAGGCATCCTCAGGCAAATACTCAAACAATGTTGGCGGAGGTTCCCCAGGATTCCGACCAGTTAAATAACGAGAGTAATTTTCAATCCCTTTACATAACCCAGTCGTTTCAATCATCTCAAGATCGAATGTCGTACGTTGTTGTAAACGTTCTGCTTCTAGCAACTTCCCTTCTGCCACAAATTGATCAAGGCGAAGTTTCAATTCTGATTTAATCGTCTTCATGGCTTGCGTAAGTGTCGGGCGTGGTGTCACAAAGTGACTGTTAGCATAAACCGTTATCGATTGTAATGAACCTGTTTTTACACCTGTGAGAGGATCAAATTCATCGATTTCTTCCACTTCATCACCGAATAAATGGACACGCCACGCACGATCTGCATTTTGCACAGGGAAAATATCAATGGTTTCCCCACGCACACGAAACGTTCCCCGTTGAAAAGCCAAATCGTTACGGCGATATTGCTGCTCAACCAATCCTTTTATTAATAAATCCCGACTAACCTCGGCACCCACTTCAATTTTGACCACCATTTTTGAATATGATTCTGGCGACCCAATACCGTAAATACAGGAAACAGATCCTACAATAATCACATCATTGCGCTCTAATAAAGCCTGTGTGGCAGAGTGACGCATACGATCAATTTGTTCGTTAATTTGGCTATCTTTTTCAATAAATGTATCAGAACGTGGGATATAGGCTTCGGGTTGGTAATAATCATAATAGCTAACAAAATATTCCACAGCATTATTGGGAAAAAATTCTTTCATTTCCCCATAAAGCTGCGCTGCCAATGTTTTATTAGGCGCTAAAATAAGGGTCGGTTTTTGTACAGCTTCAATCACTTTCGCCATCGTAAAGGTTTTACCTGAACCTGTAACCCCTAATAAAACCTGATCCCGTTCTCTGCTCATCACCCCATCAGACAAGGCTTTGATTGCTGTGGGCTGGTCTCCAGACGGTTCAAATTCAGAAACAACCTGCAACTGTTTGACTTTGGGTTTTGCAGGAATTTTTTCTGGATGAAAGATAACTTTATAGTCCGCAGCTTTTGTTTTTTTCATGAAAATAACTAAAAAAGATGAAGCACAATGCGTAAATATACTACAGGAACAATATATAACTTTATACTACAGAAACAATATCTATTATCATTACATAGTAATTAAAATTAAAAAAAACACCAGAATAATCAATCCACAATAATGCATTCTGCATTTTCATAAAAAAGCTTTATTAAGTAAATAGCAACAAATAATATTTTTATTATGAAACATTTACTATAAAATAGACTATATATTATTCACATATCTAGGATATATTCTATGAAAATACTTCATGCCTTTTCAACAGATCTTAATCAAGACATCACAGCAACCAAAGCAGATAGTTTATTCCCTGAAAAAATAAAATCTCCTCAGAATTTTGTATGTATTGATGAGGTTTGTCGAGCACCAATTACTTGTGTCAATTTAGCTAATCCAGCAGAAAAACGTAAAAGAGTACTTCACTTTAAATTATCTAGCGAATTAAGACCACATACAAAGGATTGCTGTGTTCAAAAAGATATAGATGGACAATCAAAAAAAATATCTAGAAATACAAATAATCACCATAATACTAATGAAGATAAAGAGTTTATTTTCCATATTTTACCTGATGATACAAAAAATAAACCAGAACAATACTCTAATAATAATTTAGGTAGCTCGCATTTAATTAAAGAAACATCTATTAAGAAAACATCTACTCACCAAGGTTATCTTGAAGAAGTTATCGATATTTTTCACAATAATCCCAATCAACAGATTTTAATTAAAGTTGAAAAAAAATTATTTAATATTCAAGAATTATTAACCCATATTCCAAATTTTCAAGGTGATAAACAATGGCATATTTATCATGGCAAAGGTTGGATCAATAAAAAAGAAGATAAATATTACATTAAATTTATAGAAAATGTTTTATATCATAATTTACAATACACAGCTTCTTTTTTTATTATGAAAAATTTTATACTCCAATTAACCAGTAAAAATACAATCCAAAAAAGACTAGAAAAACTATCAAATATTAGTAAACCATATCAAATATTTATTTTAACAAACAATTTTAAAGAAAATAAAAATTTTATTAACTTAGATTTCAAAGGAATGCGCTACTGTGCTTTCATTGAAATTTAACCCCAGTTACTCTTTTCTTTTTTGAATAATTTATATTAAGATAAATACTTTAACCAAAATAATTTTGTTAATTATAGGAATAGCATGTTTTCAATAGATCATTTTATCCATCATACCCAAAACCAAACTGGTTCAGGAATGTCAACTCAGGAAGATCTTCCCGCTTGGGATTTATCTGACCTTTATCCCTCCCCTGACAGTCCAGAATTAAAAAATGATCTGGAAAAAGTGCGCGAAAAAGTTGAAATCTTTGCAACCAATTGGCAAGGCAACCTTGCGAATGCTTCTGGTCAAGAAATTGCTATGGCAATTGATTTGTATCAAGAAATTAGCGAAATCTTGGGGCGTATCGGTTCCTATGCCCAATTAATTTTTGCAACAGACTCCACTGATGCCAAAAATGCACAATTTTATCAATATATTAATGAGCAAATTACCAGCATCAGCACCAAAACGCTCTTTTTTACCCTAGAGTTAAATCGTATTTCCGAAGAAGATTTACAAAATAAACTGACCAATGAAGCTTTAGTATCGTGGAAACCTTTTTTAGATACAATACGTGTATTTCGTCCTTATCAATTGAGCGATGACATTGAAAAAGTTCTCCATGAAAAGTCAGTCACAGGCAGAGCTGCTTGGAACAGACTATATGATGAAACCTTGGCTGCGATGCAAGTCACTGTGCAAAAAGAAAAAATTGGGCTTGGTGAAGCATTAAACAAGCTTTCTGCTGGTGATCGTGAGGTCAGAGAACATGCCGCCAAAGGATTAGGCGAAAGCTTTAACAGCAACCTACGTCTATTTTCACTGATTACCAATACGTTGGCAAAAGATAAACACATCACGGATGAATGGCGAAAATTCCCTCGCGTTGATTCTGAACGTAACTGTGACAATATGATCGAAGACGAGGTTGTAGATGCTTTGGTCAATGCCGTCACCCAAGACTATCAACGTCTTTCACACCGTTATTTCAAATTAAAAGCAAAATGGTTGGGACTGGATAAATTACAACACTGGGATCGAAATGCGCCTTTACCTGATGATAATGATCAGTTGATCCCATGGGAACAAGCCAAAGAAATCGTTCATACAGCTTATAATGATTTCAACCCTGAAATGGGCACTATGATCCAAGAGTTTTTAAATAAACCTTGGATTGATGCGACCTTGCGTCCAGGAAAATCCTCTGGTGCATTTGCACATCCAACAGTGCCGCAAGTTCATCCTTATATTTTGTTAAATTATCATGGACGTAATCGTGATGTGATGACTCTTGCCCACGAATTGGGACATGGTATTCATCAATTATTAGCTGCAAAACAAGGCTATATTCAATCCAATACGCCTTTGACCTTGGCTGAAACCGCCAGCGTATTTGGGGAAATGTTAACCTTTCAAAGTCTGTTGCAAAATCAAAAAACACCAGAACAACGCCGTATCATGTTAAGTCGCAAGGTCGAGGACATGTTAAATACCGTCGTTCGACAAATTGCCTTTTATCAATTTGAACGTAAAGTTCATGAAGCACGTCAAAGCAATGAGCTGTTACCCGAGCAAATTGGTCAATTCTGGATGGAAACACAACAAGCCAGCCTTGGGCCAGCATTCGAATTTACACCAGAATATGCCTCTTATTGGACCTATATCCCTCACTTTATTCATTCCCCATTTTATGTTTACGCTTATGCGTTTGGTGATTGTTTGGTTAATGCACTTTACAAAGTCTATCAAGATGGGCATGAGAATTTCCAAGAAAAATACATGGAAATGCTACAAGCTGGCGGCACTAAAAAACACAAAGAATTATTAGCCCCATTTGGCTTGGATGCTTCTGATCCTGGATTCTGGCGCAAAGGTTTAGACGTTATTTCACAATTTATCGATGAACTGGAACAGGCATAAGTCATGGAAAAAGATGATAATCTAGACAAAACTAGCCTTTTAGGTGGCATGCGCCGCATGATTAAATCCACCACAGCGGTAGGCGGTATTGCAGCGCGCTTGGCGGGTCAAAAGATGGGCATATCGGTCAATAAATCTGCACATGCCGAAGAATTGAAAAATATTCTGGGTGGACTCAAAGGACCGATGATGAAAGTGGCTCAATTATTAAGCACTATTCCCAATGTTTTGCCTGATGAATATGCCGATGAATTGGCACATTTGCAATCAAATGCTCCACCGATGGGGTGGTCTTTTGTGCGTCGGCGTATGAAAGCAGAGCTAGGTGCTAACTGGGAATCTCATTTTGCATCTTTTTCCCAAGAAGCATCGGCAGCAGCCAGTCTAGGGCAAGTTCATAAAGCCACTCTTCCCGATGGTCGCCAGGTTGCTTGTAAATTGCAATATCCAGATATGGTCAGTACTGTAGAGTCTGATTTAAAGCAACTGCGGTTGTTAATTGCATTATATCATCGTTTGGATAATGCCATCAAACAAGATGAAGTCTATAAAGAGCTTGTTACTCGCCTGCAAGAAGAGCTAGATTATAAAAGAGAAGCCGCAAATATGCGTTTATTCTCTTTGATGCTAGAAAAAAACAAACGCACCATTGTCCCAAATATGGTTGAAGACTTATCAACCAGTCGATTATTAACCATGGATTGGATCGAAGGCAAAGGGCTGCGTCAAATGATCGAAAGTGGGTTAGATCAAGCCCATCGTAATGACATTGCTCGCTCTTTATTCTGCTCTTGGTATATTCCGTTCTATCAATATGGGGTTATTCACGGTGACCCTCATATGGGGAACTTCCTGATTAACGCTGATAATCATTTATGCTTACTGGATTTTGGTTCAATCCGTATATTCAAAGGGAAATTCGTCAAAGGCGTGATCGATCTTTGCAAGGCGATTGAAACTCATGATGATGAGCTTGCACATCACGCCTATACAGCATGGGGATTCAAAGATATTTCCAAAGATACAATGGATATTCTCAACGAATGGGCTCGTTTTCTTTATGCACCACTAACACAAGACAAAGAACGATCCATTCAAGATGATAGCGATCCCGACTTGGGACGTAAAATTGCTGCAAAAGTCCATAAAGGCTTGCAACAAACTGGTGGCATTACCCCACCACGTGAATTTGTATTGGTAGACCGCTCTGCGATCGGTTTAGGAAGCTTATTTACTCGCCTTGACGCAAAATTAAACTGGCATCATTTATTCCAAGAAATGATAGCAAATTTTGATACTGATGAACTCGATAAAAATCAGGCAAAAGCAATGAAAGCTGCAAAAGTTCCCACTCCTTTAGAGTAATATTTCTTCTTTAACAACAGCCTTAACCTAAGGGACGATATTATTTACATAATACCATCCCTTTTTGTATAAAGCATGTAACCTATCAATGCCAAGCAAACAGCAAATTAAATTTGATTTAAGATATCCTTACAAAAACCGAGTGCTGAACGCATTGCTTGATCTAACCTTCAATATAGATGATTTAGAATAGGCTTAAACAATATGTTCAGTTATATTTAAAGACACATGATGATAAAAATATTATTGGTCTGGCGATTACTTGCATTGGACATCTTGCCAAGATTGATCACAAAATCGATATAAATCTAATTACCCCTATCTTTGAAAACTTACGACAAGATGCTCGATTTACGAGAAGAATAGAAGATGCCATGGATATATTGACATGTTCGTAATGATATTATGCGTTCTTGAAACCCAGCCTTTCAAGTATTTTCAAGTGAATTATGACTTCATCAGTTTATATTTACTCTTGACTTTACCGAATACATAATATTTGCATGGTTCTAATTCCAATAAAGATTATTAAGCATTTTTTTTAAAACTAAACTTGTAAAAATACCTTTATTTCATCATTTATTCTTCATAGTTTATCCATAATTATTTTAGATATTCAGTTAAATTCTTATGAAATGAGAGATCAAATGAAAAAATACACCTTACTCGCTTTATCAATGCTTTTAATTCCATCTGTTTCTTTTGCACAAGAACAAGAATCTTCACAAACCAAGACATCGACTGCCAGCCAAAGTGACGATATTGGAGGCACTAATAATGATAACCATAACCGTGGGGATCATCGTAGCTCTCGTGACGATAATGACCATAATCGTGAAGATCACAGTAGCTCTCGTGATGATAATAACCGCAGTTGTATAGATCTCCGTAACTATCATGACGACAATGATCGCAATCGTGGGGATCATCGTAGCCCTCGTGACGACAATGATCGCAATCATGGGGATCATCGTGATCAAAATAATAATGCCTCCCATCAACACAAACATCATAACGACTAATTCATAAAAAAAGCTATCCGATATAAACTTGGATAGCTTTTTAAACGGTCTTGTCGCAAATTTTTTTTCTTTAAAATTAAACTTTTAAATTGATTTAATAATAAAAAATATCGTTATAATTCAAAAAATTAACAAAATTTGTTTTTTAATATTTTTTTAAAAATTTGACATTTTTTGAAATTTGCGACATTACCATTATCTTGCAGTCATTACACGCCTGTCGATCAACATATGATCCCAACCGGTGAAATTGCTTCAGTCGCCAATACACCCATGGATTTCAGAACAGCAACTTATATTGGTAAGCATATTCGTGATAATTTTGATCAACTTTATAAAGCTATTGGATATGATCATAATTGGGTGATTGATGGTAATCCAACCAAAGCGGTACGCCCTGCTGCAAAGTTAGTGCATGAAGCAAGTGGCAGAAAACTTGATTTATTCACAACGTTGCCTGGTATGCAAGTCTATACGGGTAATGCGTTGAGAGGGAACCTCAAAGGATATTCAGGCAAAGCATATCGTCAATGTGAAGGGATTGCTTTTGAACCTCAATATTATCCAGATAGCCCCAATCATCCTAATTTTCCCTCAACAATATTAAAACCTGGTGAACTTTATGATGAAAAGACGATTTATCGTTTTTCTATTGATACATAAATTTTAACTATATTAATGATTTTATTATCATCTTTATGTTAAGCTTTCTTATTATATAGCTTATGAAAGGATGAATAAAATGTTTAAATTATGGAGCAATTCTTATAAAGAAGGCGATATAATGCCTAAGGCTCAACGCTTTAACGGTATGGGACAAGACGGTAATAATTTATCGCCTTCCTTATTTTGGGAAAACTCACCCCCAGGCACAAAAAGTTTTGTGATTACCATGTTTGATCCTGATGCTCCAACGGGTTCTGGGTGGTGGCATTGGGTTGTTGCAAATATTCCTGCAACCGTAACGCAGTTAGAAGAAGGCGCATCTTCCAAAGGAATGCCAGAGGGTGCTATTCAAGTCCGCAATGATTTTAGTTTATATGAATATGGCGGTGCAGCTCCTCCTCCAGGAGTAATGCATCGTTACATCATCACAATTCATGCGATGGATGTTGAAAAACTAGAGATTACCAAGGATGTATCCCCAGCCTATATTGGATTTAATACCCATTTTCATTCTTTGGGTTCTGCACAATTAACTTGTGTCTTTGGCACTGAAAAATAAGCTCTGAAAAAAGGCATAAAGTTATAACTTTATGCCTTTCTGATTAGTCTTATTTAGAATTCTATTTTAAATTATTCTAACATATCTTCTGTAAAGTCTCTCATTGGTTTTGTACGAACGGGTGAGCCGTTTGCTTTGTGATATTCAACAGTCGAACGAGGTAGTTTTTTTCCACGAATAGCATCAGCTATTTTTTCACCAATCATAATCGTGGTTGCGTTCAGATTTCCTGTGATAATAATTGGCATAATAGATGCATCCGCAACGCGCAGACCTTCAATCCCATGAACGCGTCCTTCGTGATCTACAACAGACATATCATCAGATCCCATTTTATTACTACCGCAAGGATGATAAGCTGTTTCAGCATGGTTTTTGACAAATTCATCAAGTTCAGCATCAGTCTTAGCCAATTTACCTGGGCTGATTTCCTTACCACGATATTCATCAAGGGCTGGCTGATGCATTATTTCACGAGTAATGCGAATACCAGCACGGAATTCTTCCCAGTCTTGTTCAGCAGACATATAGTTGAACAAGATACTTGGATGGTCATGAGGATTCAAAGAGGTAAGACGTATCCTGCCTCTTGAAGGGGAACGCATAGAACCAACATGGGCTTGAAAGCCATGCTTTTTAATCCCATTAGATCCATTATAATTAATCGCAACAGGTAAGAAATGATATTGAATATTTGGCCATTCAAATTTTTCACTTGATCGAATAAATCCACCTGCTTCAAATTGATTAGAGGCACCAACACCTTTGCCAAATAATAACCATTCGGCACCAATGGGTGGTTGATTATACCAAATTAATGCAGGATACAAGGAAACGGGTTTTGTACATTCATATTGCAGATACATTTCCAAATGGTCCTGTAGATTCTGGCCAACCCCTGGCAAAACATGGACTGGGGTAATACCGAATTCATCTAGAACGTCTTGTGGACCAACGCCGGAACGTTGCAAGATTTGTGGGGATGCAATCGCACCAGCACTTAAGATAATTTCTTTTTTAGCGTATACAACATTCATTTCTGATTTATTGCCATGAATATATTGAACGCCGATAGCACGCTTACCAGAGAATAGAATTTTATCCGTTATGGCATGAGTGATAATTTTAATATTTTTACGTTTTTTTGCCGTGTCTAAATATCCGCGCGCTGTGCTGGAACGGCGACCTTTTGGGGTAACTGTACGATCCATTGGACCGAACCCTTCTTGTTGATACCCATTTAAATCATCTGTGCGTGGGTAACCCGCTTGCACACCAGCTTCAACCATCGCATGAAATAGCTCATTGTTCCCGTTTTTGGGTGTTGTGACACTGACAGGACCGTCTCCACCATGAAAATTATTCGCGCCAATATCCCTTGTTTCGGTTTTACGGTAATAAGGCAAACAATCTGCATAGGTCCAATCAGACAGGCTTTTATCTTGTTCAGCCCAATTATCTAAATCCATGGCATTACCACGAATATAGCACATACCATTAATAAGGGATGATCCGCCCAATCCTTTACCGCGACCACATTCCATACGACGATTATTCATATGAGGTTCTGGATCGGTTAGATAGGCCCAATTATAACGACGTCCTTGCAAAGGATACGCCAATGCAGCAGGCATTTGGGTTCTGAAGTCAAAACGATAATCAGGTCCACCTGCTTCCAAAAGCAAAACAGTTGTATCGCGATCTTCTGTTAAACGTGTTGCGATTGTATTTCCCGCAGAGCCTGCGCCGATGATGATATAATCATACTCTTTAATGGTCATTAATTTTATCCTTATCTTAAATATGTAACATTATAAATGTATTAGAAAATTGAGCTGTATTTATCCATTTCTACTTGGATAGATTTTATACGGGTATAATGTTCCAAAGTTGAGATACCATTTTCTCTGCCAACCCCAGATTGTTTATAGCCACCAACGGGCATTTCAGCAGGAGATTCTCCCCATGTATTGATCCAACAAATGCCCGCTTTGATTTGATGAATGATACGGTGTGCACGGCTAATGTCTTTGCTGACTACACCAGCAGCTAAACCAAAAGGCGTATTATTTGCACGAGTAATCACTTCTTCTTCAGTAGTATAATAAAGAACGCTCATGACTGGACCAAAAATCTCATCTTTAACGATACTCATATCATCATGACAGTCGGTAAAGATTGTTGGTTGGACATATGCCCCTTTGCCAAAATCTTGCGATGTTTCGCGTGAACCACCACAAAGTAAGGTTGCGCCTTCTTGTTTGCCTTTTTCTATATAAGATAATACTTTTTCCATATGTTGGAAGCTGACAAGCGGTCCCATATTGGTTTTTTCATCCATTGGATGGCCAAGGTGAATATGTTTTACGCGTTCTAATAATTTTGCGTCAAAAGCTTGTTTCATTGAGGCAGGAACAAAAACACGAGTACCATTAGTGCAAACTTGACCTGTGCTGAAAAAGTTCGCCATCATTGCAATATTAACCGCATCATTTACATCAGCATCATCACAAATGATTAAAGGGGATTTACCTCCTAATTCCATGGTCACTTCTTTTAAAGAAGAGCTGGCAGCCAAGGACATCACTTTCTTACCTGTTGGCACAGAGCCTGTGAATGAAATTTTCTCGATAACTGGATGTGCAGACAACATTGCACCAACATCACCCAAACCTTGCACAACGTTAAAGACACCATCTGGAACACCAGCCTCGGTATATATTTCAGCAAGTTTGAGGGCTGTTAGAGGGGTGACTTCACTTGGTTTGAATATCATTGCATTGCCAGCCGCCAAAGCTGGGGCTGATTTCCAAAGCGCGATTTGAATGGGATAATTCCATGCACCAATGCCCGCAACCACACCCAAAGGCTCACGACGTGTATAAAAGAAACTGGTTTCACGTAACGGGACTTGTTCACCTTGGATTGCGGTTGCCAATCCTGCGTAATATTCTAATACATCCGCACCAGTGACAATATCAACCGTTGATGTTTCTGAATAGGCTTTACCCGTATCCAATGTTTCTAATTCAGCCAATTCATCATTACGAACACGTAGGATGTCGACAGCTTTTCTGAGAATGCGAGACCTTTCCATTGCCGTCATTGCACCCCAGACAGCTTGACCTTTTTCTGCACTTTCTACAGCCAGATTGATGTCTTCTTGTGAGGCAGATTGAATGCAACCAATGGTTTCACCATTTGCAGGATTAATCGTCTCAAATGTCGTGCCACTGGTTGCGTTAACATATTTACCATGTATATAAAGTTGATATGTTTTAATGTTATTCATGAGGATCCTCTTTTTTAATTTTATATAGTCTTATTTGCATGTCTAAATATTGATAAGCAATTTCACGAGCCTGTAAAATATCGAACTGAACATGAACACTCATCAAACTGCCTCTAAGCCATAATCCATCAATTAACGAAGCCATCCCTCGGGCAGCAATAACGGCTTGCTCAAGTGGAATGATTTGTTGAAATTGATATTTTAGATTTGAATAAAGGCGTTTTTCGTTAACACGTTGCAGCCGATGCAATTCAGGTTCATGCATACTAGAATTCCAAAATTCCAACCACACACGAATCGCTTTATTATTGACTTGGCTGATATCAAAATTCGAATCAATTATTGTTTTTATAATCTCTACAGGATGGGTTACGTTTTTTCTTTTGGCTTTGCCAATAGAATGTAGATTGCGTAACATATCCCGCATACAAGCATTAAGAAGTCCTTGTTTATTTCCAAAGTAGTGGCTCAAAATACCGGTGGATAAATCAGCCTTTTGCGCTATTTTAGCAAGGGTTGTATTCGCAACACCAACCTCATGAATAACATTAACCGTGGCATCTAAAATCTGTTTTGTTCTGATGCTTTCGGGTTCATATCTATTTTTTTTCATGATCTTTTATTCTTATCATTAATGCCTGTGACGAAAATTTGTATCGATATTTTATGAACTAAAGTAACATTGATTGAACGATCAATCAATCGCTTGAATGAAAAATAAAATTATGTATAGTATTTCCATAGCTAAAATCTTTTCTGTAAAATATATTCAAAGCCCATCAACCGTATGGGCTTTGGTATTTTCGGATCATTTCGGAGACAATAATGCCTCATGACTTAGTAAACAGGGATAAAACGGGTCTTAATTTACTTGTATTTTTAGGATCGGCTGTTTCGATTACTCTTTTTGGAATAGCTTTTGTTTTATTTCCAGATGTGTGTGCCAATATTTTACAATGGTCACAAAGACAAGCAAACCATTTTTTTGGATGGTATTATATCTTGGTTGTGATTTCCTGCCTTGGTTTTGTAATTTGGCTAGGTTTTTCTAAATTTGGCAGTGTTCCTTTGGGAAAAGATGATGATCGACCCGAGTTTGGATATTTGGCTTGGACTTCGATGTTATTTTCAGCAGGGATTGGTATTGCGCTGTTATATTACGGCACAGCTGAACCCCTAGACCATTTTTTACGTCCTCCCGAAGGGGCTGCAGGCACACGCGATGCAGCTCGTCAGGCAATGGTTTATACGTTTTTGCATTGGGGCGTGCATGGTTGGGCTTTATATGCGCTTGTAGGTATTACCATAGGATATTTTGGGTTCCGATTAGATTTTCCATTGGCTTTAAGATCTGCATTATATCCAATTTTTGGAAATAGAATATATGGATTAATTGGCGATTTGGTTGATGGATTTGGGATATTAGCAACAGTGACCTCACTGGTAACAAATCTTGGTATTGGTGCATTGGTTATATTGTCAGGAATACATTTCGTGTTCCCGCAAATTGTAAATAATCATTTTAACCTCGTCGTGGTTGTTATGGCGATGATGATGGTTGCCACAATTACCGCGGTTGTCAGGATCGATAAAGGGCTAGCTATTTTATCGAACATCAATATTCGTATGTTATGTATATTACTACTATTTGTGTTTTTTACTGGACCGACAACGCATTTGATTAATGCACTGGTGCAGAATGTTGGGGATTATTTAAGTCAATTTGTCAAACAAAGTTTTAATTTATATACTTACAACAATAAAGCATCAGAATGGCTTGCCGACTGGACAATATTTTATTGGGCTTGGTGGATTGCTTGGGCACCTTTCGTAGGGTTATTTATTGCACGTATTTCAAAAGGAAGAACAATCCGAGAAGTGACCTTGGGGGTTTGCTTAATCCCTTTGGGCTTCACATTGGCATGGTTATCAATTTTCGGAAATTCTGCAATTGAACTTGTATTTCAACAAGGTCAATCAGGGTTGGGGCAACTAGCATTAACAGACCAAGCATTATCCTTGTTTAAATTCTTGGAATTTTTACCATTAAATCCTTATGTTGCATTTATTGTTATTGTCATGTGCTTTATTTTATTCCTAAGCCCTGTGGGTTCTGGCACGATGATGGTTGCAAATCTATCTACCAAAGGAAAAACAAATGACGAGGATTCGCCTATTTGGTTAAGAATATTCTGGTCAATTGTAATTACAATTGTCAGTATCAGCCTTTTATTGGCAGGCAGCTTTGGTGCAATGCAAAATGGTGTTGTTTTATGTGGTTTACCATTCTCGGCAATTCTTTTGCTTTATATTTATGGTCTTGCTACTGCATTAAAACGTGATCCTTTATTTACTAATCACAGCACAAATAGTAAACCAGATGAAAAAGAGGAGCTTAAAGAGTAATTATTGCCCTTTAGATATTACAATATAGTATTACTAAAGTGAATTATGATGGGATTTAATAATGATTAATATTATTGAATCCCATCATAATTCAAAGATTAGATACAGTATATTTATGTATGAGTTATTGAATGATATTGCAGGAGAATGAATAATTTATCCTACAACCAATATAACATTTAATTATATATTAACAGAGCCAGCACCATTCACAGCATGACAAAGGTAAAAACTTTCTTTTAAGTTTGTTTGATTTTGATATTCCTTTTCAACAGTTTGACGAATTTCATCAACCATTTCTTTTGGGGCAAGGGCTACGATACAGCCGCCAAAGCCACCACCAGTCATGCGAACGCCGCCTTTATCACCCAATACAGATTTAACAATATTAACCAAACAATCGACAGCGGGTGCAGTAATTTCAAAATCATCTTTCATAGAAAGATGGCTTTCCTGCATAAGTTCACCCATTTTGGAAATGTTATTTTCGCTTAATGCTCTGGCTGCTTCCAATGTGCGCGCATTTTCAGTAATAATATGCTTTGCACGACGGTAAATAACATCACTCATTTGTGTTTTATGCTGTTCAAGCAACTCAATCGTAGCATCACGTAATTTTGTTACGTTTAAAATGCTAGCTGCTTCTTCACATTGTTGACGACGTAAATTATATTCGCTGTCAACTAAACCATGTTTGACGTTACTATTGATGATAACAACGGATATATCCGTTGGTATCGAAATAGAGACAGTTTCAAGATTGCGACAATCAATTAATAACGCATGATCTTTTTCACCAAGTGTGGAAATAAATTGATCCATAATGCCACAATTCATGCCAACAAACTGGTTTTCTGCTTTTTGACAAATCTTAGCAAGTTCTTTTGGGTCAATATCTAGGTTATGGAGCGTTTTAATTGTTGTTGCAATCGAGATTTCTAATGCAGCAGAAGAGCTTAAGCCAGCCCCCAAGGGAACATTCCCATGAATTACTAAATCCATTCCTGTAAAATCAGGATGTATTTCTTGGATATATTTAAAAACACCTCGGACATAATTTGCCCAGCTATTTTCTGATTGCGTGATGGGTTTGTTCAGTTCAAAATTGTCTTTGCCATCGAAATCAACAGCAATCACATTGACTTGATAATCGCTTCTTGGTCTGCTGGCAACCAACGTATTATAATTGATTGCACAAGGCAAAACAAAACCATCATTATAATCTGTATGCTCACCAATTAAATTAACCCGACCTGGTGCTTGAACTAAAATTTCCGCAGAATAGCCATATTTTTTACCAAAGAGGAGGAGTGTTTCTTTAATCATTTGTTGCATCATATTATTCTTCTTTATAGTGAATATTGCTTAATACGCGCAAACGCTCAGCGGCTTGTTCTGGGGTAATATCACGTTGCGCCTGAGCAAGCATTTCATAACCAACCAAGAATTTTTTAGTTGTTGCCGAGCGAAGCAGCGGGGGATAGAAATGCGCATGAAGTTGCCAATGTTCAGTTGAGTTTTCTGTAAATGGCGCGCCATGCCATCCCATTGAATATGGGAAAGAGCAATTAAATAAATTATCATATTTTATTGTTAAGGATTTTAGAATAATGGCTAAATCGACCTGTTGTTCTAAGGATAATTCATTCAATCGATGAATAAGTTGTTTAGGTAATAAAAGAATTTCAAAAGGCCATATTGCCCAATAAGGCACCAAAGCAACCCAATGTTCAGTTTCAACAACAACACGCTCTCTTTGATCCAATTCTTTATGCACATAATCCATCAGGAGTACAGAACGATGTTTTTGAAAATGATTTTTTTGGCAGCAATCTTCTTTGCGAATTTCATTGGGAATAAAATTACTGCTCCAAATTTGACCATGGGGGTGGGAATTGGAACATCCCATCATGGCTCCCTTATTCTCAAAGAGTTGCACCCATTTATAGTGTTGACCGAGTTCATTAAGCTGTTCAATCCATGTTTGAATAATGTCTTGAATAGAGGAAATAGACAGTTCTGGTAAGGTTTTGCTGTGATCTGGGGAAAAGCAAATGACTTTACAAGTGCCTTGCACAGCTTCTGTTTTAAATAATGGGTCATTAATTTGTTGATAAGCAGGGGTCTCAGGAAGCAACGCTGCAAAATCATTATTAAATACATATGTTGATGTATAATGAGGGTTAATATCCCCTGTTATCCGTTTATTACCTGCACATAAATAACAATTGGGGTCATGTTGAATCGTATCTTTTTGAACAGGAGGCTCCGTTTGGCCTTGCCAAGGTCGTTTCGCACGGTGAGGAGACACCAAAACCCATTCATCTGTTAAAGGATTATAACGTTGATGGGGGTGATCGACGGGATTAAAACCAGACATGAGGATCCTCCTTAGTTATAAGATATTAAACAAACCCTTTAGGGTTTTTACTTTGCCAATTCCATGAATCCTTAACCATATCATGAAGGCTGAGTTTAGTTTCCCAGTCTAATAGTTTTTTTGCTCTGTCAGCATTTGCCCAATAAGCTGGTAAATCACCAGCACGACGTGGCGCGAAATGCCAAGCGAGTTTTTTGCCAAAGACATCTTCAAAGGCGGCAATGACCTCTAACACACTATTTCCATGACCAGAACCAAGGTTAAATATATGTACACCTTTATGGTCTTGATTATATTTTAATGCTGCCAAATGTCCATCGGCAAGATCCATGACGTGAATATAATCGCGAACACAGGTTCCATCTGCGGTTTCATAATCATCTCCAAACACTGCAAGAGATTCTCTTTTTCCAATGGCAACTTGGGTCATATAAGGCATCAAATTATTGGGGATACCTTGGGGGTCTTCGCCCATCAATCCAGAAGAATGCGCTCCAACAGGATTAAAATATCTTAGCAATGTAATTGACCAATCAGGCTCTGCCACGATTAAATCTTGTAATATTTTTTCAATAAACAGCTTGCTGCGACCATAAGGTTGTGTTGGCTCCCCAGTCTCCATCGTTTCAACATAAGGAACGATTGGTTGTGTGCCATAAACTGTGGCAGAAGAGCTAAATATTATTTTTTTTACATTCGCCTCACGCATGGCTTCAAATAAAATCAGAGAGCCATATACATTACAATTATAATATTCTAAGGGTTTATGAACTGATTCACCAACCGCTTTTAATCCGGCAAAATGAATGACGCTGTCAATTTTATGCTCACTGAAGATTTGTTGAAGCAAAGATTTATCTCTGATGTCCCCTTGATAAAATATTGGTTTTTTTCCAGTAATCTCTTGGATGCGATCTAAAACCATTTCCTTGCTATTACAAAGGTTGTCAATAATAATGGGGTCATAGCCTTGGTTAATTAATTGAACACAGGTATGGCTGCCAATATAGCCACATCCACCAGTCACTAAGATTTTCATTATAAGAAACCTTTTTACAAAAGAAATGATAATTGAATAATACTTGAAACTATATAATTAAATCCAGATTAATGAAACATCTTCTTTTAAAGATGAAATAGTATACGCTTATCTGACGAAACTTTTGGCATTATAGTATTGATATGAATTCTTTCATTCGAATATCGACTTTCATTTCTAGTGTGATTTTTTTATTGTCTTGCACCGCACAAGATAATCATCACTCGGAAATTATATGGAAACAGAATCAACAAATGATTTTGGTTTTATCAGAGGATTGGGATGCCGATCATGGTATGTTGTTTAGGTTTCAATATCGACATCACCATTGGGTTTCTGTTGGAAATCCATTCACCGTGTCGTTAGGAAAAAATGGAGTGGCATGGGGGGCAGGAATGCCCGTATCAGTTAATCATAAATTGATTAAAACAGAAGGGGATATGCGTAGCCCCGTTGGATTTTACCAAATCGGAGAAAGTTTTGGATATGCCCTTAAACCCAATTTTTCCTATCCATATAAAGCGTTAACAAAAGATGATTATTGTATCGATAATAGCCAGTCAGTCTACTATAATCAAATTGTAAATCATCAAAAACTAACCTTTGATCCTGTCAAGGATTCATCAGAACCTATGCGGCGCGATCTTCATTTTGATGGGGATCAATTATATAAATTGGGGTTTGTTTTAAATTATAATCCGCAGAACATTCCCAAAGCCGGTAGTTGTATCTTCGTGCATCTTCGCACACAGAAGAACATAACCACTGCTGGGTGTACTTCTATGGATGAGCAAAATATGAGGGAAATATTAGGCTGGTTGAATAAAGATAATAACCCAGTTTTTGTTCTGTTTCCGAAAGAAGTTTACCAACAAAACAAAATAAAGTGGGATTTGCCTCGAATATCTAAATTTTTATAAAATGTTTGGCGCTGCTGCAAATAAATGATTATGTTGTAAGTAGTGATATTCCTACAGGATTGGTGATCTCAATTAAAATAATATTGCTTGGGTAGGAATTGATGAATTTCAATAGTTAAGGATAATCCAATAACAAGATATATGGTGCGCCCTGCTGGATTCGAACCAGCGGCCCACAGCTTAGAAGGCTGTTGCTCTATCCTGCTGAGCTAAGGGCGCTTATAATTAATGTGTCCAGTTCATTTTACGATTATTGTGAAAATTGTCTTCATAATTTTTCACAGTATAACGTGTTGACCCAGGCTCTTCAACATCATAGTCGATAGATTTACGTTCAGCATAAGCAATTGCTTGCTCTTTAGTTTGAAAAGAAATACTCACCTGAACTTGAGTATCATTACTTCCAACCCAACCTGTCACAGGATCATGAGAACGAGAAGAGGATTGTCCATAATCAAGAACCCATAAATGATGAGCATGTCCTGATTGTGTTGCCTTTTTGGCGCGTCTGTAAATACGAGCCTTTGCCATATAATCCTCTTTGTTTATAGGAATCTTTAACTTTTTTTAAGTTAAAGTTTATTGATGGTCGGGGAGCCCGGATTCGAACCGGGGGCCTCTTGTACCCAAAACAAGCGCGCTAGCCAGGCTGCGCCACACCCCGAATGAACATCTAATTAGACGGTTCTAATAAAGAACGCAAGTCCTTTTTTATAAAAATTTTTCATTTTTTATTAATTTTTATTTTTAACCAAAGGTGGGGCAAAGGCTGGGGCTGAATCCCAAGGAAATAAAATCCAAGTATCCTGTTGAACTTCCATGATAAAATCATCAGTGCATGGTTTTCCTGCGGGTTTTGCATATAAACAAACAAAATGTGCTTTGGGTAACAATTTGCGAATGGCTTTTGCAGTAATCCCCGAATCAACTAAATCATCCACGATCAAGAATCCTTCACCATCACCTGCAACAGTGGGTTGTTTGATGATTTTCAGTTCACCTTGTTCTTCTTCGTCATAGCTGACAATAGAAACGGTTTCGATTAATCGACATTCTAATTCCCTGGCAATAATCGCGGCAGGAACCATTCCACCTCTGGTAACCGCAACAATACCTTTGAATTGTTTATGGCTGAGGCGTTCACAAAGAATGCGGGCATCTCGGTGCAGTTGATCCCATGAAATGGTCATATAATGTGTTGTCATGAAAATAAAGAACCTCCGTTAGGGATACAATGATCGGGTTGAATAGGGATATAATGCCCATGCGTATCAGGCATGCACAGTATTATCGTCTTTAGGGTTTTGGTATTCTTCTTAAATTCTGGAAAATTAATAATGGCACATACATGTTGTTCCAATAGGGATTCTGCACAAATATGTGGTGCTGTGTGTAACACACATGTACGAATACCAATGATTGAACCAAAATTAATTTTTACTATGTAATGTCCAGGTAAGGAAACTATAACCGCATGGATAATCGTGCCTGCACGTATATCAAAGGAAACAGAAGAGGAAAGTGTCACCATCATAAATTTTTACAAAAGAGTTAAAGAAAAATATAACCTATAAAAATTTAAAATAGAAATAAAGGTAAAATGTAACTTAATAACTTATAGATGTAGGAATTGATCTCTACGCCCTTTACAGAATTACAAGGGGGTTAGAGAAACACTATGAACTTCTTTAAAATCCTGAAATGGTGGTGGGAAAGTAACGCCGAATAGATCAAAATCGACAATCCATGGGTCATCCCCGTCATGGCAGTCTGTGTCCCATTCTCTTTGCTAATCGGTGCAATCTGCGCACATAATTAAGGTCTGGCGGAAAAAATAAGTATAAAAAATATTTATATTTTATTCAACACGTATTATATAATAGACACGTTTAATCATTTCATTGGAATTTTTTATGGCTGTAAGCGAACCATCAACCCCTGACTATATTCATCTTTATCAGCATGATTTGCCAGATGCACTGGATCTGGGATCAATTGTCGCTATTGATACAGAAGCTATGGGTTTGAATCATTACCGTGATCGTTTATGCCTAGTACAACTCTCTAGCGGGGACGGTCAAGTGCACCTGGTACAATTTGTTCCAGAATATTTAGGGGGCACAGGATTTACAGCTTGTCCGAACCTTGTAAAAATTCTGACCTCTCCTTCTGTGACTAAAATAATGCATTTTGCTAGATTTGATGTGGGTATTTTGCAACATTCTTTAAATATTAAATTACATTCCGTCATTTGTACAAAAATAGCTGCAAAACTGGTCAGAACATTTACTGATAAACATGGTCTGGCTGCGTTATGTCGTGATATTTTAAAAATTGAACTTTGCAAACAACAACAAAGCTCTGATTGGGGGGCGTTGACTCTGACCCCAGAACAACTTGTCTATGCTGCATCTGATGTGTTATATTTACACCAACTATGGAATGCATTAGAACAGCTTCTGATCCGTGAAAATCGTCTTGAACTTGCGCAATCTTGCTTCTCTTTTCTACCGACCCGTGCTGATTTAGATATTTTAGGGTATGAAGAGCCTGATATCTTTCAGCATCGCAGTTATTAAAAGATATAATTGATCGTAGTTCACAACTGTTTTATATAGTATCCATATTATTTGACCCTTTCGTTTTTTTAAGTACAGAAATAAATGATCCCTACATCTAATGATGATATTCTTAGTGCTTGCGAAACCTTGCTAATTGAAAAACAAGGCATTCAAGAGCTTATTGATTCATTAGAAAAAAATACAATTCTATCAACAGCCTTTCATCAAACAGTTAAAAAAATTTCTACACTCCAAGGGCGAGTTGTCTTAACAGGAATTGGAAAATCAGGACATATTGCAAAAAAAATACAAGCAACCCTTGCCTCTACTGGAACGGCTTCTTTTTTCGTACACCCTGCTGAGGCTGCCCATGGTGATTTAGGAATGATCCAACCTGGGGATGTAGTCATTGCAATTTCTGCCTCTGGTGAAACGGCGGAGCTTGCCAGCATCATCTCACACACTAAACGATTTGATATTTTCTTAATTGCAATCTCTACTAATGCGCAATCTACCCTTGCTAAAGCAGCGAATATTTCCATGGCTTTGCCAAAGTCCAAAGAAGCATGCCCTTATGGATTAGCACCCACAACGAGCACAATCATGCAATTAGCCCTTGGGGATGCGTTGGCAATTACACTCTTAAAAAAACGTCATTTTACAGCATCTGATTTTGGCGTATATCATCCAGGAGGACGTTTAGGCAGTAAGCTAAAAGCTGTGCGTGACCTGATGCACACAAACCAAGAAATTCCTTTGGGATCACCTGATATGCCTATTTTGGAGGCTATTATGGAAATGACAAAAAAAGCATTAGGGTGTATTGGTATTATCTCTAAAGAAAGATTATTAGTGGGTTTAATTACAGATGGTGATTTACGCAGAACACTAGACAAAGACATCCGCAGCTTAACCGCCCAAGATGTCATGAATACCAATCCAATGACGGTTCATGAGGATATGTTAGCCGCAGAAGCTTTGAGATTAATGAATAATAATAACCATCCCATAACTTGTTTATTTGTTACCAATCATCAGCAACAACCTACTGGTGTCTTACATATTCACGATCTTTTACGTGCAGGAATAGCATGACCGAAAAGAAACAAGATCAATCCAATCCTAATCCATCCGCACATATTGAAAGAACTGACTTTCAAGACAAGCAAAAATACTTGAAACAACGTGCGAACACGGCGATCACAAGACGACAAGTGCCAAATGAAAAGGACATTCTGCGAAGAAAGAGGCTTATTAAGTGGACTAAATGGGTGCTGCCAGCACTTGCTTTGCTGTTGTTGGGATCGATTGCCATATGGCCAGAAATTGATCGTTTCATCAATACGAATAAAGCAGTTGTGAACGAATTATCACATATTAAGGTCGAAAGTGGAACAATGGTTGGGGCTACTTTCCACGGTGTTGATTCCTCTGATCGCCCTTATACGATTACGTCGAGCAAAGTTATTCAAAATTCCAACAATAGCAATATGATTCGCCTTAGTTATCCAAAAGCAGATATTTTATTACAAAATAATGATTGGCTGATGGTCACAGCCAATAATGGTATTTATATGCAACATGAACAAGATTTGAATTTATACGATAATGTTGTGTTATATCGTGACGATGGTTTGTTTATGTACAGTAATATTGCTGATGTAGCTTTAAAAGAATCTGTCATAACGGCAAATGATTGGGTACACGCCGAAGGTCCTTTTGGTCAATTGGATGCACAAGCATATTTTTTAGATATGCATACCAATATTGCCCAATTCAAAGGACCTGGACGCCTTATTTTAAATGATGATAAAAACTCTTCCCCTTCTCCTTCGCAACCTTCTAAAACGTCGGAACAATCCCCATGAATATGAAACAAACTTTATTTTTGACTTTTACATCATTGATGGGTGTGGGGGTATTTAACCTTTCACCTGTGTTGGCTCAAAATATCGATTTATCCCATGGGGGACAAATTACGGTCACTGCTTTGGGTGGATTTGATTGGAATCAAAATAATAAATCAGTCACCGCTTACGACCAAGCCAAAGCTGTCAGGGGAAATGTTACCGTGACTGCGGATCGTTTGGTTGCGTTATATCGTAAAAAAGCAGGGACGGATGATAATAAACAACCCAAAACCGAAGGCGATGCTGGGCAAAAATCTGGTGATATGACGCAAAATGATTCTGGTTCAAATGAAATCTATCGTTTAAATGCGTATGGTCACGTGCATATTTATACCAATACAGATCAAGCGTGGGGAGATAAAGCGGTTTATGATATCGACCAAGCAACATTGGTGTTAACAGGTAAAAATATGAAGCTAACAACGCCTCAAAACTTAATGACTGCCAAAGATGCTATGGAATATCACTCTCAAACCCGTATGTCTGTTGGGCGTGGTGACGCATCGGTGACAAACCTTAAAGATGGTCGTCGTATCACCGCTGATGTATTAGTAGGATACAGCAAGCCCACCGATGATAAAGATCCAAAAGAGAAAAATGCTCCTATGAATAACAATGATGATATGACCCGATCCAGCAAACTTGAAAAAGTGAATGCTTTTGGCAATGTTGTTGTCAGAACACAAACTGAAACTGTTCGAGGCGATCGTGGCGTTTACGTGCCGGATACTGGCATTGCTCGTGTTGTTGGGAATGTTCATATTACTAGGGGGGCGAACCAGTTAAACGGGAATGCCGCGATCATTAATATGAAAACAGGCATTGCCCATATGACTGAATCTCCTGGACGACGTGTTCAGGGATTGGTGGTTCCTAATGAATCCAATAATCAACCTAAATAATTAAGATTTACGTTACTGCTTTTATACAAGGTAATTTACCATTATGAATACTGATTCTAGTAAACCAACCCACTACGTTACTCAACCAACAGACAACGAAGGATTAGTTGCTACCAATATTGGAAAAACCTATAAAAAGCGTTCCGTTGTTCAAAATGTATCATTACGGGTTCATCGTGGGGAAGCTGTTGGATTACTAGGACCAAATGGCGCGGGTAAGACCACCAGCTTTTATATGATTGTCGGTCTTGTGCAACCTGATATGGGTTCTATTAAACTTGATGGCGCAGACATTACCAAATTACCCATGTATCGTAGGGCCCGCCTTGGGATCGGATATCTTCCTCAAGAAGCCAGTATTTTTCGTGGGTTAAATGTTGAGCAAAATATTATGGCGGTTTTAGAAGTCGTTGAACCTAACTATACAAAAAGACAAGAAACATTGGATGGATTACTGGCTGAATTTGGGATTAGTCATTTACGTCGCTCCCCCTCTCTGTCTTTATCGGGTGGTGAACGTCGTCGTTTGGAAATTGCCAGAGCCTTAGCCAGTGATCCAAATTATATTTTATTAGATGAACCATTAGCTGGAATTGATCCCATTGCAGTGGGAGAAATTCGTGATCTCGTTTCCCATCTTAAAGATCGCGGTATTGGCGTGCTGATTACAGATCATAACGTTAGAGAAACTTTAGAAATTATCGATCGTGCTTATATTATGAATAGTGGACAATTGCTTATGGAGGGTGTTCCTTCAGAGGTCGTTGCTCATGAAGATGTTCGTCGTGTTTATTTGGGTGAAAAATTCTCTATGTAATATTACAACATATATCAACATGCTACTACTCAAATCACAACATAATAATAGCGTGGTCATTAGCACGATATTTAATACAGCAAATTTGAAATAGTTTATAAGCACCTTACTCAGACCTTACACAAATGTTACAAAAACTAGATCAATTTCTTATTAATCCGCCTTATCTGCCCAATCTTCATGGATGGAAACGTTTTTGCGTCGAGTTCCTATTCTTTGGTATTAAAGAGGCACGTTCTTGTTTATTTGTAGGGCTATTTTTTCTTTCTATCTTTATCGTCCCCAAAAATGGTATTTGGATTGTTCCACGTTATGATGTCTTATTTATTACTGCCATTACAATTCAATTATGGATGGTCTATAGCAAACTGGAAACGTGGGATGAGCTTAAAGCGGTTATGCTATTTCACATTGTTGGTTTTATTTTAGAAATCTTTAAAACATCGGCGAACATCCATTCATGGAGCTATCCAGATTTTGCATATACTAAAATTCTGAATGTGCCATTATTCTCTGGATTTATGTATGCAGCGATTGGCAGTTATATCATCCAAGCATGGAGGCTACTGGATGTCAAAATCTATCACCATCCCCCATATATATTTGCTGTGATAGTTTCTTTGTTAATTTACATTAATTTTTTTACACATCATTTTTTAGGCGACTATCGTTGGTATATTGCAGCAACTCTTCTGGGATTATACGCAAGAAGCACCGTTGTCTTTACCCCTTATGATCGTGAACGCAAAATGCCTTTGTTACTGGCCTTTATTTTAATCGGTTTTTTCATTTGGTTGGCAGAGAATATCAGTACATTCTTTGGCATTTGGAAATATCCCAACCAAATTACCTCATGGTCCATGGTGCATACGGGAAAATGGGGTTCTTGGGCATTGCTTGTTATTATGACTTTTACCATTACAATCTTTTTAAAACATATCAAAAAAACCGTTTACGTGCCGCAATAGCCTTTAGAAAACAAAGCGAATTTTATCATTAATATCATATAAAATCCATCACAAATGGTTATATTTAAAATATATTTCTATCATTTTAAAATCGATGTTGCACAAAAAGAAAGAGGTCGTTAACCTAAATCTATAAGATGTTTTATCTATTCCATAAGAGACATCCTTATAAGTAAATAAAATGGAGATTACGAATGAAGATATCAATTTTTGGAAAAAAAATAGAAATCCCTGAATGGTTCCATGAAAAAATTGAAGATACGATAGAGAAAACCACTCAAAAATATTTTGATAACATTATCGATGTCTCTGTGACTTTTAGCAAGCTACCCGCCTCTTATATCTGTCAAATTCATGTCCATGCGTCCCGCGATTTATCTATTCGCAGTGAAGGTACAGCAACAGAAGTCCAAGCTGCCTTTGAAAGTGCTATTCAACATATCACCAAACGGTTGCGCCGATATAAAAGTCGTTTATTAAGTCGTCGTGGGAAAAAAGCTGCTTATAATGAATTTGTTGAAGGACGTCAATATATTATCCGTCCAGATCAAGAAGTAGAAGAACAAGAAAACACACACCAAGAACAACTTGAACAAGCCATCAAAGAACGCATTATCACAGAAAAAGCAACTGAAATTGATACACTTACTGTTTATGAAGCAATCATGCATCTTGATTTATCCGAACGCCCAGTATTGATGTTTAAAAACTCTGAAAACAGCCGCATCAATGTGATATATCGACATATCGATGGACAAGTTGTCTGGCTTGACTCAGGGAAAAATCAAAATTAAAGAAAAAAGGAGGATGTTAAAATCCTCCTTTTTTATATTCTTGTAAATAAATAATAGCTAATTCACAAAGCTTGGCATCATTTCATGCTGAACAATTGCAGCAAACGCAGTTTTCGCATTATCTGCCACAGCCATGGGCGTCCCATCGGCAGCATGAATGGCGAATACTTCTTCACCATTAATAATGACTATTTTAACATATGCCATTTGACTGACCCCCAATGCTTTAAGTTGTCCCTCGGTCAAATCACGAATGTCAACAGTGTTGTCATCGTCTCTGGTTGCACTTAGCTTGGTTTTATCATTTACAGTTCGATCATTCATGTTCATGATCCTTTTCATCAATGATATTAAAAATTATTCAAGACTTTTAGCCTAATACGATCAAAGAATTTTATCTATCTTTTTCAATCGTTTGGATATTGCGTTCTAAACCAGAACGTTCGGAACGATTCCCGTCGGTGAAATGTCCTTTATAAGCAGGAACTTTAGGCGCTGTCTTTTTACGAGCAGCTGAGTTTTGTATAATTTCAATACGTCTGACTTTCATTTCAGGTTGAGGGCGACGAATATCAATATGCAATAACCCGTTATCAAGCCATGCACTTTCGACTTCGATCCCTTCTGCTAATACAAAAGCGCGTTGAAATTGTCGTGCAGCAATTCCTCTATATAAAAAAACACGTTCCTGCGTTGTATCTTCGCACTGTCTTCCTCGTATGACCAGCTGGTTATCCTCTTGGGTGATTTGCAAATCTTCCATCATAAAACCAGCAACTGCCAACGTGATACGCAGGCTTGAAGAATCAAGTTGTTCAATATTATACGGCGGATATCCATCAGATGTGGATTTAGCCGCACGTTCCAAAATTTGTTCCAAATGGTCAAAGCCCAGGAACATAGGCGATGTAAAAAGCCTTCCTGACATGAAAGCCTCCTCCTTTTTTATGAGCGAGACATAAACTAAAATAAGCCCACAATGGCACTTACTATTATATATAATATGAGAAAAATACTGAGATATGCAAGCATATCCTGCAAAATTATGATTTATCATCACGACAAAATATTGTAATATCAGAGTTATGTTCTATATAAAAACTTAACAAACATTAATTATAACGGCATAAAACCAAACATGAGCACCGAACCAAATACGCCTAAAATTCTACCTATTTTAGTCGCAACAGATCCTTTCTTACGTAAAAAAGCAAGATTGGTTGAACAAAAAGACCTTGAAGAAGTACGAAAAACTATCCCCATCATGTTTGATACCATGTATGATGCCAACGGCATTGGGCTTGCTGCACCCCAAGTCGGCATTGGACTGCGGTTCTTTATTATGGATCTCGCCAAACAAGAAGACGAAAAAGAACAATATATCATTCTGAATCCAGAAATTATCGAAGAATCAGAAGAGTGTTCCGAAGCCAAAGAAGGCTGTTTGTCTGTTCCTGAACAATATTCTGAAGTTATTCGTCCAGAAAAAATTAAACTACGCTATATGGATTTGGATGGAAAGCAACAAGAAATCGAAGCAGATGATTTACTGGCCAGATGTATTCAACATGAAACAGATCATTTAGACGGCGTTTTATTTATTGATCATATTTCTTCTCTGAAACGTAATATGATTATGCGTAAAGTCGTTAAAGAACAAAGAAAACATCGTTAATTTATACTATCTGCCTTTAGGAATATAAAATGCGTATAGCCTTTATGGGAACACCTGATTTTGCGGTTCCTGCTTTGCATGCTTTACATCAAGCAGACCATGAAATTGTTGCTGTTTATTGTCAACCTGCACGCCCCGCAGGCAGAGGACGTAAAATCCGCCCTTGTGCCGTGCAACAAGCAGCCGAAGCGTTAAACATTCCTGTCTATGCGCCTCTTAAGTTAAAAAAACAACCTGAAGAATTTGAAAAATTCAAAGCATTGAATCTTGATGTGGCAGTGGTTGCTGCTTATGGTCTTATCCTTCCTTTTGAAATGCTAACGACACCTAGACTAGGATGCTTAAATATCCATGCTAGCCTTTTACCTCGTTGGCGTGGTGCATCCCCTATTCAAAGCGCAATCTGGGCTGGGGATGAACAATCAGGGGTCAGCATCATGAAAATGGATGTTGGGTTGGATACTGGGGATGTTTACCTAGAAGATTCCCTTCCTATTACTGCGCAAACAACAGCCCAATCTTTACATGATGATCTTTCTGCTTTAGGGGGAAAATTGATCGTACAAACTTTAAATAATCTTGCTACGAACCCTTCTTTGATTGCAACGCCTCAACCTGAAAAAGGCATGATATATGCCCGTCAATTAACCAAAGAAGATGGAAAAATTGATTGGAATTTAAGCGCCAAAGAAATAGATCAACAAATACGTGCATTAACTCCTTGGCCAGGGACTTATACCAAATTTGATGGTAGCTTACTTAAAGTTACCAAAGCAACACCCAGCCAAGATAAAAGCTCGGCTATGGCAGGAACTGTTACTCAAACGTCAAATCGCTTGTTGGTCACTTGTGGCGATCATAACAGAATAGAATTATTAGAAGTGCAACTCGCTGGTAAAAAAGCCATGTCTGTGCAAGATTTCCTCAGGGGCAATACGCTTAATTCTGGTACAATTCTAGGGCTATAATGACAATCGATATTCAACGATGGGCTGTCAAAATCGAATATGACGGCACAGAACTCGTCGGCTGGCAACGCCAAAAAAGTGGCTTATCCGTTCAACAAATCCTTGAAGAAGCCGCTGAAAAATTATGTAACAACCAATTTAAAGTCAGCTCTATCACCGCAGGACGGACTGATTCTGGCGTTCATGCACTGGGACAAGTTGCCCATTTAGATTTTCCAGCTTCTATGCCGTTAAATGCAAAAAAAATATGTGATGGGTTAAATCATTATATGAAACCCCATGCCATAGCCATTTTACAAGCAGCTCAAGTTAATTTGGAATGGAATGCACGGTTCACTGCCACACAGCGTAAATATCAGTATATTATTCTCAACCGTCACAGCAGACCTGCTTTGAATGTGAATTATGTTTGGCATGTGCGTAAACCATTAGATGTCGGCAAGATGTATAGAGCCGCTCAACGCTTACTTGGGCTGCATGATTTTACATCTTACAGAGCAACCGCGTGCCAAGCGAACTCACCCATTCGTAAACTTGATCGTTTTGAGATTTATCAAAAAGACGATTTGATTTATTTTGAACCAGAAGCCCGTTCTTTTTTACACCATCAAGTCAGAAATATGGTTGGAACACTCAAAATGATCGGTGACGGTCATTGGTCAGAAGATCAAGCTTATACAATCCTTCAGGCAAAAGATCGTAGAGCTGCTGGCATCACAGCACCTGCATCTGGATTATTTCTGACCGAAGTCATTTATCCAACCGATCCATTTATTAATGAGACTTAGCTTGCTCAATTTGTTGCTGTAATTCTTGAGCCATTTGCGCCATGTATGAATAATTACACGCAACAAAAATACTATAAATAACCGTACTAGATATAATCAGACTGACCACAATTGCAATCGATCTTGAGGCGGTTGTTTGTAGACCAACCTTAATCACAAACCAGCTGAGCCAAACACTGTAAGCTATATATAAAACGCTGGCCAACCCAAATAAAGCCATAAAAATATTAGGCAACCCAGAAAATAAGAGTCCAGCAATGATAAAAAACAAAAAGAAATCTAAAATCGGAACCCAAAAGCACCATAAAATGGCAACAACCGTTTGTTTCCAATTGACTTCATTGTTCCATAAACTTGCAAAAAAATGAATAACTCCAACAGTGACAAGCAAGCAGCAAATCTTGACCAAGAACATAGAGATACTGATTGAAACTGCATGTATATCTTTGAAGCGCATCATCAATATTGGTAAAAGATTAACAGCAACTGCCAATGCAATCCAAGGAGCCAAAGCACTTAAAACAGAATCAGAGCTATTGGAAAATTCATGAATTCCTTCACGTTTCCCTCTCCCTAACATAAACATTCCACGAATAGTGCTTTTCACTTTTACCCTCATACTTTGTTCTAGTTCTGATTATTTATTAAATAATATATCTATGACACTCAAATAAATCATACTTAATTGCTTTAAATCCTGGATCGATACAGCCTCATTGACTTTATGCATGGTCTGTCCAACGAGACCAAATTCTGCAACAGCACAATATTGTGAAATAAATCGAGCATCAGAAGTGCCTCCACCCGTATCTAAACGAGGTTTTACCTGATTAACCTTATGAATGGCTTCACAAAGAGCGCTGACTTCTTTACCAGGATCAGTAAAAAAAGCCTCACCAGAAATGGCCACATCAATCTTACAATGTTCTGCAACACGATGACATTGTGTAGCAATCCAACCTTTTAAAGCCGTGCCTGTATGTAAATTATTAAAACGAATATTAATACGCGCCGTCGCAGTGGCTGGAATTAAATTCGTAACGACATTACCAACATCAATAGAAGTCACTTGCACAGAAGATGGTTGAAACCACTCATTACCATTATCCAACACGGGTTGTGTTAACGATGTCAAAATCATCATTAATTTATGAATAGGGTTATCAGCTAGATGCGGATACGCAACATGTCCTTGCGTTCCTTCAACTTCAATTACCGCATTTAAACTGCCTCGACGACCGATTTTAATCACATCCCCCAAGATTTGTGCAGATGTTGGTTCACCTACTAAACAAAAATCAGGAATATGATGATGCGTTTGCATCCATTCCAATACTTTAACCGTGCCATTAATTCCAGGACCCTCTTCATCCCCTGTAATTAAAAAACTCAAAGAACCAGAAAAATTATTTTGTTTAGATAAAAAATCTTCGACAGCCGATATAAAGGCAGCAATGCCACCTTTCATATCACAAGCACCACGCCCGTAGATGATATCGTCAATAATTTCAGCAGAAAAAGGATCATTATCCCAATTACTTTTTCCCGCAGGAACAACATCGGTATGCCCTGCAAAACAAAAGTGAGGATGCCCTGTGCCGTATCGTGCAAAGAAATTAAGAATACGATCTTGACCTTCCCCATAAGGCAGATCAAAAATCTCAAATCCTAATTTTTTTAATCGTGCCTTTAAAACATCTTGTGCACCAGCATCTTGTGGGGTAACCGATGGACAACGGATCAGTTCTTGTAATAAGGAAACTGGATCGCTCATAATATGATTACCCCTTTTATTTTCTTTTAAAATTAGCTTCTTAGCAAATCATTAATGGATGTTTTTGAACGAGTACGTTCGTCAACACGTTTAATAATCACTGCACAAGCCAACCCTGGCAATGGATTTCCTGTTTCACTGGTTGCTTGTTTAGGAGGCAATGTGCCAGGAACAACCACAGAATATGCAGGCACACGTCCCATAAATACTTCACCCGTTGTACGATCAATAATCTTGGTTGATGCACCCAAAAATACACCCATAGATAATACACTGCCTTTTTCAACCACAACACCTTCAGCAACTTCACAACGTGCGCCGATAAAGCAATCATCTTCAATAATCACAGGAGCTGCTTGTAAAGGTTCCAACACGCCACCAATACCAACACCACCACTGATATGACAGTTTTTACCAATTTGCGCACAACTGCCAATCGTTACCCATGTATCAACCATCGTGCCACTGTCAACATACGCACCAACATTTACAAAGCTAGGCATTAAAATAACATTAGAGGCAATAAAAGCAGAACGGCGAACAATAGAACCAGGAACTGCACGGAACCCTGCCTGTGCAAACTCAGCATTGCTCCAATTTGCAAATTTTAATGGCACTTTATCATAAGCAGGAACGCCAGCATCAGGTTTCATGCCATCATTATCATATAAACGAAAAGACAATAAAACAGCCTTTTTTAACCATTCATTAATTGTCCAACCTGAGTTACCGGGCGTTGCCACACGCAACTCACCTGAATCCAACATGGATAAAGCTTTTTCCACTGCATCACGAGCTGAACCTGAGGTTGCAGGGGAAATATTCGTGCGATCTTCCCATAATTTCTCAATTTCTGCTTGTAATATTGAATGATCTGCCATTTTTTCTTTCCCTATAATATAATAATATTCAAATAATGTTTAAGAGCGATTAGGACGAATAATTGTACCTGATCCCCCTTCGGTGAATAACTCTAATAAACATGCATGAGGAACACGACCATCCATAATCACCGCAGCTTGTGCACCTGCTTTAACAGCTTCAAGACATGTTTCAATTTTTGGGATCATTCCACCAGAAATCATACCTGTCGCAATTGCTTCTTTGGCTTCTTCCTCGGTTAACTCAGGAATTAAATTGCCATCTGCATCTAAAACACCAGGAACGTCGGTCAACATGAATAATCTGGAGGCACGCACAGCACCCGCAATCGCACCCGCAGAGATATCAGCATTGATGTTATAAGTTTGCCCTTGTTTATCCATACCAATCGGTGCAACCACTGGAATTAAACCAGATCCTGACAGTGCATATAAAACCCTGGGGTCAATCCGCACAGGATACCCAACCAATCCTAGATCAATGGTGCGCTCTCTTTTTATTGAATCATCCCAAACATGCTTCATCAATTTTTGTGCTTCGATTAACCCACCATCTTTGCCTGAAATACCAACAGCCAAAGCACCCGCTTGATTAATCAACGTGGCGACTTGTTTATTAACGGTCCCAGCCAAAACCATTTCAATCACATCGATAATAGCCGCATTGGTAACACGCAACCCATCAACAAAAGTAGTTTCAACATCCATACGTTTTAATACTGCGTTAATTTGTGGTCCACCCCCATGCACAACAATTGGATTAATCCCAACTTGTTTTAATAAAGCAATATCATTCCCAAACGCATTGGACAGACCATTATCAACCATTGCATGACCACCATATTTGACAACAATCGTATCCCCTGTATAACGTCGCAAATAAGGTAAAGCACGTGCAAGCACACTGGCTTGTTCATGCGCCTCTTGAGCAGCCTTTTTTACAGAATCTAATGATTTTTGTTTGGTCATAATATTAAAATCCTAATTATCGCGTAAGATTGATTTAATCTTGAATTAACCTTACTAGATCTGCTCTCAAATCTTCAATACCAATATTTTTTTGGCTGCTGGTGACTCGAATAAAAGGATAAGCAGCCGTATGTGTTTTCATCACTTCGAAAATTTCATTTTTCTTCTTTTCTAATTGTGCAGCAGATAGTTGATCTGCTTTGGTAAGCACAATTTGAAAAGTTACCGCAGCACGATCTAATAAATCCATAATATTATGATCGCTCTGTTTAAGCTCAATACGGGCATCCAGCAACAACATGACTCGCAACAATGTTGGTCTGCCACGAAGAAACGCAAACATCATTTTCTGCCAATCGCTTTTTACATCCTTAGATGCTTTGGCAAACCCATAGCCAGGCATATCAACAAAAACTAATTTTTCACCAATATTGAAAAAATTAAGTTGTTTAGTACGACCTGGTTCAGATGATGCTCTGGCCAACATTTTCCGACCAGTAAGGGCGTTAATCAGGCTGGACTTTCCAACATTGGAACGCCCAGCAAAAGCAACCTCTGGTAAAGTTGCTGGTTCTAATTGATTGAGACGCTGGGCACCAAAAAAGAATTTTGCCTCTTGAGCAAATAGCACTCGTCCTGCTTCGATTAATCTTTGATATTCTGCATCATCAACAGATGGTGGTAATAATTCACCCACGGTCTATCCTTTGGCTGCTTTGGTTTTCGCTTTTTTAGCCTTGGCATCCATACGTTTTTGAATAACCAATTGCTGTAATGCTGTTAATGTATTATTCCAACTATAATAAATCACTAAACCTGCTGGTTGTGTGGCCAAAACCAAAGTGAAAATGATTGGCATAAATTGGAACATTCTTTTTTGAATAGGATCCAATACCGCTGGATTTAACTTTTGTTGCAAGAACATCGTTAATCCAAAAATCAACGGCCAAATACCAACGTGCAAGAACGGAGATATCGCAGCAGGATCAAAAGGCAATAAACCAAATAAATTAAATATATTGGTTGGATCAGGTGCAGACAAGTCACGAATCCAGCCAAAGAATGGCGCATGACGCATTTCAATCGTGACATATAAATCTTTATACAAACACCAGAAAATTGGAATTTGGATCAAGATTGGCAAACATCCACTGGCAGGATTTACCCCTTGCTCTTTATAAAGACCCATCATTTGCTGATTCATCAACTGTTGGTCATCTTTATATTTTTCCCGAATTTCTTTCATTTTAGGCTGTAGAGCCTTCATTTTACCCATTGAATGAAATTGCTTTGAAGCCAAAGGATAAAATACGCCTTTAACAATCAAGGTAAAGGTTAACAAAGCCAACCCAAAATTACCCCAAAAATTATTTAACCAATCTAGAACAATAAAAATAGGATAGGTTAAAAATGCAAACCAGCCAAAATCAACTGCTTTCCAAAAATCAGGAATATGATATTGTTTTTCATATTGATTCAAAAGTTCAACAACTTTGGCACCAGAAAATACGTGACCAAAAGTAGAAACCGTTTCACCAGGGGCTGCAACCATCGGTTGACGTGATGTGAACCCAACTTGATACGTCCCTCTTTCGACGCTATCCGTATTAATATTAGCAGATTGATCCGCATCTGGAGCAAAACCATACACAACACTAACATTTTTATCTTGTTGTGGAACAATTGCGGTTAGCCAATATTTATCCGTAATACCAGCCCATCCACCCGTCGTATTCTTGCTCCAAGAAATATCAGATGGTGCTTTTGAATCTTTACGAATAGTTTCATAGGAATATTGTTCAAGACGTTTATCAACGATACCAATTGGACCATCATGCACCAAATAACCACTTAGCTCTTTTGGTGTAAATCCACGGCTGACACGACCATAAAAGAATACAGAAACAGGTTTATCAGATGAGTTCACTACTTTTTGTTCAAATTTGAACATATAGTTTTTATCAATTGATATTGTTTTTTCAAACTTGACCCCTTGCCCATTATCCCATGTCATTGTGACGGGTTGCTCTGGGGTTAATTCTTTTTGATCTGTTTTCCAAACTGAATTAACGTCTGGTAACTTTGTCGTATCATGCTCTGCATTAACCCAACCTGTTTGTACATAATTAGGATATTTCGTATGCACACCAGATAACACACGAACCAACGGAGAATCTTTTTGAATCGTTTCACGATAATTTTTTAAAACCAAATCATCCAATAACGCCCCTCTGAGGTTCAAAGAGCCTTTGACCTGATTTGCATTAATAGGGATTCTGATATCCGGTCCAGCTTCTGCAACCACTTGATTTGATGACGATTCACCTTTTTGTGTTGAAAGCTTCGTTTGCTCTTGTTTAACTTGTTGTGTTGGTGTGTGTGTTTCTTCTTTTTTAGGGGTAAAATACTCAAATGCAAAAAGAAGAAAAACAGAAAGCAAAGTCGCTAGAAAAAAGCGCTTGTTATCCATTCAAAGCCAGCCAATCATTCATTGAATTTAAAAAAATATCGCTCTATTTTTTAGGAGGAACAGGATCTTCTCCACCCAAATTCCAAGGATTACACCGCAAAATACGCCATACGCCCAACATGATTCCTTTGATTACACCATGTGTTTGAATAGCTTTTTGGGTATAATGACTACAAGATGGGTTAAAACGGCAATGATGCCCAAGTAATGGGCGTAATGTCAGCTGATAAAGGTAAATTAAACCAATAAATATTCGTTTCATTTACTTGTTTAATACGACCCCAGCTTTGCGTAAAGCCCAACAAAAATCTTTTACAATCGCCTTATACGGTTTTTCAAAGGTGCTTTTGCGCCCAATCATGACCATATCAATACCTTGAAAAGCATTTGTTTGAGCTATTTCTTGCATTACACTACGTAATCTTCTTTTGACACGATTACGAACGACAGCATTGCCAACTTTCTTAGTAACGGTAAACCCTACTCTGCCTGCTTCACCATCATTACGATGTAATAATTGCAAAACAATACTAGACGTAGGGACTTTCTGACCGTTTGCAGCCACATTTAAAAATTGTACCCGCTTTTTCAAACGCAAGACCGGCTGGAGCTTGTTACCTGTATCAGTCACAAACTATACTCGCTTTAACGCCAAACCCGATTAAGCAGATAGACGTTTACGTCCTTTTGATCTGCGATTAGCAATCACTTTGCGACCGCCAACAGTGGCCAT
This sequence comes from Commensalibacter nepenthis, assembly GCF_029953305.1. Lineage (NCBI taxonomy): Bacteria > Pseudomonadati > Pseudomonadota > Alphaproteobacteria > Acetobacterales > Acetobacteraceae > Commensalibacter > Commensalibacter nepenthis. The sequence continues at coordinate 2,114,585 of NZ_JASBAN010000001.1, read as the reverse complement.
ACGTGCACGGAAACCATGACGATGTTTGCGAACAATTTTAGAAGGTTGATATGTACGCTTCACGAATTCTCTCCTTTAAAGCCTCTGAAAACAAGTTAATCTTTAACTATATTTTCAGTTCTAAACAAATAATAATAGTCCTAAAGAGGTGGTTATAATCCGAATATCGAAAATCGTCAATCTAAGTCCATAGGCAGAAATGCTTTTTTATGCTATTTAAAAGAAAATTATGCGTTTATCATAGGATTTTCAAAGATGGCGATTACACAATCCCCACCATTACAAAAAAAAAATATTTTTCCTTATTTTACCAGTATAATAGCAGGGATCATTTTATGTATCCTTGGTTTCTCTTTATATAATGCAAGCCTACCATCTTGGTTTATAGTTATTTTTTTGGGTGCATATTGTACATTCGCAACGCTTTTAACAATTATTTATTATCAAAAAAAGTTGGTTAAAATAGAAACAAATCAAAAGCAACTACTCTCTATTCTCAGGCACGATGTCAAAGGCATATTATCACCAGCACTTTTAATGGCAGATCGCATCTTGCTGAATAAATCAGCAGATGAAAAAACCTTACAATCCGCAGAATCTATCGCTCAATCTATTGAAAAAGTTGCTGAATATCTCAAAGAAACAAAACATTAAAATTATTGAGTTCACTTAGAACTTTGTTGTAACAACGTACATATTTTTCATCATAAAACTCTGTCCTGATATTCACAATGTAATTGATAAGGGGGATAGAGATCAAGTTTTCTAGTGCAAAAACAAGAATGTTCGGGATGAAATTTAATATTGAAAATATTGATAGAATGATTATTTTTTGACTTTACTGATCTACCGTAATACGTAGCTTTACCATCTTCTGATTTTTTAAACGCCTTAAGATAATATGGTTAATCTATGGATAATCCAAGATAGTCTGACCATTTTCTCTGATATGCGCAAAAAGTCTTGCCTATCCATGATTATCCAATCAAGGCTTGTTAATAACTATCGTTTTGGATCAGTTCAATTTTATATCCATCTGGATCTTCAACAAAAGCAATTACTATAGTGCCAAATTTTACAGGTCCTGGCTCTCTGGTAACTTTTCCACCAGATTTACGAACAGCTTCGACAACAGTGTTAATATCATCTACACCCAATGCCAAATGTCCAAAACCTGTACCCATTTCATAAGGCACATCATGTCCCCAATTATACGTTAATTCAATTTCAGCTTGACCCGCTGCATTATCATCAAAACCAACATAAATAAGCGTATATTTTCCCTCTGCAACCTCTTTACGACGAATTTCTCGCATACCAAGAGATTGATAAAAAGCTAAACTTTTATCCAAATTATGAACGCGAATCATTGTGTGAAGATAAGTAGCCATTTTGTTTCTCTCTCATTTTATATATTTTTGTTTAAAAGTCTCTGGATTATAACTTAATAGGAATATTCCTTTTTCATTCGCCAAACGAATAACCTCCTCTTGCTGCACAATCAACGTGCCACCAGCTTCAAACGCTATTCCTCTTAACCCAGAATCAAAAGCCCCAATTACAGTGCGAGGTCCAATCGTTGGCATGTCTGCTCGTCTTTCTTGATCAGGTTTTACTTGCTTGATTAAAATAGCACCCAAACCAGGCAACTGACAATCCTTAGCTCTCTTAAGCATAGAATCCGTGCCTTCCATTGCCTCAACAGCAATAACCAAACCATTTTGAACAATGCAGCCCTGCCCGATATCCAAACGCCCCAAAGATTGATTGACTTCAATCCCCTTAGCAATATCTTGCAATGCTTGGGCATCAGGTTGTATTTTTCCAAATACACCTTCTATTACCGGGTCTAAAAATTCATGTGCCCCACGAACTCTAAATCCTTCTTCACCAAAAACACGTACCAGTGCAGCCAACAGCCCATCATCCCCTGCAAATAACGCTTTACCTATCCGAGCTAGGATTTTCGCCCCCTCTGTATCAGGACGCAGATCACGCCAAGAAGGACGTTTAACAGGACCAATTAAGACAATATCCTTACAATCATGTTCACGTAATGCAGATAATATCCGTCCTGCAGCTGCTAAACGAATATATTCATGAGGCCATTTTTCAATAATTTCTGGTTCTGCAAAATCCTGAAACCCAATAATAAAAACAGGATGCCCCATCGCAAAAACAGCCTCTGCAACCTTACCTGGCAAAGGTCCACCACCAGCTAAAATTCCAACAGCTGTTTTCTTTTTTTTATATTGATCTTGCATCGAAATGCTTATTTATCCTTCTTTTTCCGAAGAAGAAATTGAACGTCCCACTTTCACTAAACCTCGACGACTTGGCTGCTCAATAAAACTGATGATTTGTTGAACCTTTTCAATATGACCGAATTTTTCTTTAACGATTTGTAAACGATCTTCGAAAACAGCATGTTGATCTTCGTCCCTTGGAAATAAATGACGATAGACATTTCTTAAAACATGCAGTTCTTCATTTTGCACGCCATTACGTTTCAGCCATATCCAATGCATTCCAACCAAACGCGCACGATTACCCAGAACACTGCCATAAGGAATTACATCGGATTCAACCCCAGTCACACCACCAACGAGTGCCGCTTTGCCAATCCTAACAAATTGATGAATTGCTGCTGATCCCATAACACGCGCATCATCATCAATCTGAACATGTCCGCCCAAAACCACATTATTCACAATAATAACACGATCTCCAAGATGGCAATCATGGGCGATATGCGCATTCACCATAAGCAAACAATCAGACCCAACAGAAGTCACACCTTCACCAGATTCCGTACCACGATGAATGGTTACTTGCTCTCGGACAATTGTTCTACTGCCAATGACGCAACGTGTAGGCTCACCCTTATATTTTAAATCCTGAGGTGCCAGACCAATAGTGCTAAAAGGATAATAGACTGAGTCTTTTCCAAGAATGGTATGACCATCAACAATAACATTTGCAATTAATCTAACGCCGTCTTCGATAACAACATCAGGCCCTACAGAACACCACGGACCGATATAAACCCCACGTCCTACTTTTGCCCCAACAGCAATAACTGCAGATGGATGAATCTCGTTTTCGCTCATAGTAGCGCTTGAAGTATCTACCAGAATTTCCTCCATCTTTGTCTATTGTGTATAAATACCATAAATATTCTGTCAAAATTAATCATAAGATATACAAGGATTATCCCATAATCATTGCACTAAATGTGGCTTCTGCAACAGAGACACCATCTACCTTCGCAACTCCACGGAATTTCCATACATTCGCACGTTGGCGTTCTTTTTCAACATTAATATGTAACTGATCACCAGGCACCACAGGACGTCTAAATTTAGCATTATCAATTGTCATAAAATAAACAATTTTGCCTTCAAACTCTGCACCAAGTGTTTTTACCACCAATACTGCAGCGGTTTGAGCCATTGCCTCAATGATTAAAACGCCAGGCATAACCGGGCGACCAGGAAAATGCCCTTGAAAAAAATTTTCATTTACAGATACATTTTTAATTCCTGTGGCAGATAATCCTTTTTTAACATTGACCATACGATCAATTAACAAAAAAGGATATCGATGTGGAATAGCACTCATAATGCCTTCGATATCAATGACAGGAAGGTCAATAGCAGGATCTTGTGCTTCTGGTGAAACACCTGTTTTATTTGCGTCTATGTTCACTTTATTCAACCACTTATATTATATCAATCTTCTAATAACTATCTTAGTTATACTGATTTTATCAAAATCATCAATTCACTTTTAATTATCTTCTTTACCTTTTGATGATTTCGCCATACGCCTTAGAAAAGCAACATTTTTGAAAAATTCTTTAAAAGGCATCGCTGGGCTACCAATAACATCTGATTTTGCCTCGACATCAGACATAACACCACATTGCGCCCCTACTCTTGCATGATCACCAATATGGATATGCCCGATTAACCCTGCTTGAGCTGCAATTGTTACAAAATCACCCAACTGAGTCGAACCTGATATACCAGCCTGAGAAACAACAATGCAACAACGTCCCATTTGAACATTATGCCCAATTTGAACTAAATTATCTAATCTGGATCCTTCGCCAATAATCGTATCTCTGACTGAACCACGATCAATTGTTGAATTTGCACCAACCTCCACATCGTTTTGAAGCACGACCTTGCCTATTTGAGGAATGCTGACAAAACCTTTGTCCCCAACTGCAAAACCAAAGCCATCTTGACCAATTCTGGCACCAGAATACAAAGTCACACGATCACCAAGCACAGCGTGGCTTAGCGACACATGATTCCCAATTCGGCAATATTCACCGATTTGCACTCCCTGTTCAATCACAGTATGGGCCCCAATAATACATTCTTTACCAATATGTACATTATTCATAATCACCGCAAAAGGTTGAACTTCTACACTAGGATCAATTACAGCATCGGGGTGAATATAAGCAGTTGGATGTACCCCTGGCTTTGCTTTATCCTTAGGATAGAATAAAGTGGCAATCTTAGCCCATACCAAATAAGGATTTGATGTAACCAACGCTGCGCTTGCTTCTGGCACTTTATCTGCAAAAGCGGGTGCAACTATAACCAGACCTGCTTTGGTTTCTGCTAGTAAAGGCAAATAACGCTTATTGTCTAAAAAACTAATTTCTGTAGAAGTTGCAACTTGTAAAGGGGCAATTCCAGAGAATTCAACTGTATCGACATCTTTACGAGGCGGTGTGAGCTGAGCACCTGTTTCCTTCACTAGATATTCAATAGTATAAGGTCCAGATTTAGAAAAAAAACGGCTGTCCCCAGGATGATGATTTTCTTGCTCTATACTCACGCGATACACCTTTATTTCTTGGTATTGTCCTGTTGTTCAGGGGCTTTCTTTACAACGCTACTTGCTTCAGCTTTTGGAGCTGCATCAGGATTAGCTGTTGTTGGCATCGAGCCATTTTTCGCCAACTCTTCTGGATCTACATCAGCTGCAGGAATAAATACAGAGGATAAATTCTTATTCAATTCTTTTGCAACTTCATTGGTGATATCCAACTCATTTACACTCAAAGCAACCTGTTCACGATGTAAAACCAGATTCATATTGTGGCTTTCAGCAACATTTTGAATTAATAAAATCAATTCACGTTCAACTTGACCAAACGCAACTTGTGCTGATTCTTGAATAATACGGCTGCGATTACGGAAGTCTTTTTGCGCGTTCATCACACGCGCTTGCAATTTGCGTCCATGTTCTTGAAGCTGAGCATCCGTCATTGTTTTGGCTTTGGCTTGGATTTGTTGTTGTTCAGCTCTCCATGCTTTTTGTTCTTTTTGAACATCTTTTTGCAATTGATCGCGACGTTCAACCAAAATCTTTTCCGCTTCACGTGCAGCAACAGATTGACGCATTACGTCTGGAACACTAATGACCCCAATAACCGCTGTTGGAGGAGTAGTGGATTTCGGCAAAGCCGCAGGCTTAGGAACAGGAGGCAATGGCAACACAGCTTGGGGCTGATTTTGCATGTCGCCATCTTCGCCACCTTCATCGCTTGGTGCGGGTGCAGGCGCTATAACCTTTGGAGCTGTTGTATGTCTAGCAGCTGCTTTGGGTGCTGGTGCAACAGGCTTAGGCTGACTATTTTTAGGAATAAACCAACCATTATTTGTATCTTCTGCGTGTGCTGTTGTCACAATACTGACAAAAGATGGAGCCAAGAAAGCCCCAGCAACAGCAAAATATAATCCTAACTTATTAACCATTATTCATCCTTAAAACTGTTGTCCAAACCCAAATCTTACTAATTGAGTACGGTCATGTTTTTGTTTAACAACGGGATAACCAAAATCAACATTAAGCAACCCAAATGGGCTTTTCCAAGACACACCAGCACCCGTACTTACACGAGGGGATAAGCTGTCACCGTAAACACCTGTATATTTATCGCCATCATGTGCTGAATTGGTATATCTATTCTTAACCCGTAAACCATCTAATGCACCCATATCAACAAAAGCACGTCCACTTAGACCAAGATCTCTAGCTGCTGGCATCGGAAAGTTCACCTGTGCAGAGGCTGTATACATAAAACGTCCACCCAAGAAATCTTCTTGTGTATGTGCACGATTTTTACCTCTCTCAGGAATACCATGACTTCGTGGACCGACACCACCATCATAGAAACCCCTTAGATTATTACCACCTAAGTAGAAGTTATCAATAATCATCGTGTCTTTTTGGTTGCCCCAGTCTGCAATATAACCAGTACCAGCTGTCAAACTCAATGTCCAATCACGATTACCTGTAAGATCATCTAAGGGGAAATAATGAGATGCATCAATCTTACCACGCACATATTTTGCATCACCACCAAGACCCGCAACATCACCCCCTAGTTTAACCAAAGTACCTGTATGTGGATTAAAACGAGCGTCTCTGGTGTCATACGCAATGGTTGTGCTTAATTGAGATAATAATGAATGTCCTTTTTGATCCAAAATATAGTAAGATGAATCATCCCAAATATCGTGAACACGACGATCAATAATCGAATAGGTCCATTGTTGTGACAACACGTTGTTAAAGGCATACCCTAAACGGAAAGAAGCCCCATAACGATCTTCACCATAATTCTGATAGGTTTGATAACTATTCTGAATATAGAATAAATCGATCCCTGCAACCATGTTCTTATTCAAGAAATAAGGATCAGTCACTGATAAGTTAACTTGTTTTGCATAATATGCAGCTGTTCCAGAAATACCCGCATCAACGCCAGTACCAAGGAAGTTTCGTTGCCTTAATCCAACATTCCCCAAAACACCAGAATCGGTCGAGTAACCACCACCAAGCGAGAATTCACCTGTAGGTTTTTCTTGCACATTAATCGCAACAACACGTTTATCAGGTGCAGAGCCTTTGACTTGTTGAACTTTAACTTCTTTGAAATACCCCAAATCATCAACTGCCATTTTCATGTATTTTTCAGTTGTATTGGTATAGGGATCATTCTCAGCAGCAGGCAATTCACGACGAATCACATTATCTTTGGTAACTGTATTACCATTAATATCAATACGTTCAACGTAAACTCGAGGTCCTTCCATCACATCAAATAAAAGATCAACTCTTTTCTTTTCTGGGTTACGTGCAATTTCTGGACGAACCATAGCAAAAGGATGACCTTGAGATTGTAATGTTTCCTCGATATTTTTGGCTACATCTTCAATTTCTTTACCATCATAAAACTGACCTTTGCGCATCGCGATCATTTCTCTAATTTTTTCAGGTTTTACCCCTTCTAAATTAGAACGCACATCGACTTTATTTAAACGATATTGAGGACCTTCACTCATCGTATAAGTGATATAAAAAGATTTGTGATCGGGTGATAATTCACCCGTTGCATTAATCATTTTAAAATCAACAAACCCGTTACGGATATAAAAACGGCGAATCAATTCAGCATCATATTTTACGCGCTCTGGGTTATATTCATCAGAGGATGACAAAAAGCGATACCATGCTGTTTCTTTAGAAGATGTTACTTGCGCTAGACGTGCTTCACTAAACGCATGATTTCCAACAAAAGTCAGCTTTTCAATAGCGGTTTTAGGACCTTCGTTAATTTTATAAATAACATCGATACGATTTTTTGACAGATGAATAATCTGAGGGGTCACGGTAACGGAATAACGCCCTTTGGCTGCATACATTGCCAAAATACGTTTACGATCTTCTGAAATTAATGCAGGGGAATAAACCGCACGAGATTTCAAAGATGTATATTTCATCAAATCATCATCTTTTAATTTATGATTACCCTCAAAAGCAACCACATTCACAACTGGATTCTCTACCAGTTTAATTTGCAAATCATTGCCAGAACGATGGAATGTAATATCTTTGAACAACCCTGTTGCGTAAAGGGTTTTTAAGGAACGATCTAACAAATCTTTGTTAAAAGGATCTCCAGGCTGTGCCAACATATAAGAAAGCACTGTAGGTGTTTCAACACGATCATTGCCAATCACTTGAATGGATTGAATAATACCACCTTGTTTAGTTACGTGTTTACCAACATTCCCTTTTCTCGCATGATGAGAGCCTTTAACAGCTTTCTTATCATGCGAAGAATGAGAGACATTACCTGTTGTTTGAGCGTGCAAAGCACTGCATACAAACGGAAACATACATACAGAAGCAAACAGAGCCGAACGTTTACCTGACAAATCAGCCACCCTTTTTCACTAATGGAAACCCACCAAATTGCATATCACAAGAATTTTTATAACAAAATACAAATCGTCTTATTTTATTCTTATTTCGTGAGTAACCGTTTTTTATACCTTTTGACAAGTCGTTACTTGCAATAAACAGCATAGAATTTAATTACTGTGACCTGTAAGCCAACGAAACCACGAAAGTTGAGTCACATCGTTATACATTGAAAAAGCAAAAAGTAGTAAAATTAATGCAAAACCTACTTGAAAAGCTCGCTCTTGTATCGATTTAGGCACAGGTCTTCTGAAAATTGCTTCAAACGCATAAAAAACCAAACGCCCACCATCCAACACAGGAATCGGAAATAAGTTAATCAACCCCAAGCTAATGGACAAAAGAGCCATAAAATTCACTAAATCTGCAAAACCACCTTTGGAGACTTGACCTGATAATTGTGCAATTTTAATGGGACCGCCCAAATCTTTTGCTGATCTTTGTCCAGTTATCATTTGACCAAGACCAATAATTGTTTTTTTACTGACATTCCATGTTTCTTGAACTGCTGCAACAGCGGCACCCCCAACAGACATCGGCTTGCCCGCAATAATATTAATCGCTAATTGAACCCCTAATTGACCAACTTTTTTACCATTATTTTCTTTGCTACCTATCGTAATGGGTAACACAACTTCTTTTCCGTCTCTTTTAACAGAAATCGTTGTCGATAAATCAGGATGTTGTTGTGCATATAAAACCAGATTCTCGACACCTGGATTGTTTATATCGCCTATTTTTACAATGGTATCTTTGGGTTGTATTCCTGCTTTTGCAGCGGCACTATCCGCAACAACAGATTGGGCAATTGGCTCACCCAAACTATGCTTTCCAACAGTAACAAATAAACCAAAATATAAAATAATTGCCAATAGAAAGTTAAATATCGGTCCAGCAGCAATAACAATCGCTCGACTCCCCACATCTTTGCCGTGAAAAGTCTTGCCCTCTATATAAGTTGCTCTTTCTTCTTCACTAACATCTTCAGGGTCTGCAAAACCATGCGGTCTGACATATCCTCCCAAAGGGATCGGACAAATACGCCATTCCGTACCGACCTTGTCATGCCAACTATATAAAGGCTTACCAAACCCAATCGAGAACACATCTACATGCACACCACGCCAACGTGCTGCTAAATAATGCCCCAATTCATGGATAAAAACGAGCACGCCTAAAACAAAAACAAATGACAAAATCATTCGTATGAAATCATACATAGCCACTTAATCCTACACGCTTACTTTGTTAATTAGACACACTTGCGATTTTTAATCCATGCGTCTGCATGTTTTCTTGCTTCTTGATCCCAGTATATCACTTCTTGGATACTATTCGCTTCTGGTGCCCCTAATTTATCCATCACAGCTTCAACTGATTCAGGAATATCCAAAAACCCAATTTGCTCTTTAAGAAACGCATCGACCGCAACCTCGTTGGCAGCTGAAAGAATAGTTGGAGCACATTTACCAGCCTTTAATGCTTCACGAGATAAACGTAATGCAGGGAAACGCACTTCATCAGGCGCTTCAAATTCTAATTTTGCAACTTGCGTTAAATTGAGACGTTCCACATTTGAACGCATTCTGTAAGGCCATGCCAATGTATGCGCAATCGGAATACGCATATCAGGAGCACCCAATTGTGCAATTAAACTGCCATCTTCATATTGCACCATACTGTGAATAATAGACTGAGGATGAATTAATACATCAATCTTATGTTCCGGCATATCAAATAAACGAGCAGCCTCGATAATTTCCAACCCTTTGTTAAACATACTGGCTGAATCAATAGTAATCTTTGCACCCATCGTCCAAGTTGGATGTTTCAAAGCCTGCTTTAATGTAACATTCCTCATATCCTCTAAAGAAGTATTCCGAAAAGGACCGCCAGATGCTGTTAATATGATTTTTTCAATAGATTGAATTTGCTTATCAGCCATTGATTGAAAAATAGCATTATGTTCAGAATCAACAGGCAATAATGTTGCCCCCGCTTCTTTCACAGCTTTTAACATCACATCACCAGCTGAAACCAAGGCTTCTTTATTGGCTAAAGCAACATATTTACCATTTTTCACAGCAGCCATAGTGGGCTCTAGCCCAATCGCACCTGTTATCGCTGCCATTGTCCAATCAACAGGAATAGAGGCTGCCTCTAAAACAGCCTGCCTGCCAGCACTTACTTTTGTGGAATGACCTGCTAATAAGGATTTTAACTCTGCCAAATGGTTTTCATCAGCAATAACTGCATATTGTGCATTCAGTGCAATGGCTTGTTCGGCTAGTTTTTTTACATTCTTACCGCCAACCAAAGCAACCGTTTGAAATGATGCTGGCTCTTGCAATAACAAATCAACCGTCGAACATCCAATGCTGCCAGTACAACCCAATATAGAAACCGTTTTCATCTTTTAAATACCCTTGCACATAATTGAAACAATATTTTATCTGAAAATTGTTAAAGGAAGGAATACAGGTTGTTGATCGCCTACAACTTGTGAAGACAGCAATGACCCACCCCATTTATCAAAGCTTTTATCAGCAGGCAAAATACAAGAGATAAAAGCTACAAAAATCGAAACCAGCAACAAAGCATCAAAACGATCCAACACCCCGCCGTGACCTGGAATAATCTTGCCTGAATCTTTTACATCCAATTCTCGTTTTAATTTACTTTCTAGCAAATCACCAATCTGGGCAACAACACCAGTAACCATTCCAAAAATAGCACCACCAATATAGGCTGTATATAAACCAGCACAAAGATAACCTACAATAACACTACCAACACAACAAGCCCCAACCAGTCCACCAATAGCACCCGACCATGTTTTTCCAGGAGAAACAGAAGGAATTAATTTAGGTCCACCCAAAATTTTCCCCGTTATATAGGCAAAACTATCGCTTGCAATCACAACCAGAACAATAAAGATAACCGCATGCATTCCAGAGGTTGTCATAAAACGTAACCATAACAAAGATATGCCCGCGCCACCAATGACAACAGACCCCAACCATAATTGAGGACCAAAAATAAAAGGAGCACATCCAACAATCCAGATCGCTGGCCACCACATCCCTTTTATTACAGCTGCATAAGCGACCAAAGGCCATATGAGAAAGGCTGCAACACGATAATTAGACAGTTTCTTTTTAAATAAATTTGCCCATTCAACAGTCATGGCAATGCTGATAATACCCAACATACCAATATAAAACCACTGCCCATAAATAATACAAAATAGAGCAATTGGAATAATAACCAAAGCAGAAACAACACGAAGAGGCAAATCTTGCCAAGAAGATTTTGAATTATTTATCACTAATTTTTAATCCTGGTCTAGAACCAAAACGCCTATCCCGACGAACATAAATATTTAGAATATAATTAAAATGCTCTTCGTTAAAATCTGGCCATAAAGTTTCCACAAACACCAATTCCGCATAAGCAGATTGCCATAATAGAAAATTAGACAATCGACATTCACCGCTGGTTCTGACAATCAAATCTGGATCAGGGATATCGGGCGCAAATAGATACTGAGCAAAAACTTCTTCAGTCACTTGCGTCGGTTTTATTTTATGAACCTGTACATCCTTTGCAATACGTTGAACGGCTTGAATGATTTCCCCTCGCCCACCATAAGACAACGCAAGCGTTAAAATTAATCGCGTATTTTTTTCTGTAAGTTGCTCAATTGCCTTGAATTCACGTTGTAACTTCTCATCAAAACGTGCACTATCCCCAATAATACGCACGCAAACCCCTTCTTTATGTAGCTTGCGCGCTTCGAACTTTAGGTAATATCTTAGTAAAGCCGTTAAATCAGCAATTTCCTCTGGGGTTCGACGCCAATTCTCAGAGGAAAAGGCATAAAGAGTCAACCACGGAATATTATTTTGGATTGCCGCTTTGATGCACCTCTTGACTGCTTGCGCCCCTTCTTTATGTCCAGCAACTCTTGGCAAAGATTTTGCCTCAGCCCATCGACTATTACCATCCATAATAATTGCAACATGCCGAGGCAAAGATTTATGTTCAGACAATTTTAAACATTCGCTAGTTTTATCCAAAGAAGAACAAACCATCCCAAAATATCGTTTCAGTCTATCAGACTAAACTTGTTTAATATCACGCTCTTTTTCGACAAGAACCTCGTCAATTTTGCTGACATATTGATCGGTAATTTTCTGAATTTCATCAGACCAAACCTTGACATCATCCTGACTGATATCACCATTCTTTTCCGCAGCCTTGGTCTTATCCATTCCATCACGACGCACATTGCGCACAGCCACTTTTGCAGCTTCTGCATAACGTCCAGCGGCTTTTACCATCTCATTACGACGTTCTTCAGTTAATTGAGGAATTGGCACGCGAATAAGTTGCCCATCTGGCATTGGATTTAATCCCAATCCACTTTCACGAATAGCTTTATCTACCAAACTGACCAACCCTTTATCCCAAACTTGCACGGTTAACATTCTGGGCTCTGGTGCAGCAATAGACGCCACCTGAGTAATTGGGGTAACACTCCCATATGCATCGACACGAATTGGCTCTAGCAAAGCCGAAGTCGCACGACCTGAACGTAACCCTGCCAAATCATGTTTAAAAGAGTCAATCGCACTGTTCATACGGCGTTCTAAATCTTTTTTTAAACTATCAATATCATCAACCACAAAAGAAATCCTTTTTAACAAATATTATAATAAAATAAATTAAGCATCAGCTTCAGAAACAACGACTTTTGTAAAAACGCCTTCATTATTGACAACGCGACTAAAATTACCTTTTTCATGCACATCGAAAACAATAATCGGCAATTTATTATCACGAGCCAGACTTAATGCAGTCGCATCCATGACATTCAATCCTTTTGCCAAAGCCTCTGTATAGGTTAAGATATCATATCGTTTTGCATCAGGATTCTTTTTAGGGTCTGAATCATAAACACCATCAACTTGCGTGCCTTTTAACATAAGGTCGCAATCCATTTCAATAGCGCGTAATGCTGCAGCTGTATCCGTTGTAAAATAAGGATTTCCTGTACCCGCAGCAAAGATAACAACATGACCTTTATCCATATGACGCATTGCCTTGTCACGAATATAAGTCTCCGCAATCTGAGGCATTGAAATTGCAGACATAATGTAGCTGTCAATATTATGTTGTTGTAACACGCTATTCATGACAACCGCGTTAATAACTGTTGCCAACATTCCTGCATAGTCACCTTGAACCCTATCCATTCCTTTGGCTGCTGCGGTCATGCCGCGAAAAATATTCCCCCCACCAATCACCAAGCATACCTCTATCCCTGAATTTGCAACACTTGCTATATCCTCTGCAATAGCATTTGCAATTTCAGGATCGACACCATACATCCCTCGCCCTAACAGAGCTTCGCCAGAGATTTTTAATAATACACGTTTAGGAGTATAGTTTTTTGAAGAATTCATCATTTTTTCACATCTGGTTTATGTTTATAGACGGTAAGGAATACTACAACAGCATCACCATTTTTAAAAGTATGAAATCATTTTTATCACTATTTCACACTTCTAAAATCAATTAATCTTCTAAACCAATCGCTTTTAGACGAGCCGTTTCACCATCCCAGCCTTTACGCTCTTTGACAATCAAAAATAAATGACAAGGACGATCTAACAAACGGCTTAACTCTTTACGAGCGCGTTCGCCAATCATCTTTATTTTTTGTCCTTTATCACCGATAATAATCGCTTTGTGATTGGCACGCAAAACATAAATTGTCACATCAATGCGAACAGAACCATCCGGTCTTTCCTTGAAACTTTCCGTTTCCGCAGTCACTGAATAAGGAACCTCTTCATGCGTTTGCATAAAAATTTGTTCTCTGACCAATTCAGCAGCCAATAAACGATCAGGTAAATTGGTTAAATCATCTTCTGGATATAACCAAGGTCCCTTTGGAAGAGATTCCGCTAATGAATCCAACAAATCATCAACGCCATTCCCTGTTTTCGCGCTGACCATAAAACTTTTTTCGATAGAGAGCAAAGAAGTTATTTCTTGAGTTAAAGGTAATAATTTTTGCGGGTTGATCTTGTCAATTTTGTTAAATACCAACCAAATACGACGTGCATTCTCTTTTAAATGATTGATAATATCCCGATTTTCATCTGTTAACCCAAGATTTGCATCAATCATCAACAACGTAATATCCGCATCAACAGCGCCTGTCCAAGCAGCCGCTACCATTGCTTCATCAAGTTTTCTTTTGGGTTTAAAGATACCAGGCGTGTCCATCAACAAAATCTGCGTTTGTTGACGCATGACAATTCCCAAAATACGCATACGCGTGGTTTGTGCTTTTGGACTGACAATTGATAATTTAGCACCCGCCATTTTATTTAATAAGGTTGACTTACCCGCATTTGGTGCCCCAATTAGAGCCACAAACCCACAATGCATATTTTTCATCCTATTTTTTAGTTTTTTTAACTGAATTTAATTGAAGCAGCAAATCTTTGGCCGCAGCACTTTCTGCGGTACGTTTATTACCACCTTCGCCTCTACCCTCATAATTTTGCACAACAACTTTGATAACAAAAATCGGTGTATGAGATGGTCCTTCTTGAGAAACCAATTCATACACAGGCAGAGGCAACCCCCGAGCCAATACCCATTCTTGTAAAGCTGTCTTTGAATCTTTAGGGGGTAAAGACTGGGATTTAATAATTTCAGCCCACACTTTATGAACCAAATCCTGGACAGGCTTTAATCCACCATCCAAATACATTGCCCCCAAAATCGCCTCAACAGCATCGGCTAGAACACTATCAGTATGATTTACACCTGCTTTTTCTTCATGTGAAGCCACATGAATAGCCTCTGATACCTTTAAAATTGCTGCAATTTGAGCCAACACCGTTTTAGAGACAAGATGCGCATGTCTTGGTCCCAAATCCCCTTCTTGTTCATTGGGATAGCGTTTAAGCAGCCATTCTGCCATGACTAATCCCAACACGCGATCACCAATAAATTCCAATCGTTCATTTGAACTGACCCGTTTTACTTTTTTTCGAGTGGAACGATTCTCATAAATGGCAGAACGATGGGTTAAAGCCTTTTGCAATAATGCCTTTGATTGAAATGAATATCCCAACTTGCTTTCTAAATTTTTTCCAGAGAAAGCAAGATCCTTTTGCATATCTAATGTCATTTTACAGTCTTAAATAATCGATTCCAGCGAATTTCTTGTGGCCAATGCCAAAATTGCCATACAGGATATTTACTGTCATAAGAATAAAAAATAAATTGTACTTTTCCGATAAGGTTTTCAATTGGAACAAACCCTAGATAATTTTCAGTATTGGGATCGTTAAACCGACTATCTGCACTATGATCCCGATTATCCCCCATTGCAAAAAAATGATCCGCAGGCACATGATAAGGAATCGTATAATTTGGATTAATATCACCATTGCAGGTCAGATCTTCACCACACGGATTACTCATCGCTTGTAAAATTTTATGCTCTACGATTGAACCATCTTTACGAGGTAAATATTCAGTGTATAAATTTTCGGTAATTTCTAGTTTGTTAGGAGATTCTTGATAGGTTAACGGACGATCCAAGCTACGTTTAACAGGCTGATCGTCAATATAGAGAACCCCATTCTTAACCTCAATTGTATCACCAGGCAAACCAATCAATCTTTTGACATAATAATCAAAAGGTGATTTTGTGCTTCTGAAAACAACAACGTCCCCTCTTTGCGGAGGCGTATACCAAATACGCCCTTTAAAATCTGGTTGTGAAAAGAAGAAAGAGTGTTTCGAATAACCATAACTATATTTGCTGACAAAAATATAATCCCCAATCAATAAAGTTGGTATCATCGATCCAGATGGGATATTGAACGGAGCAAATAACAAACAGCGAACCACGACAATAATAACGACAGCCCAAAATACTGTCGAAACCACTTCCATCAATCCTTTTAACCCTGTTGATTGTGGCTTTGCCCCTTCAGGATTTTGATTTGAATCATTCTTTAAATTATTATTCATACTCTCTTATCAATCACCAATACTTCGATACCTAATTATGCTATATAAAGGCTGGTCAGCCGATCTCTTATTGTATCTATTCCTTGTTTGGCAATAATTCAATCATTACTTGCGCAAATGCATAAGGATGTTCATCTGTCATAGTCAATAACAGATTTGGAGTATACCCATCTTGCACCAATTCATCCAATCGTTGTAACGCACCATTCGTTAGCTTCAAAGACGGTTGACCACTTGGCAGGTTCACAACCTCTATATCTTGATAAAAAACTTGATCGCTGAACCCCGTTCCTAACGCTTTCGCACAAGCCTCCTTGGCTGCCCACCGTTTGGCATAGGCTCCAATACGGGTTTGTCCATAACGTCCTTCCGCTTTTTTGATCTCATTTGGGGTAAAGATACGTTGCATAAAACGCCCGCCATGACGCTCTAACACAGCCTCAATACGTCGAATATCACATAAGTCAGAACCTATACCAACAATCATTTTTATACCTCTTACGTTACAAACCGCTCGACATGAATAATTCCTTTGACAATCTGCAAGCCTAAAATCAAAGAATTTAAATGTTCTACGTCTTTTACTTCAAGATCTAATAAAATTTCGAGAAAATCGATATGTCGATTCAAAATCTTTAAGTTTAGAATACTGCCATTATATTGGGCAGTACGATTTGTGATACTTGCCAGTAATTCAGGCATATTTTCTCCCACAACTTTGATACGACCAACATAATTTTTCTTTGAATCAACATTACCCAGAATATCATAATCCCAATCCATACTCATAAACCGTTCTGGCATAGAAGCATAATTGCTTAACATCGAACAAGATTTGCGATGCACAGTGATACCTTTGCCCGTTGCGACGATCCCCACCACAGCATCCCCAGGCAATGGGTAACAACATCCTGCGAAATGAACACTGATACCTTTGGTCATTCCTTTCAAAGGAATGATATTTTGCTGTTGTCCACTCATATTAGACGCAGAAGAAGAGGATGATTTCTTTTCACTTAACCCCGGTACAAAACGAGGCGCCCTCTTCGTTGGACGTAATTCTGGATATGCCCTATAAACAACGTCTTTGGCTAATAAAGAGTTACTACCAACCGCAACATATAAATCAGTCACAGAAGGTTGTTTTAAAGATTTTAAAACCCCCTCAAGGATCTTTTGTGACCCATCCACACCCTCTTGACGAAATGCTTTTGCCAAAGCAACACGTCCAGCCTCGATCTTAATCGCTTTTTGCTGACTACTTACAAAATGGCGAATACGCGCCCTAGCTTTGCCTGTAACAACAAAGCGTTCCCAAGAAGGGGAAGGATTGCCTTCTCTGGCCGTCATAATCTCGACTTGAGCACCATTATGGAGTTGTTCTCTTAATGGAACCAAACGACCATTGACTTTGGCTCCTACACAACGATCCCCAACCTGACTATGCACCGCATAAGCAAAATCAACGGGTGTTGCACCCCGAGGCAACTGTATGAGCTCCCCTCTTGGCGTAAAGCAAAAAACCAAATCTTGATAAAGTTCTAGTTTTGTATTTTCAAGAAATTCATCTGGCGCTGCTGAATCTTCTAAAATATCCAACAAATCCTGCACCCAACGTAATTTTTTAAATTTAGGCGCAACTTCGGCAACACTAGAATTTAGTTTTTCTTGATCTTTATTAACAACAGGTAATTGTTTGTATACCCAATGAGACGCAACCCCATTTTCAGCAATATCATGCATTTCACGAGTACGAATTTGAATTTCAATCCGCTGGTTTCGTGGTTGACGTAAGGTAACCCCCGTATGGATACTTTGATATCCATTCGCTTTGGGTGCGGAAATGTAATCTTTAAATCGTCCAGCAACAACAGGATAGCTGCTATGCACAACTCCGAGGGCAGCATAACATTCCTCTTTGGTATCAACAATGATACGAAATGCCATAATATCGGATAATTGCTCAAAAGCAACTTGTCTTCTATTCATTTTTTCCCAAATAGAATAACAAGATTTTTCCCGACCAGTAATGTCTACATTTCTTAAGCCAGAATTTTCACAAAGCTCTTTTAATTCAGCACAAACCTCTTCGACAATATCCGCCCCTTGACCTCGCAAATAGTTTAAACGAGCCCGAATAGAAGCGTCCCCTTCTGGTTCTAAAACAGCAAAGGCAATATTCTGAAGTTCGGTTTTAACATTATCCATACCGATACGTTCAGCCAATGGCGCATAAATATCCATTGTCTCACGCGCAATTCGTTGTTTGCGGTCTAGGCGTTGCACGTACTGTAACGTACGCATGTTATGCAAACGATCAGCAAGCTTTACAATTAACACACGGATATCTTTAGACATCGCCAAAACAAGCTTGCGAAAATTTTCTGCTTGTTTTGTTCGATCGGATTGTAATTCCAGACGTGTCAGCTTCGTCACACCATCAACAAGATCTGCAACCACAACACCAAATTCTTTTTCAAGAAATTCTCTTGTAACTTCAGTATCTTCAATTGTATCGTGAAGCAGCCCTGTGATAATAGAGGTAACATCAACCCTTAAATGCGCCAAAATATTTGCAACAGCCAAGGGATGAATAATATATGGCGCTCCATTATCACGAAATTGCTTTTCGTGAGCTTTGAAGGCTACTTGGAATGCCTTTTCAACAAGCGAAAGGTCTGATTCAGTATCATATTTACGAATATGCCTAATCAAACCTTCGCAATCAATATGATCGCTTTCGCTTAATGTTACGGGAAGATATATATTTTCCACTTCTAACCTTGATACTGATAATGATGCTCTATTATATAATTAAGCACAAAAACCAATAAAAGAACAAGGATAATGCTAAAAATTTTCAGACCCAGAAGAACGTCTGCGATCTAACTCACTCATGATTTCGTTAATATTTTCAAATGAATTCTGTGACATATTCCGTTTTTCTTCTTCAGCTGTCACATCTTGTAAACCAAAAATATTTTTTTCTGTTGGAATTAAATCAACAACTTCTTCGTCCACGGGCTCTGGTTCTGGTGCTCTGGCAAGTGAACGAATAATATCGCTCTTAATTGCGTCTAAATCTAATTTTTCTTCGGCGATCTCACGTAAAGCAACGACAGGATTTTTGTCATTATCGCGTTCGACTGTCAAAGCCTCTCCTCTTGAAAGGCTACGCGCTCTTTGCGCTGCATGCAAAACAAGGTCAAAACGATTAGGAATTTTTTCAATACAATCTTCAACAGTAACGCGTGCCATAAATCTATTATCTCCAGATTTGAAATTAATCTTTAACTTTTATTCTATCTTTATCAGAAAATCAAATATCTTCTTATTTTTCATCTAAATAAGACATGATCGCTTGATCTTTTGGAAGTTCATCTATTAATTCATTTATATGCTTATGAGTGATAGGATGCTGCCATTGTGGACACACATCTTTTAAAGGATATAGGACAAACCCCCTTAAATGCAACCTTGGATGAGGGATAATCAATTTTGGAGATTCTTCAATAATCTTACCATCAATATCCAAAATATCTAAATCCAACGGTCGGGCTTCATTGGCTTGTTGACGGACCCTTCCTGCCTCTGCCTCAATCTTGTTTAATATCTTTAAAACCTCAATTGGCTCTATTTCTTTCTCTAACGTAACAACACCATTTATATAAAGGGGTTGAGATGATGGCGGAATTGGACTAGTTTGGTACCAAGACGATTGCTTTATATGACATTCCAATTCTGTGGACAAACGATGTACCGCTTCTTGACACATACCATAAGGGGTATCAGACCAAACGCCTGAAAGATTGCTTCCTACTGCTATAATAATCATAATTCTTTCTTACTCGAATTCGTCACTTAATTGAAACACATTAAGAATATTACCACTACACTATCTGCGGATTGATTAATATCAATTATAGTGATTCTTTTATAGTCAATCATTTTATTTTAGGGTTATTTACATGTTTTTTAGAGAAAATGAGAAAGTTTGTCTATTTATAGATGGAGCGAATTTATATTCTGCCTCTCGTAACTTAGGATTTGATGTTGATTATAGAAACTTGCTAGCTTTCTTTAGAAAAAATTGTAATGTAATCCGTGCTTATTATTATTCAGCCGTTTTGGATACAGAGGAATACTCCCCGCTCAAACCTCTGACCGATTGGCTGGCGTACAATGGATTTTTCCTTGTCACAAAAAGTGCTCGTGAATTTACAGATCAAAATGGTCGTAGAAGAATCAAAGGGAGCATGGATATTGAACTGGCTGTCGATATGATGGAAATTGCCCCGCATATCGATCATGCCGTTTTATTCAGTGGGGATGCTGACCTTCGCCGTTTGGTTGAATCTGTTCAAAGACAAGGTGTCCGCGTAACCGTGATTTCCTCTGTTAAAACCAATCCTCCGATGGTTGGGGATGAATTACGTCGACAAGCAGATCAATTTTTGGACATTGTGGATATCGCACCAGAATTTACTCGACGAACTGGCGATAATAACCAGCAAAATGATATTCCAAACCCAACCATTCCTTTTGCAGATTAACCTATTTCTATTAATGATGATTGATTTATCTTTACAGCCAGACAAGAACTGCCCTTTATGTCCTCGACTTATGGAATATAGAGACAGCAATAAACAGTTATATCCTACAGGGTGGAACGCCCCTGTTCCCCCTTGGGGCGATCAACAAGCCGAGTTTTTGATTGTTGGCCTCGCCCCTGGTATCAAAGGGGCCAATCTTACAGGTCGCCCTTTTACAGGTGATTATGCAGGTATGTTACTTTATAATACCTTGGTCAAATATGGCTTTGCAAATGGAACATATAACGCTGATTCACATGATGGATTGACCTTATCGAACTGTCGTATCATTAATGCTGTTCGATGCGTTCCTCCCGAAAACAAACCCACTTCTCAAGAAGAAAAAAATTGCCGCTCGTTTCTTTTAAAAGAAATTCAGCATATGCCACACTTAAAATTCATTTTAACTTTGGGTGTGATCGCACATAAAAATATTTTGGCTTGTTTTGGACGACCAGTGACCAGTATCAAATTCAAACATGGACAATTTTTTCAAATTAATGAAAATATCACGATCGTTAATAGTTATCACGTGTCACGATATAATACCAGCACTGGCGTTTTGACCACAGAGATGTTTGAAAATATCATTTTGTCCATCAAAGAAAAATTAGACATCTATTAAAGCTATTTATTAAAAATCTTTTTTAAAATGATTAAACAAACAATCCCAATCATTAATAATATATAAACAAGAAAAGGTGAAATGGCTAATACGCCCTCTATAGTCATCTTTTTCTACTTTAAACAATATTCATAATTATTCAGCATACTCTGCGAATTGATAATTTAACAGTAGATATTTTCTTTTCATATTGATACTAATAATCATTATTAATTAATAGCAAGATTATAACAATGAACAAAAATCTACTTTCTTTTTTCAGAATGTGCCATCAATGGTTTGGGCTTATTGGTGGATGGTTTTTGTTCGTCTTGTTTGTGTCAGGCACCATTTCGATTTATGACCAAGAAATTACACAATGGATGCAACCCGAACTAGGACTCTACGCCCCAGCATCATCCGTCTCTGGCAAAGCATTAGACCTCGCTTATGATCGTTGGGAGCAACATAAAAATATTCGTAAAAACCTGATTGCACTTCCTTCAACTCGAGATCCATTTATCAGGGTTCTACATGCACAAGATAATTTGTTGCAAGGAGATGTTATCCATCCACAACAAGGAAATCTTGTCCCTATTCGCGCAACTGGTGGGGGGTATTTTATTGACAGTTTCCATAACAATTTATTTATTGGTCGTTTTCTTGGTGGGGCTATTTTATTAATTGTTGGAGTAACTTTTATATTCGTTATTATATCTGGTGTAATTATTTATCTTCCCAAAATAGTTAAGAATGCTTTCCTCATTTATCCAAAACCCAAAACTGCGCGTTTTAAATCCGATTTCCACACAATCAGTGGTTTTTTCTTTTTACCTTTTTTACTTGTGATTGCTATCAGTGGTGTTTTATTTTTAGCACCTCGCTATTTACCCAATAACCAACCGCCACAGAATAGTTTTCCAGTAAAACAGCATAAAGAAATGTCTCAACAACAAACACGCCCTGATCTGTTACCTTTATTAAATAAAGCCCAGCTATATTTTAATGCTATGCCTAGCGTAATTTTTTTTAACAAAAAAGAGATCAAATTTATCGATGGCGATGAAAAACAAATTGCTCGGCTTAAAAATTACATTGCTTTTGATAAAAAAACACAACAAATCAGCTCAATCTCGACAAAGCCTACGGCGCTTACTTTACTCAATAAAACATTACTTGGCATTCACACTGTTCGCGCAAGCGGGCGCTTCTTTCGAATGATCTTTGCGATCATGGGAATAGGCAGCTCTGTTTTAATTGCTTATGGTTTGTTATTTTATTCAAATCGAAAAAGAAACATTTTATTATCAACGCATTCCATCTCACAACGATTATTTTATAAAATAACCGAAGGAATTAATATCGGTATCATCATGGGAACATTAATCGCAATGATTACTTTCCTATGGTCAAACCGTTTGTTACCAGCAGAATTACCAACAAGAATGAATTGGGAAATCAACAGCTTCTTTATTAGCTTTTTCTTGGTATTGGGTTTAAGTATTCTAGGCTCAATATTCGGAAAAATTAAACGGACTTGGTTAAATCTGACATGTATTTTTTCGGGGTTATGCCTTTTGTTACCTTTCTTGAATTATATACAAACAGCACCCTATTTTACCGCAGCTTTATCTCGTAGTAATTACTTATATCTGATTACGGATAGTATCATTTTCATCTGTGGTATGATCTTTTTACGAGTATTCTTTTATATTAAAAGCAAAGGAATAAATTAATGGTCTTTCTGGTGGCTCTAATTAATTTTATTAGCATATTTTGCCTTATCTGCGCACTGAACACGATCAGAAGCCGCTATAAACTCAACCCTAGCTCTAGCATGGAAACAATATATTATATGAGCTTTTTTTCGGCACTCAATATTTTAAGCTTAGGATTGTGCTTACGTTATTGGAATAATCCAGGATGGTTGATCTGGATTAATCTAACCTCTATTAATGCGCTGATAATGGCTTTGTGTTTGGGATTCTATCCGCAATTTTATACCAAATGGATCACATTAAGCCACTCTGCACGTAAAGCATGATATTATGTGACAAATAGATTATGAAATTTTGTTTTTTAACTCTTCTTCATCAGATAATAATTGTGTTTCCAGCCCCATTAATTGTCCTAAACGGCTCAGACGTCGGGTTACCGCATCGCTAATTACCGCATCCAAATGTTGAGAGAAATATAAAGACAGTTTCTTTTTCCCTACCTTTAAACGGGTTCTTAACAACAGGCTGGGCAAGTTCCCTGATAAAGTATAAGCAACACGAAAAGCCATTCCAAGGACAATGGCTTGTTCAAATTGTTTATGTGTCAAAATTTTCTTAGCTGAAGATAAGAAACCCTCATCAACTCCTGCCTCATATCGCATTGCGGTGGTTAATGCTAAAAAAGCACGTGTTGGGTGGTCAAAAGCCATTCCTGCCATACATAAAATCCGCAAATAAGATTGCTCTTTACGATAGGCAGGATGGTCGTGACATCCTGAATCTGAAATCAAACAGGCATTCCAGCGTAATCGTTTCATCTCTACGGTTTCGTTTTTGAAAAGATCACTTGTCCACTGCATAAGTGCCAAAGGAAATTCTTTTACTCTTCCCAAACGTTCGCTGATATCCAACGCTGCTGCTTCCTGAGGATCTTGATTGCAAGCTGCTTCCGAGACAACATTGCGCATATACCACCCTTCACGCACACCTTCAGCGCAAAAAATGATTTTTTCTGGGCGCATTCTGGCTAATAATTGTCCAAGCACAGTTGCAGCATAAGGCAAATCATTAAGGCGTTTATGAATAAATATAGGAATATCATTTATGCCACCTTTTGATTTTTCAATCGTCCACTCCACCATGCGTTTGGCTTCATCATAAGGCAAGGTATAATAATGAACAATCGACAAAGGATAAGACGTATATTCCATATATAGTTGTGCCATCGCCCGAAAGGCACCACCGACTAGATATAGATTTTTCTTTTTAACCTCTTCAATCCATTCAACTGTTTTTAAATCTTTGGTAACGATAGATTTAGCTTTTGAAATCTTTTTTTCAGAACGATCCATCAGGCGAATTACACCCAACGGCAGTGTCTGTGCATTAAAACGTTGCTGTCCACAAAGTTGTACCAACTCCATTGACCCACCGCCAATATCTGCAACAACACCATCAGCATTCGATATACTGCATAACACACCTGCAGCAGCATAATCGGCCTCTTGTTCACCTGTCAGAATATGAATGGGAACATTAGGCATCCATGATTGTAATTTATTGATAAATTCTTGACCATCAGTCGCATCCCTGACGGCTGCGGTGGCTAAGACCATAAATGGATCTGCACCCATTGTTGTTGCAACGGCATAAAAACGTTTAAACACGCCTTCTGCCAAAGCAACCCCTTTGGGGTTTAATCTTTTGGTTGTATCTAAACCACTTCCCAATCGTAACGTTGCTTTTTCGTTAAAGATTATCACTGGGTTGCGTTCCCTTCCCTCAAAAACGACCAAGCGAACAGAATTGGAACCTAAATCAACAATGGCTGAACGTATCAAGGAATGAGAACTCATATATATATAATCCTTATATTATTAAGATTTTTGTTTAAATTAAGCATTAAAGTTTTTTAACAGTCAAAGATGGATTATCCATAAAATATTCATGTGCAGAAAATGGCTTGTCCGTTGCTTCTACTCTGCACCATTTTTTATCCTGGTTTAGCTGCCATGATTGTAAATTATCTTTTAAATTAGCAACCATCAGCTGATTAAGTACTTTATCATGAATTTCTTCGGGAATAATTGGAATCATTTCTTCAATACGACGATCCATATTACGTTCCATCCAATCTGCCGAAGCCATATAGACTTTGGCATGTTTAGATGGCAATTCGTGACCATTCCCAAAAACGAACACTCTGGCATGTTCCAAGAAACGACCAACAATTGATTTAACCGTTATATTTTCAGATAATCCAGCCACTTGAGGTCTTAGGCAACAAATACCACGAACGATAATATTAATCTTAACCCCTGCGCAAGAGGCTTCATAAAGGCGATCAATCAGCCTTGGATCAACTAAAGAGTTAATTTTCAGCCATATAGATCCTGGTTTACCTGCTTTGACAAATTCAATTTCTTGATCAATCAGCTCATTTAACGTTTTACGAATAGTTAATGGAGAAAATGCGATCGCCTCCATCTGAGACGGACGTGCATATCCAGTCACATAATTGAACAATTTCACCGCATCCCGAGTTAGTTTGGGATTACAAGTAAAATAAGATAAATCAGTATATATTTTTGCTGTAATTGGATGGTAATTTCCCGTACCAAAATGCGCATAAGTACGCGTTACATTCCCTTCTCTACGTACGACAAGGCTTAATTTAGCATGTGTTTTCCAATCGGCAAAACCAAAAACCACTTGCACGCCAGCCGCTTCTAAATCACGGGATAAACGAATATTAGCCTCTTCATCAAAACGCGCACGCAACTCAACAATTGCGGTTACTGACTTTCCACTTTCAGCAGCTTCGATCAAAGCCCTTACTATTGGGCTGTTACTGGATGTTCGATAAAGGGTTTGTTTAATTGCCAAAACTTGAGGATCTTGCGCTGCTTGACGTAAAAATTGAACAACAACATCGAAACTCTCAAAAGGATGATATACCAATAAATCTTTGGAACGTAATGCTGTAAAACAATCCCCGCCAGCCTCTCGAATACGTGCGGGAACCAAAGATTTATAATAGGGGAATAATAAATCAGGACGATTTTCAACAATTAACTGTTTGACATCCACCATTCCCAACAAACCTTGATGAATGGTAATTTCTTCTGGTGGGACTTCCAAAGCATGGGCGACCATATCTGCTAATTTAGTGGGTAATTGATTATCAATATCCAGATGAATCACAACCCCTCTACGCCTACGTTTCAAAGCCGTTTCATAAGAACGAACCAAATCTTCGGCTTCTTCCTCGAATTCTACATCTGTATCGCGAATAACACGTAACAGACCATAATTACTGATTTTATAGCCAGGAAAGATGATGGAGATAAATAACGTAATAATATCTTCTAGCAGAACAAAACGCTGTGTTGTTGAATGTTTAGGTGCAATCGGTAACGCCACAAATCTGAGAAGTTGTGAGGGCAACAAAATCAATACATATTTACGATTACGATCATTGCGCTGCCCAACCAACCTTAACGCAATCGCCATATTAAGATTGGGAATAAAAGGCACAGGATGCGCTTGATCCAAGGCGATTGGGGTTAATATTGGAAAAATACGTTCAAGAAAATATGTTTTTAACCATGCTAAATCATCATGAGTTAAATCTTGAACCGGACAAACAACAATCCCAGTTTCTGCCAATAACCGTTTTAGGGCGAGATAAGTTTGTTGCTGATTTGCAAATAATCCTTTGACACGCTCTCTGATGGCTGCAAGCTGTTGCGAGGGCGTTAATCCATCTGGCGAAGAAGTAATTAATTTTTCACGAACTTGTCCAGCCAACCCTGCAACACGAACGGAATAAAATTCATCCAGATTACTGGCACTAATTGATAGATATCTCAACCTTTCCAACAAAGGATTTCTGACATTTTGTGCCTCTTCAACGACCCTTTGATTAAAATCCAACCAAGATAATTCACGATTAATAAATCGTTCAGGACTTTTTTTTATCGGAACAATAATAGTCTCTGGTTTTTTAGGTGCAACAGGAACTCTGCGAGTACGTGTCGTTGCGGGCTTGCTTACAGTATTTTTTGGTTTAGGCATCATCGAATTACAACTTTAAGTTAAAAATCAGAAAAGAATAATGGCTCCTCGGTCTCCTCTAATGATTCTATAAAATCACAAGAAAGTAAATCTTCTAAAACATAGATTGCTAAATTTCTTGTTACGCCACCACCATCTGCAAGGGTTGCCTTATCCAAACGATATACAGCTTCACGAATCGCACTTGCTGTGCGAGGTAAACGAACCAACAACCAATCAATCATCGAAGAAGATACAATTAATTGTCGTTCTGCCAATAAACGCAACAATAAAATACGCAACAAGGCATCTTCTGGCTGTTCAATTTGAACCGTTGTGATGGCTCGTAATCGACTGGCCAGATCAGGCAGTTGAATATCCCATCGTGACGGCGGCAAGCGCCCACTTAACACGACAGCCAGACCCAGTTCTTTAGTCAAATTCAGCAAATGTAATAATGCATGAGGATTCGTGATAAGGTCAGCATCATCAATGACAAGCGCTTTGATCCACTCCTCTTTAACTTTCTCCAACCAATAAACAGACGAATTTTGACATAAAATGGATCCTGGCAGAAATAAAGCCTCTTCTTTATCCGCCCAGATTTGAAGCAAATGGGTTTTTCCCGTACCAGAATCGCCCCACAATACTAAACGTCGATCAGGCCAGCTTGGTATCGAACGCTTATTATGATGAATTCCCAACCAAGCCCTTGCCCCAGCATTAGAAGATGCCCTGATAAATTCGGAATGAATAAACCGAGGATTGTAGGGAAAAGGTAATGCTAACTGCCTTGGGGCATTCATCAAATATTGTGGTTGACTTTTTTTCTGCATTCTTAACTTTGCCAAAAATCATATCTGCCGTAAATATAGGTTTAATATGAAGTAAAATTCATTCATAATCAAATTCAACATCAACCTATCAAGCATTAAAGATAAAAGGCTGCCTTATAATGACTTCAGATTCTTCAGAAATCAAACATCCCTCTACCGGAAACGGTGCAACTTATGCCCAATCTGGCGTTGATATTGCTGCTGGGGATGCTTTAATCGAAGCAATCAAACCAGCAGTTTCAAAAACAAAACAAGCTGGTGTTATGGGAAATCTAGGAGGGTTCGGTGCTTTATTTGATGTCAAAGCAGCTGGCTTCAAAGATCCCATCCTCGTTTCTGGAACAGATGGCGTGGGTACAAAACTCCTTCTCGCCATTGAAACGGGATTATGTGACAATCTTGGTTTTGACCTTGTCGGTATGTGCGTTAATGATTTAATCGTTCAAGGTGCCAAACCTTTATTTTTCTTAGACTATTTTGCAACTGGCAAATTAGAGCTGGAACAAGCACAACGCGTTATTACGGGCATCAGTCAAGCTTGTGAAGCATGTGGTTGTGCATTAATTGGCGGTGAAACTGCTGAAATGCCTGGCATGTATCAACGGGGGCACTATGACTTAGCTGGTTTTGCGGTTGGTGCTGTTGAAAGAAATGCATTATTACCTCAAAATATTGCTCCTGGTGCTAAAATCATTGGGTTAACGTCTAATGGTCCTCATTCAAATGGGTTCTCTTTAGTGCGTGCAATTGTGAAATCTCAAAATCTAGCGTGGGAAGATGTTGCACCTTTTGACACAGAACAACTTTTGGGTGAAGCCTTGTTGGCTCCGACCAAACTTTATGTCGAACCTATTATCGCCCTTCACAACGCAGGGCTATTGCATGGCGCGGCACATATCACAGGCGGTGGAATCATAGGGAACCTTCCTCGTGTCATGCCAAAAGGCAGCGTTGCAATTATCGACGGGGACAGCTGGCCAATGCCACCAGTATTTTCTTGGTTAGCACAAGCAGGCAATGTCACCACCGAAGAAATGTTAAAAGTATTTAATTGTGGTATAGGAATGATTTTAATTGTTTCAGATGTTGCTGCGGTGAATGAATTATTAAGCAATACAGATACCGAGGCCTATGTTATTGGTCATATCGCCGCCAGCGAAAACCCTGAGAGTGAACCTACGGTAGCATTTAGTGACCTTCCTGATTTTACTTTTAATTCAAACGCAGATTAATACAAATAGGAAAACCATATGTCCTTTAAAGAGCGTATCGCCATTCTTATCAGTAGTCGTGGCAGCAATATGGATGCGCTTATTGCCGCATGCGCAAAACCTTCTTTTCCTGCCTCTGTTGAACTTGTTATCAGTAATAATCATGATGCTGCTGGTTTGGATAAGGCTCGGAATGCTGGCATCCGAACCCTAGTGATCGATCACCACCAATTCGGCAAAGATCGTCAAGCGCATGAACGCCAGATTGATGCTGCCTTACAAGCCCATAATATCTCAACGATTTGCTTGGCGGGATATATGCGGATTTTAACACCGTTCCTAATTAATAATTGGGAGGGCAAAATTCTGAATATTCATCCCAGCATTTTACCGTTATTTCCTGGTCTAGATACCCATGCCAAAGCCATCAAAGCAGGCATGAAAGTCCATGGATGTACCGTTCATATTGTAACTGAAGACATGGATCAAGGTCCCATTTTGGGACAAGCTGTTGTTCCAATTTTACCTAATGATACAGAACACAGTCTTGCAAAACGTCTATTAAAGCAAGAACATCTTCTTTATCCTCAAGTTCTGAAAAACTTTTTACGAAAAGAAGAACCTGATGTGAATATTGATGCATTAATTAATGGTTAGTAAAATAAGCCCAAGAAATTAGTTTTCTTGGGCTTTTTCTATAAATATTACTGAATGTAATAATGTTATGAAAAAGATCATTATTTGAACACCTCGCATTTATTATTAACACCAGTCTAGCTTCATTCACAGTAATGGCTGTTGCTGAAAATATCAAAATCACACAACATGATATAAGACCATCTAAAAAAAATAGAACAACAAGCAAGCCTAAGATGTGCACAGGCACCGCTAGAATTAGGCAACATATACATGGATGGTTTAATGAAACCTAAAAAAACTATCTAAAAGCCAAAGCACTATTTCAACAAGCTGCTAATCAAAACAATCCAACCACACACATTTAGCTTAGTTCAACGTATAGAGTAAGATGTGGAGAAACGACAAATAATTATAATGAAACAAAAAATTATAAGAAAGCACGCTATTATTTTCAAAAAGCCTCTGCACAAGATTATGGTATAAACAATTTCTTTATTTGAATCTTATATTATTGAAGGTCGAGAAATAGATAAAGATTTTATCTCTGACCAAAACAATTATTCAATACATTATTACCTTGTAACTTTATATAAAACAGAAACAAGTGTGCCAAAAGATTTACAAAAAGCTAAATATAGGTATAAAAAAGATAGTAAACCCATTCAATAATGTCCAACAATTTAAAATGGGTTTAATACTGAGATACTAATCACAATAATCTTAAAAAATTTATATTAAGATACTCCTAAAACAACAATCTCGTTTAGGAGTATAAACATTACAAATATAACATAATTAAGCTATTTTTTTAATATCCAACATATCATTTTGGTCTGAGATAACATAAGCATTAGAAGAAATAACCTGTATAATCAAAGCTCTTTTTTGATTGTTGCGAAGTGAAATATCCAACTCTGCATTGCCATGTGTCCAACGGCAAGAAGTTGGCTCTATCACACCCCATCCAGCAAGATTTTGTTCAGTTAAATGACTTGTAATTTCATAAGGTTGAATTTTGTTTTCTTTATCAAAAGATAAAAGGGTGATATTCCCAACCAATAATCCCAATTGACGACGATCATCGACAAAAGGTCCAATCGTATCACAAGGACGACTGGTTCTTGATTTCAAATAAACCTTGCAAATATTTTCTGTTAACACAAAGATATATTTATCTTTTCCATCAAATTGTGGATAAATACTCTCCCCACAATCGGTAACAAGGTGAAAGTCAGAATCTGTTGTTAATGATAATCCTTTTTCCTTTACAAACCCCATATCAAAAGCACGTTGTGCAATTTGATGATAAAGAGGTTCTACATAAGCACGATCAACCATCAGAGGTGCCGCAGAGTCATGCTCCCAGTCTTTCACTTTTGAATTTACGTCTAATATAGCAAACTGACCATGTTGCCTGAATCCTTTATGATTTACTGTATCCAAATAACTTTCGGTTAGCATACCATCTGCCCAAATTACGGAATGTCTCTTGGTTTCGATATGATAATACGTATATTGTGTTATTGAGTAATCATAGCAAATACTGGTTCCATTGACCAACATACGCACTGGAATAAACTTGCCATCAAAAAATAAACAATGTTCTGCCGTAATCAATAAATCTTTGTAAGGAACCCCATCAGCAATGGCATCTTTATGAATACGCACAGGATACCCAGCTTTATCATCAGAAAGATGAGGTTGAACAACCACAATGTTGCTTCCTATCCAACAAATAGAGCGTATTGCTTTTTTATTTTTTTTCCAATCAAAGGTGCAAATTTTATCACCAATTGACAGCGCCTCAACGGCAATTTCTCCTCCAGGAATTTTAATCATTGAACCAGCAAGGAAACACGGCGGCTCGCCAGAATGATCACCCGCAGTGCCAATAAAAGAACCATCACTTGCCTGGCTAATACTAAAACCCATTTGTTTGATACCAACAATATGGAGAGTCATATAACCGTTAGAAGCAAAATGAATAGTAACATAATCATCACTAGCCTTTCCATTACCATCAGTATAATCCATACTAGCAATTGGATAATTTTCCAGACCTTCGAATACAATACGATCGCTATCTACTCCATTTCCTCCTTGGAATCCCTCGATGGGTAGGTCGTATACTTTGTTTAATCCGTCATACGTTACGATAATTGTATGACTACCTTTACCAACCAAATTAAGTGTAGCATCACTTGATGTCTGGAAACCAAGATCAACTGTTGCCCCCTCATTTAAAGTAATAACACCCTCTAAGATAGCACCCCCAGTAACTAAGGTGCCACCACTATTTACCGTAATATTTGTAAAGGTTACCTTTTCATTATTCCCGCCCCAGCTAGCACTACCCGGTTCAAGCCTACCACCACTATTAATAGTTGTATTTGTAACCATAGCTCCAGCTGAAACATATTGTATTCCACCACTATTAATCGTCGTATTATAAGCATATCCTCCATCGTAAACATATTGTATTCCGCCATCAATTATCGTATCGCTAGCAGATCCTGCAAGGCCAATATATTGTTCACCACCACTATTAATGGTAACAGAATCAACACTAGCAGTCTTTTTTCCCACTCCACTAACAGTTTGTTTACCACCATTATTAATAATTACATTAGTAGCGTTACCATAAACATTAACATCTTGTTTTCCTCCACTATTAATAACGACATTCTCTGCGATTGTACCTGCAATATATTGAGACCCACCATTATTAATCGTTACATCAGACGTATACCCACCTGCACCAGTAACACTTTGTGTACCACCATTAATTAAAATATGAACAGCACTGCCTGCGTTAACGTTTAGCGTCCCTCCACTATTAATCTGAACATTACTAACCGTCTTATTATACATAACATCGTATGTACTACCATTATTAATAATAATTTGACCATCTTCTGCATATTGAATGATGGATTGTGTTGAGTGTTGTTCATCCATTAGATTTATAACCCTTTGTTGATTTATTATTACGAATAATTATACATTATTTTATAAAGTTAATTAAACAAAAAAATAATATAAACGATATAAATCCTACTAAAAAACAACTTATAATTTTTTCTCTATTCGATCAAAAGTTTTATTTTCAATACAAAAAGAGCTGCAAGTTTCCTTACAGCTCTTTAAAATATCAAAATTATTTAACGAAATAATTAAGCGTTAATTTCGATTTCAGCAAAAAAGAATTTAATTTCATTTACTGCATTTTCAGCAGAATCAGAACCATGAACAGAGTTTGCTTCAATTGATTCAGCAAATTGAGCACGTACGGTGTGTGGTGCTGCATCTTTTGGGTTGGTTGCGCCCATGATATCACGGTTTTTTTGAACTGCGTCTTCGCCTTCCAAAACTTGCACAACAACTGGACCACTAATCATGAAAGAGACGAGCTCACCAAAGAATGGACGTTCTTTATGAACCGCATAAAATGCTTCTGCTTGAGCTTGAGTTAATTGTAAGCGTTTTTGAGCAACGATTTTAAGACCTGTACCTTCGATAACCGCATTAATTTTGCCTGTTAAGTTACGACGGGTTGCATCTGGTTTTAAAATTGATAATGTTCTTTGAATAGCCATGATATATTTTCCTTGTTTCGATATAAAGCAAATCATTCTTTGTAAATGAAGAGCGTTATTGGTAAATAAAAGAAATTTTATTATTTTGTCGATCATTTTTTTACTATTTTACACGGGCAACGCTGTGAGCACTCTGGTTATCAATAATTTAACGCTTCGAATTTTCGGTCGTCCTCTTTTGGAAAATGCCTCTTTAACCATTGAAAATGGTCAAAAAGTGGGCTTAGTAGGTCGCAATGGCACAGGAAAATCAACTTTACTGGCAGCCATCGCAGGGGACATGCCAATTGACGATGGTGAAATCTTAATCCCCAGCCGAATCAGAATGGCACGCGTCAAACAAGAAGCCCCCTCAGGTCCATCATCATTGATTGATACCGTGTTAGCCGCAGATCAAGAACGTGCGAGTCTCTTGCATGAAGCAGAAACCATCCAAGATGGCTATCGACTAGCAGAAATTCACGAACGTCTAATTGCCATTAATGCCGACAGTGCCCCTGCCCGTGCCGCTGTTATTTTAGCAGGATTAGGATTTAATGAAGAAAACCAACAACGTCCTGTTTCTGACTTTTCTGGTGGATGGCGGATGCGTGTGGCTTTGGCCAGCACATTATTTTTAAATCCTGACCTATTATTATTGGATGAACCGACCAACCATTTAGATTTAGAAGCTACCTTGTGGTTAGAATCTTGGTTAGAAAATTTTTCAGGCAGTGCATTAATCGTCAGTCATGACCGTAATTTGCTCGATCAATCTGTTAATGCCATTGCCCATCTTCATCAAAGAAAACTTTCTTTGACTGTTGGTGGATATGAAGAATTCATCCGTATTAAAAATGAAAAAGCTTTACAGCAAAATAGAGAGGTCGAAAAAACTGCAGCTAAACGCGCGCATATGCAATCTTTTGTTGATCGTTTCAGAGCCAAAGCAACCAAAGCACGCCAAGCACAAGCACGATTAAAAGCACTTGAAAAGCTTCCTCCTTTACAAGCAATTGTTGAAGAAACTCCTATTCATTTTGAATTCCCACAACCCATAGAACTGCCCCCACCATTAATTACATTGCAACAAGTCAAAGCAGGATATGGAGACAGAACAATTCTATCCAATATTTCTTTGCGTATCGATCCTGATGATCGTATCGCTTTGCTCGGTGCAAATGGAAATGGTAAATCAACCTTTATCAAACTGATTGCAGGAAGGTTGAAACCTTTTGAAGGAACTATTCAAAATAATTCCAAATTATCTGTAGGTTACTTTGCACAACATCAACTTGAAGATCTTGTGCCAGAACATACGCCATTAGAGCATATACAAACGGCATTACCCAAAGCCACTCAAACAGAGCTACGGGGACAGTTGGCACGATTTGGATTGGATGCCGATCGTGTTGATACAAAGGTCAAATCCTTGTCTGGTGGTGAAAAAGCAAGATTAGTATTGGCATTAGCCACACGCCATAATCCCAATATTTTATTATTAGATGAACCGACCAACCATTTGGATTTAGATGCCAAAGAATCCCTCGTTCATGCCCTGTCTGCTTTTAATGGCGCGGTAATTTTAATCTCTCATGATGCACGATTGATTGAATTGGTTGCTGATCGTTTATGGTTAGTCAATAATGGAACCGTTGCTCCATTTGATGGGGATATCCAAGAATATCGCCAATGGCTAGATACTCAACGTAAAGAAGCCAATCAACAATCTAAAACAGATAATAATTCAGGATCAGGCTCTCAAAAAGAAGCCCGCAAAGACAGAGCTGAAAAGCGTAAATTACTTCAACCTTTACGCAGCAAAATCAAAGATGCTGAAAAGATCATGAGCAAATGTGCGACTGAAATTCTCAAACTAGAAGAAAAACTTTCTGATGTTAATTTTTATAGCTCTGCCACCGCCGAAGAAATGAAAGCTATTCAAATAAAGCTCTCTGATTTTCAAAAGAAACAAGCTGATGCTGAAGAGTTATGGCTTGAACTCCACAGTGAATTAGAAGAAGCTGAATCAGATAATTAAAACAACAATAAAAAAGGGCTTTTACAGCCCTTTTTTTAATCCATATTATGGAAATAAAGTCCTTTGGTAATCATATTGATCGACTAACTTTCTTAAAGGGGCAAAATCTTTATCCTCACAAGTCTTTAAGAACACTTTGCTGCCATCTGGATTTGATACTTCATAAAAGACTTTACTATTCCAATCCGCTTGGCTGATCCCCAACCATAATACCAATGTGAAAGGACGAGGTTGTTGATCTTTTGGTTTATCAGCGTAATCTTTTAAATCAATATTCTGATTAAAGTGAATTTCTACATCCCCCGTAGAAGGTGGATTACGATGCAAAGGCCCCCACCCTTTTTCGTTCTTTTTAATCCAATCTTGAACGATTTTCAGCTCATCTGGTGTCAAAACACGTTTTTTATGTAACGGTCCAACAATCAGCTCCGCATTAACGACGGGTGAAAATGTAACGGGCGTTAGTTCTTTACGCACCATCAGCCATATAGCGAATACGACCACAACACAAAAAATTAAACCTGAGGTTAAAATAATATTCTGTTTACGCATTGCACAAAGCCTTTATCCTTTGATGGCATGAATGATTTGTAAAACCTCTTCATCGGTTAATTCTGGATGAATAGGTAATGCCAATATTTGTTTAGATATTCTTTCTGAAACAGGTAATACACTGCCATCATGGGAATTACAATAAGCAGGTTGTTGATGCAGAGGCAAAGGGTAATAAATGGCTGTGGCAATATTGTGTTCTTTTAATTTATTTTGTAACTCTGTTCTAGCATGTTCATCTGGCAATAAAATTGAATAAATTGCCCATGCGCTTTGACTGTGAGGCACTCTGACTGGCACTTGAACAACAGAGGCCAAATGTTGGTCATATAAACAAGCAATTTCTTCTCGTCTGGTAAGTTCTGCATCAAAGAAATCGAGTTTAGCCAATAACACAGCCGCTTGGATGGTATCTAAACGACCATTCATTCCCGTCCTTAATACTTGATAACGTGTTTTACCCTCTCCGTGACTTCTCAACGAACGATAAATTTCGGCTTTTTCTGGATCATTGGTAAAAATTGCGCCACCATCTCCATACCCACCAAAAGGTTTGGATGGAAAGAAAGACGTAACGGTTGCATCTGCCTCAGTACCAAGTTTATGACCTTGATACATCCCTCCGAAAGACTGTGCGCAATCATCTAACAAAAA
This sequence comes from Commensalibacter nepenthis, assembly GCF_029953305.1. Lineage (NCBI taxonomy): Bacteria > Pseudomonadati > Pseudomonadota > Alphaproteobacteria > Acetobacterales > Acetobacteraceae > Commensalibacter > Commensalibacter nepenthis. The sequence continues at coordinate 2,077,748 of NZ_JASBAN010000001.1, read as the reverse complement.
TAATTGTTCTTGTTGGGCGATTTGTCGCAAAATATCCCAAGGCGCAGGCTGTCCGAATAAATCCACACCAATAATAGCTCTTGGAGTTAATTTACCTTCGTCACGAATTTTTTTAATACATAACCTTAGATGAGTTGGATCAATTTGAAAAGTCTCTGGGTCAATATCAACAAATACTGGCGTTGCCCCCAAGACCAAAGGAACCTCGGCCGTGGCCGTATAAGTAAAAGCAGGAAGGAAAACAGCATCGCCCGCACCAATATTTTCCGCCATCAAAGCAATTTGTATCGCATCCGTTCCCGAGGAAACTCCAATACAAAATTTAGCCCCAACATAAAGTGCTAGTCGTTCTTCTAATTCCTGAACTTCTGGTCCTAAAATAAACTGACAATGAGATAATACTTGAGCCACACGATTTTTAACCGCATTTCCCAAACGTAGTTGTTGTTTTTTTAAATCAAGAAACGAGATCGTATTACTCACCATCATTCTCTTTTTTCTAAAATAAATTGATCTTTATAACATTTCTTACAACCTTCTTTAAAAAAGAAGATTGTTTAACATTAACGGATTGAATAAAACCCACAAAGTTTATTACCATCAGGATCACGCAGATACGCCAGATACATTTTTTTACCCCCAGCCTCTCTGATACCTGGAGGATCTTCTACAGATTTCCCACCATGATTGATCCCTGCTTGATGCCACTCATTGACTTGCTCTTCAGAGTCAAGGCTAAAGCCAATGGTCATGCCGTTTCCAGGAATTGCAGTCTGACCATCAATTGGTTTAGTAATCCCAAAAAGTTGGTTGTCTTTAATATACATTAAACGACCTGTAGTATCCCCGATAGCTTCTACACCCACAACTTTAAAAAGCGCATCGTAGAATTTTTTTGATTTTTCTATATCATTACTGCCAACAAATACATGACTAAAAAGCATCATTTTCTCCTTTTGATTATATTGGAATAAATCTTTAATCTAAAGGCTATCATAATAATTTAGGTTTCACAAAGCGTGTATATAAATAAAATTTAGACAAAATATATTTTAGTATTATAAACACTTTATTTATAAATTAGTTTGATTCATCCATAGCATAAAATCTACATAATTTATTCCCATCAAGATCACGAAGATAAGCCAAATATAACTTTCTGCTTCCAACATGCCTTATTCCTGGAGGATTTTCAATTGATTGCCCTCCATTCTCAATCCCTGCATGATGCCATTGATTGACTTGTTCAACAGAATGAAGATCAAAACCAATCGTACCGCCATTACCGATCGTTGCTGGATGACCGTCTGCTGGCTTGGTAATTAAGAAAAATTGATTATCTTTAACATATTTAAAACGCCCTTTCGGATCAATAACGCCCTCAGCACCTATAATTTTAAAAAGAACATCATTGAATTTTTTTGATTTTTCTAAATCATCACTACCCACAACCACATGGCTGAATAACATCAATTTTTCCTTTATAAAATTATATTAATTTTTTAACTCACATTTAATTTATGCTGGAATTCTGGCACAAGCTGTTGCACAATAGAAATTGCTTTATCAACATCTTCACGATGGCATGCCTCGGCAATTTGATCAATAAGATCATTAACTTGTTGTAAATTCACAGTTCTGGGGGTTGCCATCATCAATCCCGCATGATCTGTCGGCATAGGTGCTTCACGCCCATGAAAAAGTTCTTCAAACAATTTTTCACCCGGTCTTAACCCTGTAAATTCAATTTGAATATCTTCATCTGGCTTTAATCCAGCAAGACGAATTAACTGGCGTGCCAAATCAAGAATTTTAACAGGCTCGCCCATATCTAACACAAAAATACCACCATTGCGCAGCATTTCATCTGTCGCAATATCACCATCTTTTTGTACCGTTGCTCTGACACTCGCTTGTAACACCAACCCAACAGCTTCGGGGACGGTCATGAAATAACGTTTCATTTCTGGGTCGGTAACCGTCAACGGTCCACCACTGCGCAATTGTCGCCTAAATAATGGTACAACAGATCCCGTTGATCCCAGAACATTCCCAAAACGCACGGTAACACATCGCATCATATGACCAGCAGGAACATTCAACAGACTTTGTATTTGTTCAGGTTCGTGATGTATCGCCATATCTAATGCTTGACAATACATCTCTGCGATACGTTTAGACGTTCCCATCAAACTGGATGGATTAACCGCCTTGTCCGTAGAGATCATAATCAATGCTTTAACACCAGCTTCTGCTGCTGCATTTGCAATAACACGAGTACCAATAATATTGGTTAAAAACCCTTCGATTGGATTATTTTCAATCATCGGAACATGTTTTAGAGCTGCTGCATGAAACACCAGTTCTGGCTTGTAATGTTGAAATACAGCTTGGATTCTTGCTTGATCACGAATATTGGCCAAGACAAGTTTACGTTCTCCTTGTAACTTCCACTCTGCAAGCTCTACATTGATTTTCCATAATGCATATTCGCTATGATCCAATAAAATCAATAACTTTGGAGATAAACGAGAAATCTGTCGCACCAATTCCGAACCAATACTTCCTCCTGCTCCTGTCACAACGATCACTCGATCACGAATCATAACCCCCATCCCCTCTTGATCCAAAGGGACTTGCGGTCTATTAAGTAATTCCTCTAACGCGATGGGTTGTAATTCAACATTACTGGCTGGTGATAAATTCGTAAGGCTCGGTGTTCGTTGCACTTGAATTTTCCAAGTCTCGGCAATTGATAACAGCTTTCGTAACTGAGGTCCTCTTAACTCTCCGCCCGTAATCACTAAGATAGAAGGAAGTTTCTTTTGTTGATTTAAGTTGGATAAGACTTCTGGCAATTCTTCAAAATTACCCAAGATCGGTGCATTGTGAATCCGATGCCCTTTACGACTTTGACGAAAAGAAATCAAACCAACAACATACAAGGAATTCTGAACGTCCCTTTTGGTGGCTCGGATAAAAAGATCAATATCTTCGTCACTGCCCAATAACAATATTTTTTGTTTTTTCTGACGATTTAATTTAATATTCTCAGACGTAAGTAATCGATATCCAACACGTCCGCCCCCCATTAACACCAATAAAACAAGCGCATAAATGATAGGGAACGTGATCGAAGGTGTTGAAAACCCTGTTACAAGCAAAAGGCATGTAAATAAAACAGAACTTGCAACCGAAGCCGCCGCAATATTTAATAAATCCGCAATTCCAGAAAAACGCCAATATTGTTGTGGAATATGAAAAGGCAAGCCGCTGACCAATAATGTCAAGACACCGCTGGCTAAGAACCATAATGGATGTAATAAGCCCCCTTGGGGATCAGACAACCAACGTGCCAAAGGCGCCGCAATTGCAGCCAATATTGCATCCATAACAATATTAATTACAATACGATTATATCTCTTTGTTTGCTTTGTTGTTGCTGATAAATTAGACTGTTGCAATGTCCTTATTCCACCCTTATAGCCTATAATATAATATCAACTTTTATCATTTCTTTATTAAAAAAAACAATGACCTCTTTTTCTTTTCATCCATTATTTTTAGTCTGGCTTGTTGGTACGACGCTCTTGTCTGCATTTATCGTAAAGACAATGGCACATATCGGTGTAATGGATAATCCTGTTGAACGCAGTTCTCATACTATGCCTACCCCAAAAGGAGGTGGTGTGGGTATTATCTGTGCATTCTTGATAGGCAGTATAATAATTTTCCCACTTTTACACCAACCTTATCTTATTTCGATTATTGCTTTACTAGGAACCGTTGCATTTCTATCAATTATTTCATGGTTAGATGATGTTAAGCAATGGTCTGCACTCATTAAGCTTGCTGCACAAATATTCTGTGCAATAATTATTACTCTTTTTATCCCATCACTTTCACTACTTCAACAAACCCATTATTTACTCGTCCCCATTATTATTCTATGGGTCGTCTATATCACGAATGCATTCAATTTTATGGATGGTTTAAATGGTCTGGCCGCTGGTGTTGCTGCTATTTGTTGCTTGTTCTTTTATTATCAGACACAACAAATCGAGTTTGGATTAATTGCCCTCGCCCTTTTTTGTGGATTAATGGGATTTTTGCCATTTAATTATCCCAAAGCCGAGATTTTTATGGGCGATGTCGGCAGCCAATCTTGCGGATTACTTTTGGCTAGTTTTGCCATAGCCCCCTTTAACCGCCTGGATCATATCAGTATTACAACGGTTCCTTCTGAAACGATATTAATCTTTTTCTTGTTATTTGGAATAATCTACGACGTAACCTTTACGCTGATCCGTAGAGCCAAAGAAAAAGCATCTCTTTTACAAGCACATCGCAGCCATTTATATCAAATGGCACATAGATGCCAAATTCCTGCTAGTCTAGTAACATTGATCCAATGGTCGTTTTGTATCTGGGGGGGATTACTTGTTTTACTGTTCCCATTAACCACCACATTCAATATAATTTGTGCTTATAGTTTATTAATGATCCCACAAATTATCTGGACTTTATTTATTTTATATAAAACAAATCAACATAACATAAAAAAATGGTAGGATTTAATTTCCTACCATTTTCAATCAAATCAATTTTAAAATAAAATTATTTGCTAACTTTATTTAATTGTTGTTGATTTAGATCTTCTGTTGTGGTTTCTGCCTTAGCCGCCTTTTTTCTGGCTTTAGCAGTTTTTTGTAATTTTGAATCTTCAAATTTAATCGTAAAACCACCTGGTGCACCTGCTACACGCCCACCCATTGTATTCGTATCAAATGCAATCACAACATTTTTTGTGTTTTTCATGTTTGCAGCACCAACACCAACACCAGCAGTTGCTTCACCACTAGCAGATGCATAGTTTCCTGCAAAATCATAAAGATTTTTTAGATTATAGACATGACCTTTTGCTTGGGATTTTGAAAAACCAAGAGCAACGATATCGCCGCCTTTAATTTTAAATTTATAGGTTTTGCCATGATATTTTAAAACACCACTGCCCCAAGTATATCCAACACCCACATCAGCTGAGTGGAAAGTCATATAAATGCTACCTGAAGGTTTTTCAGATGTTGCTGCGGGGTGGTCAACAGCATGATTTTCTGCTGCAAAAGATTGGTGGCTTAATGCCAAAGGCGCACAGATAAAAGTTGCTGCCAATAATAAAGAAAATTTTTTCATAATTAAAGCTCTCAAAATAAGTTATAAGCAATCTATTATACTCGGTTTATTTAACAATAAACCTACAAATAATTCAAGTATTTTACGAAACAATATTATCCTGATATTCACCAAGATAATATTGTTCTTGTAATATAGCCTAAACTTTATTCGAAAATTTTAATATTAAAATTCTCTTATAGCTATCATTCAATCGAAAAAAATCTTTTATTTAAAAATTATTTTTTTGCAGCATTGTTGATAATATTTTTAATATTTGCCAAATACTCGTTACCAGCATCGGTATGTTGAATTAGCACAGAACGACGATCCATAGGATCCGTTTTTCTAGTTACAAATTCTAATTCTTCTAAACGATCCAACGCACGGGTAATCGCTGGTTTTGAAACATTTAAATTAGCAGCCAAACCTCTTACAGTTTGAACCGTATCATCTAAGTAGCAAATCAAAAATACAGCCAATTGGCGTGCTGATAAATCAGGAGTATCCTGACGTACCAATGTTGTAATTGTTTCTTTTAAGATAACAATTTGTTGTTCAGAAGTTGTTTTTTCATTATTCATTTTATTTAAACCATTCATTTTATCAAAACTGTTTCAAGATTATTTCTATATATTCAACATGAGTATCCAAAACCGGAATATCAAGATTGTAGGTAAAAAAATCTTGATGAAATTTTATTCCGGATAATATTATTTTAACATTTTATTACTATATGTAATATATCTTAATAAAAAAATAAATTTTATTTATAAAAATATATTTCTAATAAATAATTATTATGAATTTTTATTTACTTTTTATTGATTGTCATATCAAGCAATAGTTTCCAACGTTTTTTGACCTCTTGTGGAATCAGCAAATAACTTACCCAAAGCAAAACAAACCATGCTATTCCTAAATATAGCCCTACTCTTGTCGTTGATTGTAACGTTAGCGTTAATATTATTAAAACGATAAAAATTATACAAAGCCAACATGAAAAAATACCACCAGGCATTTTAAATAAAGATTCTCTATGACGTTCTGGATATTTGTAACGATATCGAATATAAGAAAAAACAATTAAAAACCACGTAAACAACGTAATAATAGTGGCAACTGAAGTCACAGAAATAAAAGTATCAATAATGTTTTTATTCCCTAACGCCAGCAAAATAACCGCAGATAACAAACAAGCACATGAAAAAACCAATCCATTTACTGGAACAGAAGATTTGGAAAGTTTCATAAAAAAACTTGGTGCTTTATTTAATGAAGCCAGCCCGTACAACATTCTGCTACTTGAAAAAATCCCACTATTGGTCGAAGATGCTGCCGAAGTCATGACCACAACATAAACAATTGCTGCGGCTGCGGATAATCCCGCAAATTTAAATAAAACAATAAAAGGGCTTTGGCTGGGGTCAATGCGATGCCAAGGAATAACCGCCATAATCACAATGACGGACAATACGTAAAACATAATAATACGTAACGGAATATTATTAATTGCTTTCGGAAGGTTTTTATAGGGATCTTTTGACTCTGCTGCTACGGTTCCAATTAATTCCACGCCAATAAATGCAAAAGTCGCACTTTGGAACCCAGCTAAAAATCCACGAAATCCATTCGGTAAAATATTACCATCATTCAACACATTACTTAACGAAGTGACTTCACCCGAAGGCACTTTAAAAGAAACAGCGATGAAAACGCCGCCCACAATAATTAAAACACAAATCGCAATAATTTTAATAATCGCAAACCAAAATTCCATTTCACCAAATAATTTAACCGTTAAACTATTTAAAGTATAAAACAAAACGATACATACCAAAGCCGGTATCCAAGGGGGCAAATTGGGATAGAACATATGTGTATATCCCGAAATCGCAACCAAATCCGCAATACCAATGGCGACCCAGCAAAGCCAATAAGACCACCCCAGTAAAAATCCTGCAAAAGGTCCCAGTAGATCACTTACGAAATCCACAAAGGATTTATAATTTAAATTGGAAAGTAAAATTTCCCCTAACGCTCGCATGACCAAAAAAACAACAATACCGATCAACAGATAAATCAATATAATAGAAGGTCCCGCAAGTTGAATAGTACTACCAGAGCCTAAGAACAATCCTGTACCAATACATCCTCCAATTGCGATTAATTGAATATGCCGATTATTTAAATTACGTTGTAAGCTATTACTTTGATCGTGCTTCATACAAAAACCTTTACCAACCCTTAAATTATTTACTCATAAGACAAGATAAACTATTTTGAACTTCATTGACTATCTCTATTACAAAAATATCTGAATAACAAAAACTATTTATGATATCCTAGCTCGTGAAAGCAATTGTGAGTATTGAAACCTATGCCACCTTAATCCTAATTCTCAAATAATATTGTTAAAACCTCACTAAAATAAAGTGTTTTTTATGTCTGATATAATAAAAGCAATTCTCGGTCCGACAAACACAGGGAAAACCCATCTTGCGCTAGAAAGAATGATGGCGCATGTATCAGGAATTATTGGTTTTCCTTTGCGTTTATTAGCCAAAGAGAATTATGATCGTATGGTTGCAATCAAGGGGGAACAATATGTCGCTTTGATTACAGGAGAGGAAAAAATCATTCCCCCAAAGGCAAAATGGTTTTCTTGTACCGTAGAGGCCATGCCAACCCATATCCCAGTAGATTTTATTGCAATTGATGAAATACAGCTTTGTGCGGATCCAGACAGAGGACATATTTTTACAGACCGATTGCTACATTGCAGAGGCAACATAGAAACCATGTTTCTTGGGGCAGACACAATTACCCCTATTTTAAAACAACTTATTCCCCATATCGAAATTGACTCACGCCCTCGCCTGTCAAACTTAACCTATACTGGATTTGATAAATTTACTAGGCTGCCACCACGCTCTGCAATTGTTGCCTTTTCTGCCAACGAAGTCTATGCCATTGCTGAATTTATCAAAAGACGACACGGGGGATGTGCCATCGTCATGGGACGGCTATCCCCACGTACACGCAATGCACAAATGGAACTCTATCAAAATAAAGAAGTAGATTACTTAGTCGCCACGGATGCGATTGGTATGGGATTAAACATGAATGTCAATCATGTTGCCTTTGCCAGCCTATCTAAATATGATGGACGACAATTACGCAATTTATATGCTTCTGAAATTGCTCAAATTGCTGGAAGAGCTGGTCGCGGGATGCAAGATGGCACCTTTGGCACAACTGCGAATTGTTCTGGCATGTCTGAAAAAATAGTCAATGCGGTAGAAAATCATAATTTTGATTCTTTAAAGCAACTCTTTTGGCGTAACCACACGCCTGACTTCTCTAATCCATCACGGTTGCTGACCTCTTTAAGCAAAGCCCCGCCTCTAAAAACGTTAATCACCAGCCAACATGCATCTGACTTACAGACCTTGATTTATCTTATTCAAGATCCAGAAATTATGGCGGCATGTACCACCGAGCAAAATACACAATTATTATGGGAAAATTGCCAAATCCCAGACTTTAAAAAGCTAGGCAATGATAATCATGCACGTATCTGCAAAAAAACCTTTCTATTCCTGTTGAAACAAGGGCATATTCCTGAAACTTGGATTCACCAACAAATAGAACAATTAAACCATACACATGGTGATATTGATACCTTGATGCAAAGACTTTCTGGAATTCGGATTTGTTCTTTTATAGCTGCAAAAAATCAATGGTTGGAAAACGCACTCTATTGGCAAGCACAAGCCAGAGAGGTTGAAGACAGCTTGTCAGATGCTTTACACACCGCATTGATGAGCCGCTTTGTCAATCAAAGAGCCACATCTTTGTTAAGAAACTTAAAGAATCAAGAAAAAGACAATTTGTTTACCTCAGTCTCCTCAACGGGACATATTCTTATCGAAGGACAAACAATTGGCTCTTTTAAAGGCTTCACGATCGAACTACAAGAATCGATTCCTCAAGAAGACTATAAACTGGCTCTTAGAAGTATCCGAAAAAATATTCGTCAATTAATCCCTCAACAAATTCATAAATTTACACAGGCTAAAGATAACGAGTTTGAAATTGAATTAAAGACAGGCAATATCTTGTGGGAAAATATGCCTGTTGGTAAATTAAAAAAAGGACATGATTTATTACATCCTCAAATCATATTATTAGATAACAATTTTCTAGATAATGAAATAAAAGATGTTTTATTAAAAAGATTACAAGCATATCTGGCTCAACAAATCCATTTTTTATGTCCTACATTGATAAAATTACAAAACAACAATCAATTGCCAGCATCAATACGAGGCTTGGCTCATCAAATTTATGAAAATGGTGGAATTTTATGGAAGGAACAACTTGATAATTTTCCGAAATATACAAAAAAAACCCTCTTAAAATACAATATTGTTCTAGGACAATACGCATTTTATTTAAAAGATATTTTCAAAGAAAAAAAAGTAAAATTAAGGGCATTACTATATCATTTATTTTATAATCAAATAGATGCCGAGACCGTTCCTTTGCCACATTTGGTGTATCTTCCAACAATAAACCCAAAAATTGATATCAAATTTTATCAATATCTTGGATGGATTAAAATAGGCAATCAATTCTTGCGCCTAGATATTGCAGAAGCAATCTATAAAAATCTGAAAAACAAAGCCAAAAATTATCCTTCCACTCTTAAACGACAAGATATTACGCCTGTGCCTTTTGTTATTGAAACCATCCCTGCTCTATTAAAATCACTTGATTTCTTTGTTCAGAAGCCTCAAAAACCAACGAAAACATCAATGGGTCCTCCAGCCCCTTTACTGTTTTCCAATGTCCCATTTCAAAAGAGTAAACAGTGCAAAAATAAAAAAAGAAAGCTACAAAAATTATCCCCTCCATCTATTCTCGACTTACAGCAATTTTATAACACACATCGCCATGATTGATACTGAAAGCCAAACTCAACGTATAGATCTCTGGTTATGGCATGCTAGGATCTATAAAACACGAAGTATGAGTACTAAACACACAAAACTCGGAAATTTTCGTCTGAATTCATATTCCGTTACAAAAGCATCCCACACCATTAAAAAGAACGATATTTTAACATTTGTTTGGTACGATACAATTAGAGTCATTAAAATTCTTAATTTAACCAAACAACGCGTTGCAGCAAAAAATATCTCGCTGATTTATCAAGAAATTCTTGAAACTTCAGATGTAAAGTTATAAAGAATATAAATTATTTTCTTGTCATAGCCTTAAATAGTTACTAAATCACTATGACAAAGTATTCAAATTAAATTGAATGCCACAGATTTCTTAATGACTAGGGGTATATACCCCTTTAACAGATATGAATCGGAGAAAGCAATGACCTATGTGGTCACGGAAAACTGCATTCGTTGCAAATATATGGATTGTGTCGAAGTTTGCCCCGTAGATTGTTTCTATGCTGGTGAAAACTTCCTTGTGATTAGCCCAGAAGAATGTATTGATTGCGGCGTATGTGAACCAGAATGCCCCGCAGAAGCCATCTTCCCAGACAGTGACAATCGTGCTGCAGATTGGTTAGAACTCAATGCTGAGCTTTCGAAATCGTGGCCTAATATGAGCCGAAAAGGCGATACACCTGCTGATGCAGATGAATGGAATGGCAAAACAGATAAAAAAAATATGCTTTCAAGAGAACCCCACAAAGATTAATTTCTTTACAGAACTCATAAAGAAAAGCCCTTAACCTTTATTTCAAAAGTTAAGGGCTTTTTTATTGGTTCATTTCATCTGTCTTTATCAACGACAAAGACAGATTATTATGAAATTAGCGAGCCATCATTAAATGACCAACATTATGCATAACGAATAATGTACCAAAACAAATTACCAAAGCAACAAATACAGAGAATAAGAAAGAAACAACCTCTGAACGTTGTTCAGGAGCAGCACTGACATGCAAGAAGAAGGTGACTTGTACAAATATTTGTAATACAGCCAACACTCCTAATGCAATTATTACTGCACTATTTGATAAGGCATGTCCTAAGACAGACCAAAAAGATCCAACTGTCAATATAACAGATAGTATGAACCCAACAATATAAGAAACTATAGAGCCGTGTCCATGGTCTTCCCCATGAGAAGAAACTGCATGATTTTCTACCATTACACCATACTCAACAGATAAACAAAACTAAATACACAGATCCAGATAATATCAAGGAAATGCCAGAATAAACTTAGACAAGTCAAACGAGGCATCATCTTTGAATTAACCCCTTTGGTCGCAACTTGCACCATAAGAACTATCATCCAAATCAGACCAAGAGTCACATGCAATCCATGTGTTCCAACAAGGGTAAAAAATGCAGACCAATGCGCACAAGATTCTGGCGTTGCACCATGTGCAATTAAATGCATGAATTCGTTAATTTCTAAACCAAGAAATCCTGCACCTAATACTGCTGAGACAACCATCCAAAGCAATGTTCCAGATTTGTTCCCTTTATGGGCAGATAGCATAGCAAAGCCAAATGTCAACGAACTTAATAACAGTAAAGCTGTTTCATAAGCTACCGTCTGCCATTCAATGACGCCTTTACTCATCAATGCTTTGAAAGTTATGTTATCATTAAAAAATTGTCCATGTAATACAGCATAACTGGCAAACAAACACCCGAAAATAACACAGTCAGACATAAGATATAACCAAAAGCCAAAGACTGAATGATTTTCATGTTCGTGTTCGTGGTGACCACTATTTGCTGTCATTGTACTATTTTCACTCATTATTCAGCCACCTGTGTCATAATGTTACGAGAATGCTCTTTCTCAATACGTTCGACTTCTGCAGCAGGGATAACAAATTCTTTGTCTTCCTTAAAGCTATACCCTATGACAATTATCAACATAAGGATACCAGCGGCAATAGCCAACCACCAAATATGCCATACTGCGGCAAACCCAAAGACAAATGAAAGCGCACCAATAAAGAAACCTGCAGAGGTATTTTTTGGCATAATGATGTCTTGATAAGGTTCAGAAGTACGACGTGTGTCAATACCATGTTCTTTATCATAAGCAAATGCATCACGTGCGTGAACAACTGGAATATGAGCAAAGTTGTAAATAGGAGCTGGTGAAGAAGTTGACCATTCTAATGTACGACCATCCCATGGATCCCCTGTAACATCTCTGTTTTCAGGTTTATTCATATTTAGAATACCAAGGAAGATTTGTGTTAACTGACAAACAACACCACAAAGGATACAGAATACACCAACACAAGCAATGATTAACCAAATATGCCAATCAGGATTGTCATAATGATTCAAACGACGAATCATTCCATCAAAACCTGTAATATATAGAGGCATGAATGAAAGGAAGAAACCGAAGAACCAGAACCAGAATGCTGCTTTACCCAAAGATTGGCTCATTTTAAAGCCAGTCACTTTCGGTGCCCAAAAGTTCATACCAGCAATATAACCAAAATACACACCACCAATAATTGTGTTATGGAAGTGAGCAATCAAGAATTCACTGTTATGTAATACAAAGTCACTTGCAGGAATAGCAAGCATAACACCGGTCATACCACCAATAACAAAGACAATCATAAAACCAATCGTCCAATACATAGGTGCTGTAAATTCAATACGCCCTCTATACATTGTGAACAACCAGTTAAAGATTTTAACCCCTGTTGGAATAGCGATAATCATCGTCATAATACCAAAGAATGAGTTGACGTTTGCGCCTGCACCCATGGTAAAGAAATGGTGAACCCAAACTAACAATGACAATATTGTAATTGTTAAGGTTGCATAAACCATTGTAGCATAACCAAATAATGGTTTTTTACAGAATACTGGAACCAATTCAGAGAAACAGCCAAACGCAGGAATAACAAGAATGTAAACCTCTGGATGTCCCCATGCCCAAATTAAGTTCAAGTATAACATTACGTTACCGCCGAGCTCATTGGTAAAGAAATGCATTCCTAAATAACGATCAAGTGTTAATTCAGCAATTGAAACGGTTAATGCTGGAAAAGTTGTGTAAATCATAATACATGCTGCAAAAACAGTCCAACAAAAGACTGGCATACGCATCCATGTCATGCCAGGGGCACGCATTTTACACAATGTAGTCATAAAGTTGACCGCAGTTAATACCGTCCCAATACCAGAGATCTGAACCGCCCAAATATAATAGTCAACACCAACGCCAGGGCTGAATTGTAATTCAGATACTGGAGGATATGCCAACCAACCTGCTGTAGAGAACTCACCAATGAAGAGAGAGATATTAACCAGAATCGCACCAGATGTTGTTAACCAAAAACTTAATGAGTTAAGAAATGGAAACGCAACGTCACGAGCACCAATTTGCAACGGAACAATCAAATTGAACAAACCTTGCATAAACGCCATCGCCATGAAGAAAATCATGATCGTGCCGTGTGCTGTAAAGATTTGATCATAGTGATGTGGTGGCAAATAGCCTGGGCTATCAAAAGCAATTGCTTGCTGTAAACGCATCATCAATGCATCACAGAAGCCACGGAACAGCATGACCAACGCAAGAACGATATACATAATACCGATACGTTTATGATCAACCGAGAAAAGCCAATTTTTGAATAAAACCGTCCACTTGCCATAATAGGTAATAGCAAAAAGAACTGCTAATCCGACTATAACTACCCCGATAAATGTTCCCACCAAAATGGGTACATTATATGGAATATCTTTAAGAGTTAAAATTCCTAACATCTTTCCTATTCCCCTGAGTGCATATCATTAGATTGAGCAGGAGCTTCTGGACTATGACCATGACTTTCGACATGATAATGACCATCATTATATTGCCCAACAATATCATCAAAGAAATGGTGCCCAACAGTGCCATAATAGATTGGCTCTTGATAGAGAACATTTCCTTCATGAGTCTTAGCATATTCCATTTGATCTTCTCTTAAGTGTTTATAGACATCACTATCTTTGCTATCTAATTGCTTAGAAGAAGCTTTAACCTTTTCAACCCACTCATCAAAACCTTTTTGATCAGTTGCAATAGCTTTAAATTTCATTTCTGAATATCCAAAACCACTATAGTTACTTGAAACGCCTCTAAATGTACCAGTAGATGTTGCCATTAAATGCAATTGTGTTTGCATTCCAGCCATCACATAAACTTGAGAACCCAATTGTGGAATCCAAAAAGAATTCATTGTTGCATCAGATGTTAAACGGAATGCAACAGGTGTATTGATTGGCATTGCCATTTCGTTCACCGTTGCAATTCCTAAATCTGGGTAAATGAATAACCATTTCCAGTTTAATGCAACCACTTGTACATTTATCGGTTTTACATTTGGATTATCAGCAGGAGCAGCAATTGGTTTATATGGATCTAATTCATGAGAAGATACATATGTATGATATGCAAGGAATGCAATCAAACACATTGGAATACCCCAAACAAGAATTTCAATCGTTGTTGAAAAATCCCATTTTGGTGCATATGTCGCATTCGTATTTGACTTACGATAACGATATGCAACGAACAAAGTCGCAATGATTACTGGGATAACAATACATAACATTGCCCCAGCACACATTAAAATTAAACTTTTTTCGCCTTGTCCAATAGTTCCCTTAGGATCCATTATAGCCAAATTACATCCACCTAGCATTAAGGTAGATGCTAAACCCACTACCGACAATGTAATTTTCGGTAATATTTTTTTCATTCTATGCCTCGTTGATTCTGACATTGCTCAACTCATCAGCTTGTTCATCTTATAGAACATCTTTCTTTTTTAGAATTTTTAATAAAATGTTTTTTGGTAATTTTATTAAAAACCCTTGATACTCATAATAACACCATTATATGCACATAAAAAAGACATAAATCTTTTTAAAGCAATAATGTTAATTTGGTGCCCTATTCCTACTATAAATAATTGTATGTTACAACTAGCTTTCTCAAAACATTCAAAAAACTATCGCAATAACATTGAATTAACACAGTTATGGTGGGTATATACTACGCCTAAACACTCGATGAAACGATGTAAAAATTGCAAAAATCTCAACTTTACAAACCAAGTGATAATTACAACACAAATACATGTTACAAAAAATGCACTGAAATTATTCAGTGCATTTTTGCTATGTCAGTCAACTGCAAGATAACTAAAATAAATTAGTCATTACTTCCTGATCGAACACCCATAAATTGTAACAAAAATTGAAACAAGTTAATAAAGTTCAAATATAGGGTTAAGGCATCATACACACTATGTTTGGCTGCCATATCAGCACCTTCATATTGATAGAATGTTTGATAAGATAATTTAATTCTTTGAGTATCGGTTGCTGCAAGACCAGTAAACACAACAACACCAACAATACTGATTAACAAAGACATTCCAGAACTATGAAAAAACATATTAATCACCATTGCAATAACCAAACCAAAAAGTCCCATACCCAAAAATGATCCGATTCCAGTCAAATCACGTTGTGTCGTATATCCCCATAAAGACATCCCTGCGAACATACTGGCTGCAACAAGAAAAGTTCTGGCAATAGATTCCCCTGTATACACAAAGAAAATACTCGCCATACTGATCCCCATTGCCGCACACAAAGCCCAGAATAAAGCCTGTGCAGTCTGTGTAGATAAACGATTAATCCCAAAAGACATTACCAAGACAAATGCTAGAGGGGATAATATAGCAATAAACCCAAGCATTGTCGGCGTTAAATGTGTAGATCCATTTGCAAACACTCTTTGATAGAAAATATTGCCCAAAGATGAATTCGCCACCAGATAAGAAACCAACGCGGTTAATAACAAGCCTGATGCCATCCAGTTATATACTCGAAGCATATAGCTGCGCAGACCAGCATCAAATGCAACCTGTGCATCAACTTGTGATGTATTGTGATATGAATTAGGACGAAATGCCATTACTCTTCTCATAAAATAGTTTTCATTAACTATTAATATATTGCAATTACTAGCTAAATATCAAGTATACAAAAAAATATGTTGTTTTTATGATTTTTATAAGTATAGATTTGTTATCTTTTATACATTATCAGTCAAAATAATGAGTTACTTTATAGGCTTATCACTACCTGACCATATTTCATCTCATATCAGCACATTGCGTGGCAGCCTGCCATCTATTTACTGGAATGACCCAGATACTTATCACATTTCCCTTTGCCATATTGGTGAGATTAAAAACTATATACTCATGAACGAGATCGATACTGCTTTGGAACAAATCAAAGCGCCTCGCTTTGAACTAATTGTCCAAGGGGTGCATCATGACAGATTAGCAACTGAAGAAGATAAATTTTCAGTTCTCGTCTCGTCAACGCCAGCTTTGCTACATTTAAAAAAGAAAATAGAACATATTGTTCAGCAATTTGAAATAAAACCCAGTAAAAAACGCTATATTCCTGAAATCACTTTAGCAAAAGGTATAGGCACCAGCGAAGAACAAATTGCAAATTGGTTGTATCAGTATAATTTGTTTAAAACGGAGTCCTTTGAAATTCTTCAATTTTCTATTTTTAGTACATATCACAACAAAAACCATACTCATTATGATATTAAATCAAATTATAGGTTACGATAATAAATTATCATACTTTTTATTTTCAATAAGCTGGTGCAAATAATTCATATAATATAACTCGCAACAAACATAGCGATCTGTTTTAAGAGGCATATTTGCCAACCCTAAATCTTGATAAATTGATAAATATTTTTCGCTGACATTCCAAAATGCAAGAGAACGATGTTCTTGAGTTGCCAAATCTCGCAATCTCCAAATCGTATTGATGATTTCACTTTTCTTTCCAACAGGATCGCCAAGACCAATTAACAGCCCTTCCCTTCTTAAAAATGGGGCAACTGTACCTGCTGTCGAACAAATTACAATCGCATCAGGATCTATACCCACCACATTTCCAATAGTGGAGTTGGACAATATCTCATAAAGCTCTTGCGTTTCTTGTGACCAGCTGTCAAAACGAATACGCGCCGGAAGCATCATTTTAAATAAAACCGTACACCCTACCAATACCATAAATGCAATAATCGATTTGATCTCAAAAGAAACATGATGAGAAAGAAATATCTCAACAATACCGTGATTAATTGAATGGTGTGGGCTTAGCCAAATAATGACATAGATTGTTACTATTAAAATTAAAATTTCGATTGCTGTTTTCAATGATAATGGTGTTGCGCTAAAATTTGCTTTGCGATAATAGCAATTTCTGAACGGTGCAATAAAAAAGGCTGATAATGTAAAAATAATCGGCACATATATCGGCGCACCTCGTAACAAAGTAATTACAGCTAACAAAATCAAAGTAACCAAACTGAGACACCAAGCCATCGTAATCCTTCTGGCCAAAGCAACGGTTAATATCAACAACAACATTCCAAAAAAAGACAGTAAATAATCACCAGCAATCTCTATGATAAGAAACAGAGACTTCCTGACTGCCATTTTCGTAGGATCCAGTAATGGCAATGCCAAAGCAATTAACCCACAAAGAGACGTTGTTGCCGCAGCAACATTGACTGAAAAAGCAGCATCGCTTTCTCTAATATTTTCAGCAGAAGAAGACCTCGGGCGCAGTTTAAATACGAATAACTTCTTTGCATTCTTATGAAGCGCATTCCCTCCACGTAAAAACACCTCGTGTCCCGCAAACATAATACCAGCAAAAAATAATGGGATCAGATAATAAAATAATCTAAAAATAAAAATAACTGAAACAATATCTTCGGCAGGCATATAGGGCTTTAACGCATATAACATACTTCCTTCAAAAACACCGACCCCACCCGGAACACTGGAAATTAATCCCGCAGAATAAGATGCTATATAAATTCCTAAAAAAGTTGCAAAATTGATAGATTGATGCCCTGCAATATGTGAATAATCAGGAATAATGCAATAAGGAATGGCTGCTGTCGCAATAACTTCAGCTGTTGCAACAATAATTTGTGCAACAGCCATCATTGGTTTAGGGAAAGAAAAACGATATTTCCACAATTTTAATTCATTACAATAAAATGAAATTACAACATATAAAGTGACAAATAACCAGCATATCCCACCAAGAATCATAAAAACATAAGCCGGTAATTCATTCCCTATTATTGGAAGGTCACTTGCTTTAAAAATAAACAAGGTTCCAATTAAAACAGCGGCACCCAAAAAATAAGTAATAGAGCAAAAAGCGATTACTTGTACGATCTCAATCGCTTGCAATCCCCAACTACCATATAAGCGGAAGCGAACAATTGCCCCTGAAACAGCGGAAAAACCTATATTATGGGATAAAACATAAGAACAAAAAGACGCAAATGCTGCTTTTAAAAACGATAAACGATGACCGACCTGAATAATGGCCAATTTATCATAAAAAGATAAAATTAAAAAAGACAAGAATGTACAACCAGCCGCTGCATACAAAGCCACATCTGGGATCTGATGCAACGACTCTTGTATTTTTTTTAAACTGAGATGCTTAAATTCATTTTGAACGACGTAAATAGCAACCAAAAATATAGCAACACCAAAAAGCCGAGAAGCATATTTAAAATAAGTCTTCCAACTTTTATCTTTAAATTGATTTTCTTTGGTCGATTTGGTCTGCTCTTGAGAACAAGAATCTTGTGGTTGCATCTTTATACTATAACATTATGGAAATAAATTGCTCTTATATTTACACGCAAATTATTCTCTGGTCAAAGCGGTTTCAATTAACTGAATGGTTTCTGAAATACCATATAAAGCAATAAACATCCCAAAACGTGGTCCTTCTTTTTGCCCTAACAAGACTTCATATAAACATCCAAACCATGCTCTTAAGGGTTCAAATTCGAATTCTTTACCAACCGCAAACACCATATTTTGTAATTCATCTGCCGTCACAGGCTGTTCTTGCACGGCACGTAATTGCGTAACCAATGACGTCAAAGCTTGTTTTTCTTTGTCATCTGGCTTGCGATATTCTTTATGTGGTTTAATGAAATCTGCATAATATGCCAATGCACATTCGACGAGTTGTGACAACATCGGATGCGTTTCAGGGGAAACATTTTCATCATAACGTTTTAAAAAGCCCCATAAAATTTCCGCACGCTCTGCGTTCGCAACAGAAGCCAAATTCAACAACATGGCAAAACTGATTGGGCTGCCTACTTTTTCTGGTAGTTTGCCCTGATGAATAAACCACGCAGGGTTATTATAAATCTTTTCTTTCTCAGCTACTTCTAAACTATCTTTGTTTTTTTCTAGTTCTGCCCAATCCGAAACATGCTTTAAATATTCATCCGTTGCTTTTGGAATCACATCAAAAAATAATCTTTTTGCACGTTTAGGCGCATTATACATATAAAGTGCCAAACTTTCTTCTGGCGCATATTGCAACCATTCTTCAATTGAAAGCCCGTTTCCTTTGGATTTTGAAATTTTTTGTCCTTGGTCATCCAAGAATAATTCATACGTTAAATTAATGGGGGGCTCTCCACCCAAAATTTTACAAATTTTGCTGGATAATTTAACGCTATCAATCAAATCTTTGCCAGACATTTCATAATCAACGCCCAACGCATACCAACGCATTGCCCAGTCTGCTTTCCATTGCAATTTTACATGACCGCCTTTGACCAGCGTTTCAAATGCTTTGCCATTTTCATCACGCCATACAACCGTGCCAGCATCTAAATCGATTTTTTCCATTGGGACTTGCATCACAATCCCTGTTTCAGGATGAATGGGTAAAATCGGAGAATAAGTCGCTTTTCTTTCTTCTCGTAATGTTTTTTTTACCTCAGCAGTAATTTGATCGTGAACTTCTAAGACACGTTTTAAAGCAGCATCGAAACGTCCAGACGTATAATAATCTGTTGCAGATGCAAATTCATATTCAAATCCAAAACGATCCAAGAAAGAGCATAATTGTGCGTTATTATGCGCACCAAACGAATCATGCGTTCCAAATGGATCAGGAATACGAGAAAGCGGTTTCCCCAAATGTTGAGCCAACATATCTTTGTTTGGCACATTATCAGGCACTTTGCGCAACCCATCCATGTCATCAGAGAATGCTAGGATTTTAATTGATTGTCCCGTAAGCGTTTGATATGCTTGACGAACCCAAGATGTTCGAGCAACTTCGCCAAATGTACCAATATGAGGCAAACCAGATGGTCCATAGCCTGTTTCCATCAGGGCAGGTTTATTCAACTTATCCTTCTTACCTTTTATACGTTCAACTAACTTAGCAGCTTCCTCGAAAGGCCAAGATTTTGGTAACGAAGATAAAGAAGAAAAATCGTTTTCAGACATTGCTTTACAGGTACTTTGATAAATACCTGCCCTCTATAAATACAAATTAAATTATAAAAAAACAAAAATAGTTGTTCTATTAAAACACATAAGAAATTAGAATATCATTATATATTCTTAAACTGTTAGTAAAAAAATGTTTTTAGACAAATATTCAGCACTCACCATCTATCAACATCAATGTTCTCTGATGACTTCAGAAGGAGAATTGCTTGATTTGTCTATTGAACAAACAGTTGAAAAAATTGATAAAGAAACTGCAATTTTTGTTATTCATGCGCCCATCACCTATCGTAAACTACACTCCCCTAAAAATCTTAATCCACATGAATGGTACGACCTTCTTGAGCTTGCAGCGTTTATTTATCCAACAAAATCTTTTGGTTTAACACCCCAAAGCATGGCGCATGCGCTTGACATTCCTTGCCCGGAACCTGTTACAGCTGATTTCCTCTTCATAATCATCGATCATCTTGTCCAGCATTTGCAAGATAAACAACGCCTTTTTCCGTCTGAATCCTTGCAAGCTCAAGGGGCAGCATTATTTTATGCACAATGGAAATGGGCACCTTTAATTATCGATATTTTAAATATCACATTGCCTATTCCATCAAACCAACTGCAACCGACTGACAGTTTAAAAATATGGCGTGGGCTACCAAAATGGCAAGACACCCCTCCTCGTTCACCACCAAGACAACAGCCCTTGCAGCGCAAAGAAACATTGCAACGCTTATCCGAGCTTTTAGGTCCACAAGCTGAAACAAGAATGGGACAAATTGACTTTGCCGATATTTCTCGAGCTGCTTTTGAACCCCGTAATCATCCAGATTGCCCCAACGTTGTCCTTGCAGAAGCAGGCACAGGAACAGGCAAAACTTTGGGATATATGGCACCTGCCACCTTATGGTCGGAACTGAATGAAGGAACCGTTTGGATTAATACCTATACCAAACATTTACAACGTCAAATCGAAGAGGAATTTACTCGGCTCTATCCCGATCCCGATATCAGAAAAGAACATGTGATTGTTCGTAAAGGGCGTGAGAATTATTTATGTTTACTGAATTTAGAAGAACATATCAACACATTCTCACAACATTCATCCCACAATAAAATTGGTTTTATACTTCTATGTCGATGGGCAGAGGAAACCAATGATGGCGATTTATTTGGTGGCGATTTACCCAATTGGTTTAATGATTTATTTAATGAAAGAATTTTATACCAACTGGCTGAACGTAGAGGAGAATGTATTCACGGAACTTGCCCCCATTATCAATGTTGCTTTGTTGAGAACTCCATTCACAAAGCCCAGAATGCAGATATTGTGATCGCTAACCACGCCCTTGTGATGAAACATATCTCTTGGCACAGCATGAATAAGTCACCAGAGCAACCTATTTTTCCAACACGCTTTATTTTTGATGAGGCACATCATTTATTAGACGCTACAGACAGTGCTTATTCTGTTGCGTTCTCTCTATTAGAAACAAGCGAGCTTCGCCGTTGGTTATTAGGCAACGAAGGCAATAAAACACGCTCTAAAGGTCTTAAAAAGCGCCTTCATGACGTTATCATTGGAGAGAACAAACTAGAACGCTTATTAGAAGATATTTTGCAAGCAACACATAGTTTACCCGTTTTGAACTGGTCATTTCATTTTTCAACCGAGCCAGACGAAAATTATATTCCCAATAGTAATCCGACAGAGTATTTTTTCTATCACGTATATATGCAAATCTTAGCACGGTCTCAAAAGAATACCTCTTCTATTCCTAGCCCAAACTATTATGACCAAAATGAATGCGATTTATTCCCTATTTTACCAGCGTTAAAACAGCAAGCTGCTATTCTTTCTGAATGTTTTTTACAAATTCTAACGCCTTTATCTCAGTTTATCCAGACATTGGAACATAAGCTAAAAGCAGATATTGATACGCTGGATAAATATTCCAAAGAACGCATTGAAACCACTATCAGTTCTTTACAAAGACGCGCTGTTAATCCGTTAAGCGTATGGGTTGATTTGTTAAACCTCTTAGATCAACCAGAGCAAAATCAACAAGAACCCCAAACCCATGTAACCTTTTTAAAGATTAAAAAATCTGGCACACATATTTTAGATATTGGTATCTTTCATCATTGGTTAGACCCAACGCTACCTTTTATGAAAACAATCGCCAATTATGCACATGGTATGATCTTAACCTCTGCTACGCTCAGAGATGACAGCCAACACGATACCGAAGCCACTTGGCATGCCGCCGAAAAACGCGTAGGTACGCCCCATTTGCCATTTGCCCCTATTCGTGCTTCTTTAGCTTGCCCTTTTGATTATTCGCAACAAGCTCGAGTATTCATCATCAATGATTTAAATAGCCTTTCGATTAATAATTTATCCCATGCTTATTTAAATTTGTTTCTGGCATCCAAAGGTGGCGCTTTGGGATTATTTACAGCGATTCAACGCTTGAAAGCCGTTCATCAACAAATTATTCAACCACTCGAAGCACAAAATATCTCTCTGTTTGCACAACATGTTGATCCCATCAATAATAATAGTCTCATTGAACTGTTTAAATCAGAACAACATTCCTGTTTACTCGGCACAGATGCCATGCGGGATGGAATTAATATCCCAGGCAATTCACTACGATTGGTTGTTTTTGAAAAAATGCCTTGGCCTAGACCTGATATTCTTCATCGTGAGAGACGAAAATATTTTTACCCAGAAAGCCCTAATCTTTACGATGAACAATTAGTACGTTTACGATTAAGACAAGCATTCGGTCGTTTAATTCGAACTCAAAATGATAAAGGTGTTTTTGTTATTTTAGACCGACGAACTCCGACTCGGATATTGTCAGCATTCCCAACAGGTGTTGAGATTACCAGAATCTCTTTGCAAAATGCCATCACCTCTGTACAGGATTTTTTAAAGGATACAGTTTTAGAGCCATAAAATACAAAACCGGCTCTCTTACAAGAACCGGTTCGCTTACGGTAACGAGCTAACTCTAATACCAGTAATCCAATGATTTAAAACTTATAAAGGCTTTAAATTTGCTGCAGCAGCTTTGCCACGTTCTGTCACAATTTCGTAACTTACACGTTGATTTTCTTTTAAATCACGAAGACCAGCCGCCTGAACTGCTGTGATATGAACGAAAACGTCTTTACCACCATCTTCAGGTACAATAAAACCAAATCCTTTTGTAGGATTAAACCATTTCACGGTTCCAGTTTGCATTAACCGCGTATCCTTTATCTATTAGAGAACCAAGTCCTTGAAAAACAGACCTGATATCAGAGTTAAAATATCTAAATAAAGCTATTACACTTTATTTACTTTGGGAGAAAGAATTAGAACAACTCTTTCTGATTGCTATTTGACACAGAAAAGAGGTCTAATGTCAAATAAAATATAAAAAAATATGTAAAAAAATTAATTTTTTTCTTATTTATTAATATTAAGCCCTTAGTTATTAATAAAAAATTAATATTTATTAACAATAATACCTATTCGTTATTTCAGTGTAAATATATTTAATAGCCCTTACATCTCATAGTAAGTTAAAAGTTAAAATTAACATTCTTATTGCTTCTTTTATTTAGCAGGTAATCCCCACTGATTTGCTTGAGGTTTTGTATCCGTAGAGCACCAAACAATAAATACAAACGACTAGAAATGACATAACAAATGCCATACCAAACACATTTGCAAAGTCATTTATCTCTATTCCATAAATACCTCCATAATAAGAATTATACCTGTATTGATTAGCCGCTATAAAATAAGTAACAATACTTATAATAATCGATGGAATTATTTGTATAAAACATATCATTAAAACAAAATTCCAAAATTCGCTGCGCCTTGCTCGTCCAGAAAAATTTACATAATTCCGCATACATTTTTAAACCAAAACATCGTTCCACAAGTTTTTTCAGCTTCTAATTTGATTTTATGAGCTTCTAAAATTTCTGAAGATTGCTCATTATAGTTAACACTACCTGAGTCATTTTCCTGAGAACCAATACTATATATATTTATGGCTTCATCTGATTTACTTACTTCAAAATCGACTTTTTTTCCTTTTTCAGGAGCAAAAGCTTCTTTCCAGTCTTTCCCGATAAATACATAACGTTTACCATCGTCCCCTGAAATATAGCCTTTATTTTCTTGTATCGAAAACTGTAATATAATCCCTCTCATATACCCCTACCCCATTTAGATTCATAATTTGCGGCGCTATACTAGATATATTGCTGAACAAAAATTATTAATTTGTTAAAACTCATAAAAAATCGCTATCTCTTTCAAGATAGCGATTCCAAAACCTAAGAGGCGTCCCTCTTTTTATTTTTTAAGCAAATAAGCGTATTAACGTTGGACTAGAAGCCCATTCCGCCCATACCACCCATTCCGCCCATGCCATCCATACCAGCACCAGCATCAGCTTTTTTCTCTGGACGTTCAGCAACCATAGCTTCGGTTGTGATTAATAGACCAGCAACAGACGCTGCATCTTGTAATGCCGTACGAACAACCTTAGTCGGATCAATAATACCAGCTTGCACTAGATCTTTATATGCACCTTCTTGAGCATCAAAACCAAAACTGTATGTGGTATTTTCAAGAACTTTACCAGCAATCACTGCACCATCTTCACCAGCATTTTCAGAGATTTGACGTAAAGGAGCTTGTAAAGCACGACGAACGATTTCAACACCAACGCGTTGATCGTCATTGGTATGAGATGCTATTTCAGCAAGTTTCACAGATGCACGAGCTAATGCTGTACCACCACCAGGAACAATACCTTCTTCCACAGCTGCACGAGTTGCATGTAAAGCATCGTCAACACGATCACGACGTTCTTTCACTTCAACTTCAGTAGAACCACCAACGCGAATAACAGCAACACCGCCAGCTAATTTAGCCAAACGTTCTTGTAATTTTTCACGGTCATAGTCAGAAGTCGTGTCTTCAACTTGTGCACGGATTTGGTTACAACGACCTTTAATTTGTTCAACGTCACCAGCACCTTCAACAATGGTAGTGTTTTCTTTGTCAATATGCACTTTTTTAGCATTACCAAGCATTTTCAATGTAACGCTTTCAAGTTTAATACCAAGATCTTCGCTAACCACTTGTCCGCCAGTAAGGATCGCAATATCTTCTAACATTGCTTTACGACGATCACCAAAACCAGGAGCTTTAACAGCAGCAATTTTTAAACCACCACGAAGCTTATTAACAACTAGGGTTGCTAATGCTTCACCATCGATATCTTCAGCAATAATCAATAATGGACGACCACTTTGAACAACACTTTCCAATAATGGCAACATTGGTTGTAAAGAAGATAATTTCTTTTCATGGATAAGGATTAAAGGATTATCCAAATCAGCTGTCATTTTTTCTGAGTTGGTTACGAAATATGGAGAGATATATCCACGGTCAAATTGCATACCTTCTACAACATCTAATTCTGTTTGTAGACCTTTTGCTTCTTCAACAGTGATAACACCTTCTTTACCAACTTTTTCCATAGCTTTGCTGATCATTTCACCGATTTCAGCTTCACCATTTGCAGAGATTGTTCCAACTTGAGCAATTTCAGCTTGAGTAGAAATTTTCTTTGTTTTTGATTGTAGTTCTTCAACAACAACACCAACAGCTTTGTCAATACCACGTTTTAAATCCATCGGGTTCATACCAGCAGCAACTGATTTTAACCCTTCACGAACGATTGCTTGAGCCAATACGGTTGCTGTGGTTGTACCATCACCAGCAATATCGTTGGTTTTAGAAGCAACCTCACGCACCATTTGTGCGCCCATATTTTCGAATTTATCTGCAAGTTCGATTTCTTTTGCAACAGACACACCGTCTTTGGTAATACGAGGTGCACCAAAGCTTTTATCTAATACAACGTTACGTCCTTTTGGACCTAAAGTTACTTTTACTGCATCTGCAAGGATATCGACACCACGTAGCATACGTTGACGTGCATCAGCACCAAATCTTACATCTTTGGCTGCCATAATTCATTTCTCCAAAATAAAGTTAAAGTCTAAAATAGTAACGAATCGTTAATAAAGAATTGTAGTATTAACCAACAATCCCCATAATATCGCTTTCTTTCATGATCAGAAGATCTTCACCATTGATTTTTACTTCTGTGCCTGACCATTTGCCGAATAATACTTTGTCGCCAGCTTTAACATCTAGGGCAACAATTTGACCTTGCTCGTTACGAGCTCCAGGTCCTACGGCAACGACTTCACCTTCTTGAGGTTTCTCTTTTGCTGTTTCGGGAATAATAATACCACCAGCAGTTTTTTCTTCACCATTTAAACGGCGAACGACCACACGGTCGTGCAGAGGACGAAAATTCGTCATTTGGATCGCTCCATATTTCTATATAATGCCCTTCTATGAAAGCAGCATTATGGGTTTTAACTACGCGCGTTTTGCCGCGTTACTCCAAAATATATCAATAAGTTGGTTGATATATACGTTTATAATTTATGTGTTACTTGTAACATTGTCAAGAAAATTTAGACCTGTTTTAGTGAATAATTTGATCGAAAAATATCATTTAATTCGGTCTTGTTGCAAATAGCTAGTTATGCTACAATTAATCCACAATGTCGGATAGTTTAGACAGGTATTCTATTATTTAGACCGAATATATTTTGGATAAGCTTTATTTGTTCGTTGATTGTCCATTTTTTTAAAGCCAAGTCCTTTTTTTATCCAGAGGATGGCTTCATATCCTTAAAATCTGTGCCATTACGTTTACCCTCTTTATTTTTTATCCCTATTTATTGTATAATATTACTCGAAAATTTAAAAAACTATTTTTATTCAACAATGATAAGGAAGTCTATTTTTATGAGTATAGAAACATCTGCACCAAAAGAAGAACAACATCACTTTAGTGCCGAAGTCGAACGTCTAATGGATTTAGTAGTTCACGCCCTTTATTCGGAAAGAGAAATATTTTTAAGAGAATTAATTGCAAACTCTGCCGACGCAATGGACAGAAGACGCTTTGAAGCATTAACCAATGAATCTTGCGCGCTTCCTGCCACCCCTCAAATTCGCCTCACCATTAATAAAGAGGCCCGTCTTTTAACCATCAGTGATGATGGTGTTGGTATGAGCAAAGAAGAAATTATCCAAAATCTAGGAACGATTGCGCGTTCTGGGACGCGTGCTTTTGAAAAAGAACTAAAAGATGCAAAACCAGAAGATCGTCCTAATTTAATTGGTCAATTTGGGGTTGGATTTTATTCGGCATTTATGGTAGCCGATAAAGTCGAAGTCATCTCTCGCCGTGCAGGAACAGAGGATTCTTGGAGCTGGACATCCGAAGGTAAAGGTCAATATACCATAGCTGCAACAACCCGTGAGACCGCAGGAACAACCATTATTCTGCATATCAAAAGCGATGCTGATGAATATTTAGAAGGCATGCGCTTAGAAAATATTATCCGTAAATGGGCAGATCATATAGCTTGGCCAATCACCATTAAACAAGGTGAAGAAGAAAAAAATGCTAATGCAGGAACTGCTTTATGGCGTAAATCTCGTAGTGAAATCACTGACGAACAGCTAGAAGATTTCTATCGCCACATTACCCATTTATTCGATAAACCTTTGGCAACATTATTATGGCATGCTGAAGGTGTATTTGAATTCACCTCTTTACTCTTTATCCCAGGGATGATTTCTCCTTTTGAACCAGTAGATCAAGAAAGAAAAAGTAAAGTTCGCCTGCATGTTCGTCGTATGTTTATTACCGACGAAGCAGAAATGCTACCGGCTTGGCTACGCTTTATCCAAGGGATCGTGGATACAGAAGACTTACCATTAAATGTATCTCGTGAAATGTTACAAAACACCCCTGTCTTGGCACGTATTCGTAAAGCATTAACCAATCGTGTCATGTCAGAGTTGAATAAACTTTCAGAAGATACAGAAAAATATGAAAAATTCTGGAATTTATTCGGTGCGATCTTCAAAGAAGGTCTTTGGGAAAATGGAGAACATTCAGAAAGCATTCTCAAACTTTCTAGATTTTATTCTTCTACCCAAGAAGGGTTTACAACCCTGCCAGATTATGTGTCTCGGATGAAAGAAAATCAAGAAGCAATCTATTATCTTGCCGGGGATTCCAAAGATATTCTTGCATCTTCTCCTCAATTAGAAGGATTTAAAGCGCAAGAGATTGAAGTATTACTCTTTACCGATGCCGTTGATGCGTTCTGGCCAGATCGCGTCGGTAAATATGCCGATAAACCTTTACGCAGTATTACTCAAGCCAAAGAAGATCTTGAAAAACTGATGGGCGATGTCGAACATGTAAACAGCGAAGAAGAAGAAGGGCTGTTAAAATCTTTAAAAGAAATCCTAGCTGATAAAGTTACTGAAGTTCGTACAACACAACGTCTTGTTGACAGCCCTGTGATTTTAGCCGCTTCTGCTGGTGGGCCAGATTTACAAATGCAACGCCTAATGCGTCGTAATGATAAAACAATGCCTTCTCCAGCACCTGTGTTGGAATTAAATCCCAATCATCCTTGGATTAAATCTTTGGTATTAAAAGCCAAGAATGGCAAAGATATTAGCGAAGAAGCGAATATCCTTCTTGACTTGGCTCGCGTTCAAGATGGTGAAATGCCTGTTGATCCAACATTGTTCGCACGTCGTATTGCGACATTACTAACAGGTAAATAAAATGACAATGCACATTAATCAACAAACCGATATTTTGGCTGTGATTGATGTGCAAAATGACTTTTTGCCTGGTGGGGCATTAGGGGTTAAAGATGGAGAGCTAATTATTCCTGTCATTAACCACCTATTGACCCACCGCTTTCAACGCTCTTTTGCCACGCAAGACTGGCATCTTAAAAATCATATTTCATTTGCTAAAAACCATTTGGGTGCTAAGCCTTACGACGAAATAGAACTGCCTTATGGTCGACAAACTTTATGGCCATCTCATGCTATTGAAAACACATTTGGTGCAGAATTATCTTCTGACTTACAGCAACAATATTTCCACATGATCCTTCGCAAGGGATGGCATCAACATATTGATAGCTATTCCGCCTTTTATGAAAATGACCAAATAACTTCAACAGGATTAATGGGCTGGTTACAACATATCGGAATTAAGCGAATTTTCTTTACTGGACTAGCGGAAGATTTCTGTGTTGCCTATTCTGCCCAAGATGCTGTTAAAGCTGGATTTGAAACTTATATTATTCAAGATGCAACTAAGCCTGTTAATTTGCCCACACCCAACGGAAAAACAACAGCTGATTTACAAAGAGAAAAGCTACACTTTCTTAACGTAAACTATATTCATAGCTCTGAAATTCTAAGCTTTAACTGATATATTATGTATCCCATTACTCAGGAATGTAAAACACTAACAGAATGCCTGAATATAGATCAAGAAGCTCTGGCTCGTCATGTTTTTCCTGATTTACCTTCAGAAATATTTGATAAAATTCACCATGCGTCAAAACTGGGCATTCTTAAAAAAATGCAAGCAATAGGGAGCATTTTATATCAACAATATGAATTACAAGCAGCATTATCCCTTTGCCACAACCATTCATCTGACATTGTTAGAGGATGGACATGCTTCATCATTGGCGCAGCATCCAATCTTACCGTAGAAGAAAGATTGTCTTATATTCTTCCTTTGGCAGATGATACTCATTTTGGAGTCAGAGAATGGGCTTGGTTAGCATTACGTTCGCATTTAATTAATCATTTAGAGCAAAGTTTTGCGCTTCTTGCCCCACTTACACAATCTCCATCTGAATTGATACGGCGTTTTTCATGTGAAATATTAAGACCCAGAGGCGTATGGTGCCCCCATATTCCTGCCCTGAAACAAGACCCTTCCCCTGGTTTAATTATCCTTAATCCTTTAAAGAGTGATCCCTCAATATATGTGCAAGATTCTGTATCCAATTGGTTAAATGATGCTTGTAAAACCCAACCAGAATGGGTGCAAATGATTTGTCAACAATGGCTCAGTGAAAGCCCATCTATTGCCACTCAAAGAATTTGCAAAAGAGCTTTACGGAGTTTAAAATCACAATAATACAAAAACCAAATTCCCTCTAATGATTTATTGTGTTTGTTGTTTAATCGTAACTAAACTTATGATATCAATTAAAAAATTATGCCTATAATATCAAAAGGTAAATTATGACAAAAAATACAGGTAAAGAATATGAAAAATTCGTCAAAACTATACAAGAAACGATCCTAAATTTACCTAATTCAGATCTTCTGCCTACTAAACGTATGACTGTTGAGCTTAATAAAATCATTAATGGCAGAGAGTTTGATTTATATTGGGAATTTGAGTTTGGCGGAATTACATATAGAAATGTCATAGAATGTAAAGATTATACATCAAAAATTAGTGTTGAAAAAATTGATGCTTTTTTAGGAAAAACAAGAGATATTCCTGATCTTCGTTTAATCTATGCTACTAAAACTGGGTATCAAAGCGGCGCAATAGAACGTGCTGTGCAATATAATATCAGTTTGTTAAAAGTTAGAGAATGTAATGATGAAGATTTTATAGCCGAAGATGGCACTCTATTAATACGACATTTAGAAATAAAAATGATAATGATAATGATACCCTCTCCAAGAATAACCTCTTTTTCATTATTTACTGATGGTTCTTGGCTAAAATCACAACCTAATCTAAATCAAGAAAAAATCAATAATAGAATTAAGGAATCGAGTTTCAATGAAGATATGTTTTTCAATGATAAAATTACTAACAAACAATACTCTTTGTTAGATTTACAAAATTCACTCAAAGAAATATCTCCTAATATTGAGTATATAAAGATGGGAACTTATAGTAAAAAATTTAAAAACTGCTTTGTAGAATGTAAAAGTGATAATTTTAAATTTAAAATTAAAGGTTTTGATCTTACGTATGAGTATTCAAGAAAGCTAGTAGAAACAAACTTAAATATAGATTTAACAAATCAAGTGTTTGGTATTATTTATAACCAAATCACTGGTAAAAAACAGATAATATTCAACAATAAAGAAGTTAAAGATTTAAATTAATGCCATGATCTATTTTTTTATTAATCACGGCAATTAATCTTTAATCCTTCTTAGGCTGAAAACAATATTCCATACTTGGAAAAGCCCTAGAACGAACTTCCTCTGCATATTGCTTCACAGCGTCTTGCATGGTGTGCCCAACATTGGCATAACGTTTTACAAATTTGGGTTTAAATCCTTGAAACACGCCAAAAATATCATCACAAACCAAGACTTGACCATCACAAGCTGGCGAAGCACCAATACCAATCGTAGGAATAGAAAGCTGTTGTGTAATGGTTTCTGCAACGGGTTCCACTACCCCTTCTAATACCACAGCAAACGCCCCTGCATTGGCAATTGCATGGCTATCACGAATGACTTTTTGCACTCCAGCATCATTCTTACCCGCAACTTTAAACCCACCCATCATTTGCACAGCCTGAGGCATTAAACCAACATGGCCACAAACGGGAATATTTCTTTTGGTTAGGAACTCCACCGTTTCGGCCATTTCCTCTCCACCTTCCAGCTTTACTGCTGCGGCACCTGTTTCTTGTAAAATACGAGATGCCGTGCGAAATGCTTGCTCTGGACTTTCTTGATAAGAACCAAAAGGTAAATCCACCATTACACAAGCATGTTTTGATCCGCGCATAACCGCTTGACCATGTGCAATCATCATTTCTGTTGTAACAGCTAATGTTGTATCCAATCCGTAAATAACCATTCCCAGTGAATCCCCAACCAAAATCAGATCAACATGTTCGTCCATTAATTGAGCCACTGGGGTTGTATAAGCAGTCAAAGAAACGATGGGTTCTTTACCTTTTTTGGCTACAATATTTGGCACGGTTAAACGTTTTATGGGTGTATTACTCATCAATAATTACTTTTCTTCTAACAAACTTATAAATAAAATTTTGTAAAACAGTAAATTCTATTTACTATTAACTGTGATATAGTACATCGTTTAAAAGTAGAATGTAAATTATTTAACTTAAAATTTTAAAGGTTATTTCAATGACAGCCTCACAAACAGCTCTGATTTTAATTGAATATCAACATGATTTTATCTCTGAAAATGGTGCTTTACATGAAGGTGTTAAAGATTGTATGCAACAAACCAATATGCTAGCAAACAGCCAATCTGCATTAAAAGCAGCCAGAGAAAAAGGAATAACCATTATTTATTCCCCTATTAGCTTTTCCAATAATTATCGTGAAATTAGAAAACCAACTTATGGTGTTTTGCAAAATGTTGTTGCAACCAAAGCATTTCGTCAAAATAGCTGGGGTGCAGAAATTGTTGAGGATGTAAAGCCTTTGCCTAATGAAATTATCCTTGAAGGTAAACGTGGGTTGGATGCTTTTTATAGCACTAATCTTGATTTTATTTTACGCCAACTCGATATCCATGCTGTTGCGATTTGCGGGTTTTTAACCAATTGTTGTGTTGAATCAACCGTGCGCACAGCTTATGAAAAAGGCTATGATGTTACAACACTCAGCGACTGTTGTGCCACTTTGAGTATGCAAGAACATAACGTTGCTTTGGAAAAAGATTTAACCCTTTTTTCACATGTGTTAACGCATACAGAATGGTTACAAACCATTTAATATTTAATTAGGTTTGTTGTGAACCCTAGGATTTAATTGATTGATGTTATGAATCAAAAACATACAATTCATCACACAACAAACCTCAAACACATAATCTATTCGCAGGCTAGAAGCATATATTGTTGGTGAAAAGCCAATAATGACAGTATCGAAAATACCGACGATAAAGATACCTAGTACCATTAATATAGTGTGTTTATTTTTTAATGTGGCTAGTATTAGAATAATAAGAGAAATCATAACCATCATTACAAAAAAATACGAAACATAGGTTGATATTGAACTCCATTTTTCAGCATGCAGCATATTAGCATTTAAAAAATTCTTTCCAAATAACGCAAAACTTAGACCATTCCATCGCACAACAGAAATGCTGATAAACAGAATCAGTGTTCCCAAACAAACATTGCCGATAAAGAATTTTGTTCCGCATGCTATATATAATAAAATGATTAAAAACATAAATAGAATTAAAGGAACATTCCAATAAAATCCAAATAATTGATGAAGTTTATCAAAACCAAAACACAATTTTTGGATTAAAGAATACTCAATATAATTTGGAAACCAGCTCCATGTTTCAGCACGTAATCTGATATAATTTCCTGGCGCTGTTATGGATATAATGAAATTAACAATTGCTAAGATATAAATTGTAAAATTCTTACACTTTCTTGTTCTTTTCTCGCTACAAAAAATAGTAAATACAATCAAAAAAAAGAACACTCCTATTTGCTCTGCATAAGCAAAAAGAAAGGTAGTAAGACAAACTAAAACAAATTGTATCTTAGTTTGTGTTTGATTTACGATAAATGAAATCGCATAAGTTGCTAGTGACAACGGTAATAAATAAATATAAAAACCTGTAATCCACCAAGCTGCATTCGCGTTAATAAATAATGGTATGGCGAATAACAATATCAAAGTAATAAAAGTATAATATAAAGTTACTTTTTCGCAGACGATTTTACTAATAGAAGTCGATAACAGCAGCAAAGATAAAGGTATCGCTGTTCTCCAAAAAAAGGGATAATTGATCGTACACACCATCAGCGCTTCCAAAGGAATACGCCCTGTCCATATTTTATATCGTGTCACTAAATAATCAATAATATTCCAATTATGTATTATTGATAAAAAAAAATCATCATCTGTAGCTCGGTCAAGATGCAAGCTCATGGAAAGTAAAACTAATAAACAAACAATTGTACTAAAGCAAAAAACTTTGAAATATTTATTTACAGATAAATTGTGCAACATAAGATTGATTATTTTCATTTTGAGTAACAATAAATATTTTTCTAGTTAAATTTTCTTGATGAATAAATCGTTTAGCAGCTTGAAACCCAGAATTTTTATATAGCTTACCTTCACTAAATATTTTGCTGACATCTTGTCGAATAACAAAATTGCTTGAAATAGGGATTAATCTGCCATTTTGCATTTCTGCATATATTTTTGTAACACTGTGATCTTGATTGGGAATATATGACCACCCTGTAACATAAATTTTATGCTTATTGATCTCGCATACATCTATATTAAAGCTCTTCAAAAGGTTTCCTTGCAATTGATTTTTAATAGATGTACCAGAATTCCAAGAATAAAAGAAGAGTGAACTACACCCAATAGCAACGAGGGTTAAACAGATATAGATTATAATCATTATGTTTTTATTCATCTGTTTACTTTTATTCTCTGATATATTCATAATGGTTAAGAGATATTTTTACTCGCAGACAGTCGGCAATTATTATATCATTATAATAAAGTTATATCCTTGCATAGAGATCCATATAAGCCATGGCACTAATATAAAAATTAAAAAAGAAAATCAATAACAAACATAATATGACAGTTTTAAACACCACATTACATATTTAAAACTCTATGCTAGCCACATTTTTTCAATTAATATTGTTCCACTTTCTCTACACCTTGAATAACTTTGATATGTTGAGCTAAAATTGGAGAGACATTGTAAAAATCAGGTAAAATAATCTCTACTTCTTGTTGGTTAGTACATTGAGGTACCAACACTACTTTTCCTCTTCCTTTTTGGGTATTCTGTAAAATATTTGATATTTTCTCAACAGCATTTAAATCCTTAACCCAGATTTTGATCTCTTTAACTAACCCAGTAATAGCTTCTTCTAAATCTTCAACATGCTGTGCAGTAATTCGTAAATTCTCTTCATCCATACGCAAATCAACGGTTACAATAACCATACGACCTGTCACTAATAAATCTCTAGAGCGATTGAGCGTCTCAGAGAAAAAAGTTACTTCACAAGCGCCACTTTTATCAGATAACCCCACCCAAGCCATCTTGGTTCCCTTTTTAGTAGGACGCTCTTTTATATTTAAAATACAACCCGCCAATCGAATACGTGTATTGCCAGAACGCGCAAGATGTTCCAAATTGGTCATTGGTTGAATAGCCATTTTTTGCAATAAAACTCTGAATGAGTCTAATGGATGCGCCGTCATATGATAGCCAATGGCTTCGGCTTCCATCGTTAAACGCTCAATTTCAGGCCACTCAAAAACGGTGGGTAATTTCAAGGGTTCAACAGTCTTGAAATTACCCATTTGAAATAATCCAATCTGTCCACTAGTCTTTTCATCTTTACGAGCATGGGCTCTGCGCAAAATAACTTCAGCTGCAGCAAACACCTTATGACGATTAGGCTCAATCGAATCAAACGCCCCTGCCTTGGCTAAATTTTCCAATTGACCTTTGTTCAGATTTTGACAATCAATTCGTTCAGCAAAATCAACCAAATCTTTGAAAGGCTGCCCTCCTCTTGACTCTGCAACGGCTTGCATTGCGGAAAAACCAGCCCGTTTAATCGCAGCCAAAGCATACCGAATAGCATAAGTTCCATCTTCTTGCTTTTCAATCTCAAAATCAGCACCTGATTTATTAATATCAGGTGGCAAAACTGAAATATTAATACGTTTCGCTTCTTGCCGTAACACAGCCAATTTATCTGTTTTTTCAATCGCTAAAGACATACAAGCTGCAAAAAAAGCGACAGGATAATTGGCTTTCATCCATGCTGTTTGATAGGATACCAACGCATACGCCGCCGCATGAGACTTATTAAACCCATAATCGGCAAAACGTGCCATTAGATCAAAAACTTCAATCGCTTTTTTCTCATCAACGCCGTTTTCGATGGCTCCTTTGGTAAAAATCTCACGTTGCTGATCCATTTCTGCACGGATTTTCTTACCCATTGCGCGGCGTAATAAATCCGCTGCACCCAAGCTATATTTAGCCATTTTCTGAGCAATCTGCATCACTTGTTCTTGGTAAACCATGATGCCATAGGTTTCTTCAAGAATATCACGTATTTGCTCGTGCGGCGGTTCCCATGCCTCGCCATGTTTTCTGCGACAATAATCGGGGATATTCGCCATAGGTCCTGGACGATATAGCGCCACTGCTGCAATTAAGTCTTCGATCCGTGTCGGTTGCATCTGACGCAATACATCACGCATGCCCGCGCCTTCGAACTGGAACACGCCTCCAGATTCACCACGACTTAACATTTCGTAGGTCGGTTTATCATCCAATGGAATAGAAGATAAATCAATATGTTGCCCCAATTTTTCCAACATATTGACTGCACGCTGTAAAATCGTCAGTGTCGTTAAACCTAAAAAGTCAAACTTTACCAAGCCGACTTGTTCAACGAATTTCATATTATATTGGGTGACCAACATATCACTGCGTGGGTCTCGGTAAAGTGGTACCAATTCGACCAAAGGACGATCACCAATCACTACCCCAGCAGCATGGGTTCCTGCATGGCGATATAACCCTTCAAGCTGCAAAGCAACTTCCATTAAACGCCTAATATTCTCATCGCTGTCACGCATTTCTTGTAAACGAGGTTCACCCTCAATGGCTTGACCAAGCGTCGTTGGCTTTGCTGGATTATTTGGAATTAATTCCGCAACCTTATTCACCATACCAAATGGCAATCCAAGCACCCGCCCCACATCTCGCACAGCAGCTCTGGCCTGCAATTTACCAAAAGTAATAATTTGAGCAACCTGATTTAATCCATACGCATGACGAACATATTCAATAACCTCATCCCGTCGATCCTGACAAAAATCAATATCAAAGTCAGGCATCGATACACGTTCAGGATTCAAAAACCGTTCGAACAATAAATTAAAACGCAAAGGATCCAAATCGGTGATGGTTAATGCCCAAGCCACCAAAGACCCTGCCCCAGAACCACGACCTGGTCCCACAGGGATATCATTTTCTTTCGCCCATTGAATAAAATCAGCAACGATTAAAAAATATCCAGGAAAACCCATTTTTTGAATCACAGAGATTTCATATTCTAAACGATCTTGATATTCTTTTTTCTCATCCTCAGAAAGCTCAGGATAGACTTTTAAACGCTCATCCAACCCCTCTTGCGCCATGTTTTTCAATGTTTCATCTGCCGTCGTCCCTTCTTTGATCTTACGACTTTGAGGCAACATGGGGTTACGCGTTTCAATTTTAACGGCACAGCGTTTAGCTATTTCTATCGTATTGGAACAAGCCTCGGGCACATCAGCAAAAAGTTCACACATCATTTCAGGCGGCTTAAACCAGTTTTCTGGTGTCACTTTCCACCGATCTTGCATATCCACTGTACAGCCTTGAGCAATACAAATTAGGGCATCATGGGCTTCATATAAATCTGGAGTTGGAAAAAAACATTCATTTGTTGCAACCAAAGGAAGACCAAAACGATCAGCAAGTCCGATGATTCCTGGTTCGATCGATTTTTCATCTGGAAGCCCAAGACGGTTTAACTCTACCACCAAACGGTCAGGAAAAGATTTTGCCAATTGTTCAATTAAGTCAGCAGCATGTTTTTCTTGCCCATCAGCAAGAAGTTTAAAAAGAGGTCCTCTAGTACCACCGCTTAATAAAATTAGACCTTCGGAATGCTCACAAATTGTCTCTACCGCCACCGCAGGATCAGAAGGATCGCCTTTTAAAAACCCTTCAGAAGACAAATATTGTAAATTAAGTAATCCTGTTTCATTTTGTGCCAATAATACAATCGGCCAACTGCGTTCATATTCACTATTTTCACCAATCGCTGGTATTCCAATTTGCGATCCAATAATCGGTTGAATACCACCATCAACACAGGCTTTAGAGAACTCCAAGGCTCCAAATAAGTTCCCTGTATCCGTTATCGCAATCGCTGGCATATTCATTTTCTTTGCCAGCTCTACCATTTTTGGCACTCGAATAGCTCCTTGGCTAAGTGAATATGCAGAATGATTGCGTAAGTGAATAAAAGGAGCCAAATTCATAATAATATCTTAATTTCAACTAAAGTGTAAAAGGGACAATCTTTCCTTCTTGCAAAGTCATAACACGATCCATTTTAGACGCAAGATCGTTATTATGCGTTACAATCAAAGCTGCCAGTCCTTCTTGTCGCACAGCTTGCAATAATAAACCAAAAACATGATCGGATGTTTTTTCATCCAAATTACCTGTTGGTTCATCAGCCAATAAAATATGAGGAGAGTTCGCCAATGCTCTGGCAATTGCCACACGTTGTTTTTCCCCTCCTGAGAGCTTCCCGGGCTGATGATGAATGCGATGACCCAAATCAAATTTCTCTAGCCATTCTTTTGCTTTTTGTGATGCTACTGATTTTGATTGTTTATCAATCATCTGTGGCATCATGACATTTTCAATGGCTGTAAATTCTGGTAGTAAATGATGAAACTGATACACAAACCCAACTGATCTTAACCGCAGTATAGTACGTTCTTTTTCACTAAGTTTGGCGGCATTTTGACCATTAATAAAAATCTCACCGTTACTAGGCTTTTCCAACAACCCAGCAACATGCAATAATGTGGATTTTCCCGTTCCAGAAGGTGCCACCAAAGCCACGATCTCACCTGGATAGAGTGTAAAATCAGCGCCTTTTAAAACTTGTAACTGCTCGTCCCCACTTTTATAAGAAACATGAACATTTTTGAGCTCTAATACAACTTGAATTGAATTATTCATTGCGTAATCCTTCTACTGGATCTGTACGAGCTGCTTTCCAAGAAGGATATAAAGTTGCCAGTAAGGATAAAGCCAACGCCATTATAACAATTTGAATGACATCTGCCCAATCTAATTTCGCTGGCAAATGTTCCAAATAATATACTTCAGGATTAAACAAATTCGTCCCTGTTAATTTTTGCAATCCTTGACGAATATGTTCTATATTCTGACAAAATAATATACCAATGACTGTCCCTGCCACAGTCCCAGTTACTCCTACAGAAGCACCACACATCAAGAAAATCCGCATGATTGCTCCACGTGATGCACCCATCGTTCGTAAAATTGCAATATCTCGCGTTTTATCTTTGACCATCATAATCAATGATGAAATCACATTAAAGGCAGCAACCAAAATAATTAATGTTAAAATCAAGAACATCACATTTTGTTCAACTTGAACCGCTCCAAAAAACGCATTATTGCTTTGTGTCCAATCAAGGAAACGCAAATTTTGATCATGAAATTCAGAGATTAAGACCTGCGTCGTTTTTTGAACCTTGGCTGGATCTGTAGTGGAAATTTGTATTCCAGTTACACCATCTTTGATTTGAAAAAATTTTTGTGCTGCTGAAATAGGTAAAAAGACATAGCTGGAATTATATTCATGCATTCCTGAATCAAAAATCCCAACAACCGTATAAGCTTTGATCCGAGGAATATTTCCCATCACAGTCGCTGAACCTTGGGGGGAAATTAAGGTAACTTTGGAACCAATCCCAAGACCTGCACGATCTGCCAAAGTCTTACCAATAACAATCGCATCATCCCCTTTGAATCGTTCAAAAGCATCTTGGGTAAGGCTCTTGCTGACGACTGATAGCTTTTTAAGACCATCAGCGCTCATACCACGCACCATACCCCCAGAATTATAATTCCCTGCACTTAATAAAACTTGCCCCTCTGTGAAAGGAATGGCTGTTTTTACCCCTGGAATTTTTTCCATACGTAAGGCAAGACGATCATAATCGGTAATGGGTTGAGGACCATTATAAGACATTTGTCCATAAACACTCAAATCTCCATTCAACCCAAGAATACGACCTAATAAATCGTCCTTAAAGCCATTCATCACAGCCATAACAACAATTAACGTCCCTACGCCAAGAGCTATTCCAATAAGGGAAAAAATAGCAATAACAGAAACAAAACGTTCCCCTTTGCGAGCGCGTAAATAACGTTTTGCAACCATTCTTTCAAAAGAGCCAAACATATTCATTAATCCTGATGAGCGGAAATATATTCCAAAATCTGATCGACAGGCACTTCAGCGCGCATTCCTGTTTTTCTGCGTTTAATCTCGACAATATTTTGTGCAACCCCACGAGGTCCCACAATAATTTGCCAAGGATGTCCCATCAAATCTGCATCCGCAAATTTCGCCCCTGCACGTTCATCACGATCATCATAAAGAAAATTTTCTGAATCAGTTTGATATAAAGACTCACACACATCTTTACAGGCTTGATCTTTCATACCAAGATTAATAATCACCGCTTTGAAAGGTGCCACAGCATCTGGCCAAATAATCCCGTTTTCATCATGAGATGATTCAATAATTGCACCAACCAAACGAGAAACCCCAATACCATAAGAACCCATATGAGGATAGATTGGTTTGCTGTCTGATCCAGCGACAGTTACATCCATTGATTCTGAATATTTAGTGCCAAAATAGAAAATTTGACCGACTTCGATCCCACGTCCCTCACATTTTCTCTCTTGAGGGACTTTTTCCCACTCTGCTTCATCATGTTTTTCATCTGTTGCAGCATAAAAACTAGTCATCCGTTTAAAAAACGCAGCCAAAGAGTTTTTATCTTCAATATCCACTGGCATTTCTAACCAATTTTGATCGGCAAATGCAGAATCAAAGAAAATACCGCTCTCTCCAGTAGGCGCTAAAATAATAAATTCATGGCTTAGATCACCACCAATTGGTCCCGTATCCGCCAACATAGGAATTGCTTTGACCCCAATCCGTTGAAATGTACGAAGATAAGCCAACATCATTTTATGATAAGTCACAACGGCGCCATCATAATCAACATCAAAGCTGTAACCATCTTTCATATAAAATTCACGACCACGCATTACACCAAAGCGTGGACGAATTTCATCCCTGAATTTCCATTGAATTTGATATAATAAAGCTGGCAAGCCTTTGTAAGAAGTCACAAACTGATCAAAAATATCAGTAATCATTTCCTCATTCGTTGGTCCATATAATAAATCACGTTTATGACGATCAACAATACGCAACATTTCTGGTCCATAAGCATCATAACGCCCAGAACGTTTCCAAAGATCAGCAGATTGCAATGTTGGCATTAACACTTCTTGCGCATTAATTGCCTCTTGCTCTTCACGAACAATATCAGCGATCTTATTTAACACACGCAACCCAGCTGGCAACCAAGCATAAATGCCAGAAGACATTTGGCGAACCATGCCGGTTCGAAGCATTAAACGATGAGAAACAATTTGTGCCTCTGCTGGAACTTCTTTTAACGTTGGAAGAAAACTTGAAGATAAACGCATAAACTAATCGATCCTAAAAATAGGTTTGAAGTATGATTCCGAAAATAAAAAATCTCATCATTATAATGAGATTCTTTACAAAAATTAAAGACGTAATAAATGAATATCAACCATTGGTTTCTTTTTAAGCCTGCGCCCAAGAATACGGCGTAATATCATCTTGGCATTATCCACCAATTCTTCATCATTTACACGCACTTTATGTGGCAAACACTCTAACATTTCTCCAAATTCGTCAATCACATCGTCAAATTCTTCATCATGTTGATCGAACAATCCAGGGGCGCTGATATTGGGATCGCTTAAAAGATCACCATTCATATTCACTGCAAAACTAGCGACAACGACACCATTATATAACATACGACGTCGAGCAGATAACACATCCCCGTCCACAGACAATAAACGATTACCATCAATAACTAAACGCCCACATGGTGCCCCAGCAACAATTTGGGGCTTTCCTGGACCAAGACGCAAAATATCCCCATCTTCAAGTAAAATAGGTTCTGCGTTATGTTCCTTAGCAACATTGGCTTGTGCATTTAAATGTATCCACTCCCCATGTACAGGAATTCCATAAGTAGGCTTTACCAACTTATATAATTCGCACACTTCTTCATAACTTGCATGTCCAGAAGCATGCACAAAATGATCTCTTGATGTAATCACTCTGGCTCCGCGACGCGCAAGATTATCTTGAACACGCATAATCGCCAACTCATTTCCCGGAATGGTGCGACTGCTATAAATAACGGTATCCCCAGTTCCAAAAGAAATATGCTGATGCACATCAAAAGAGATGCGTGTCAATGCAGAACGCTCCTCCCCTTGACTGCCTGTTACAATAAAAACAACGTGATCTAAATCAACATCATTCATATTTTGTTCAGTATAAAACGGAGGGATATCTGCTAAATACCCATTTTCTCTGGCTGCTATTTCAAGATTTTTTAATGAACGACCAATAATGACAACAGGACGATTAGCTTGCTTTGCAGCAAAAGCGATACTTTCTACACGCGACACGTTACTTGCAAAACAAGTAACTGCAACACGCCCCTTGATACTGGCAATCAAATCAACTAAACTGCGACGCACTTGGGATTCAGATTCAGGCTTACGTTTTACAATAACATTGGTACTATCACATACCATTGCCAACACGCCTTCTCGCCCTAATTCAGCGAACTTTTCTAAATTCGTCACATCCCCAATCACAGGCTCTGGATCCAATTTCCAATCCCCTGTGTGTAACACATTACCATAAGGTGTACGGATAAAAACGCTTTGAGCCTCTGGAATAGAATGAGTAACTGGAATAAATTCCAAATCAAATTCACCAATATTAAAACGATCACTCATATTAATAAGATGAATCGTCACATCTTCCAACATACCTGCTTCATATAATTTACGTCTTAAAATAGAAGCCGCAAATTTGGTCGCATAAATAGGACATTCCAAATCTTGCCACAGATAAGTCACCGCACCAATATGATCTTCATGTGCATGTGTAATAACTAAAGCTAATAAATCCTTTTTATGACGAGCGATAAATTCTGGATCTGGAACCAAAATATCCGCTTCTGGCATATCGTTACCACTAAAGCCAATCCCACAATCAATCGCCAACCATTTCCCATTTAATCGATATAGATTAAAATTCATACCGATCTCACCCGTTCCCCCAAGAGGGAGAAAGGCAAAATCGTTTACTTGTTCATTCATATTAGTCCTTTTCTTTTATATTTTATTTACTTTTTGTTTCCTGATGAATTTCGATTTGCAAGGAGTCTAAGTCCTTCCAGAGTTAACTCTGCATTAATTTCTTTAAAGATAGAGGTTCCTTCAGCTAGTAATCGTGCCAACCCCCCTGTCCCAATAACTGTAATTTCCGAGACAGAATGTTCTTTTCTAATTCGTTCAATAATACCTTCAATAAGCCCGATATATCCCCAATAAATACCCGACTTCATCGCCCCAATCGTC
Organism: Commensalibacter nepenthis; assembly: GCF_029953305.1. Taxonomy (NCBI): domain Bacteria; kingdom Pseudomonadati; phylum Pseudomonadota; class Alphaproteobacteria; order Acetobacterales; family Acetobacteraceae; genus Commensalibacter; species Commensalibacter nepenthis. The sequence goes on along the minus strand of NZ_JASBAN010000001.1, from coordinate 2,033,786 downwards.
TCTTTTCCTATAACCGATTGAGGTCTTCCAAAACCAATTCTTGGCAATCTTGCTGCCGCACTATGTAATGCTTCCAAAGAAAGGGTCAGTCCTGGTGAAATAACCCCTCCGCAATAGTTTCCGTCTTTATCTATAATATCAAAAGTAGTCGCCGTTCCCAAATCTACTACAACCAATGGACCACCATATAGTTGATGCGCTGCCATCCCATTCAACAAACGGTCAACGCCTACTTCTTGTGGGTTATCCGTTTGAATCTCAAACCCCCAATCCAATGATGAGGATGCAACAATAGGATCAACAGAAAACCAAACACGACACAATGTCAAAAGCTGATACAAAACAGGAGGAACGACGGTTCCTATAATCGCACGTGAAATCTTATGAACAGGAATATTTTGCCTTTCCATTAGCACTATTAATGTTGCTGCATATTCATCGGAGGTCCGATTAGCCGTCGTTGCCACACGCCATGTTCCCAACCAATCCTGACCATCGTGAACAGCAAATACAATATTTGTATTCCCTACATCAATTACCAAAAGCACGTCTATTTATTCCCACTCTGATCCAAACAAAATAATTCACCTGCTGATAAATGCTTTAACTCTGTTTCCGTTTGTAATAGTAAAAAGCCTTTTTCATCAATCCCTTTATATATACCAATATATTTTTTATTACCACTTGTTACTGTTAAAGATGACCCCAAAGGCAACCCTTTTTTGAGCCAAGATTTGCGAATTAATGCCTCTTTACCTTGACACAAACAATCTATCCAGAATGCTAAATACTCACTTATCTTCTGAGCAACCAACGACGAACTTGGTAGATCCCCACCAATAAAATCACGTAAGCACCCTATTTCTCTTCCTACAACCACAGGCGCAAAACAAATATTTAGCCCTATTCCTATGACCAACCATTCCAATATATCTGGATATTCAACATGACTTTCAATAAGAATACCAGCTATTTTTTTATTTTGGAAAAGTAAATCATTCGGCCATTTTATACGTAAATCAGAATATGAACCACATAATTCCGTTACCGCATCAAATAACGCCAAGGAAGATATAAAAGGTAACCAACCCACTTTCTCAACAGAAAATGATGGCCAATATAAAAAAGATAATGCCAGATTCCCAGTCGGCTCAATCCATTCCCGCCCGCGGCTTCCACGTGGAGCAGTCTGGGAATCTGTCAAAACAGCCAGATTAGTTTTCTTTTTTAATCTGGCTTGTTCAATACAATAATCATTCGTTGATGGCAAGGTTGGATAATGCTCTACCTGCCAGGTAATTTTATTATCCACCTTAACCTACATATTATTGGAATAAAGATTGCGCTGCAATATGACCCATTTGTATCACTGGGGATAAAAAGAGCATGAACACAAGCGTTAATGTCCCCATGCTAAATGTAACAAATGACAACGATAAAGAGCGTTGATCCAAAGCCTCTGCTGCTTTATCAAAGAACATGATTTTGACAATACGCAAATAAAAGAATGCACCAACTGCACTGGCTAAGATACCAATAATTGTCAAAGCATATAAATCCACACCAAGAGCCGCTTTGAATACTAAAAACTTACCAAAGAACCCAGCCAAAGGGGGCACACCAGCCATGCTAAACATAAAAATAGCCATTGCTGTTGCAATTCCAGGATCGGTTTTGCCAAGTCCAGCAAGATCATTAATATTTTCAACAATATGTCCTTTTCTGGACATCGCAGCAATCACAGCAAATGTTCCAATATTCATAAACAGATACGTTGTTAAATAAACTAATGTTCCCATAACACCTTCAGGTGTTGCAGCAGCCAAGCCAACCAAAGCATAACCCATATGAGCAATTGAAGAATAAGCCATCATACGTTTGATATTTACTTGCCCAATTGCACCAATACTACCAACAATAATGGATAAAATAGCAATCACTTCGATCAATAACTGCCATTGCGGAGATAAGTGACCAAAAGGACCAACCATCAAACGTAAAAATAATGCAAAAGCTGCAAATTTAGGTGCTGTTGATAAATATGTCGTTACTGGCGTGGGCGCACCTTGATACACATCAGGTGTCCACATGTGGAAAGGAACCGCAGAGATCTTAAAGCATAACCCAACCAAAACAAACACCAAACCAACCGCAAAACCTGCTGATAAAGCATGATCAGAAGCAATAATTTGATGGATATTTGCATAGCCCATTCCGCCAGAAAATCCATAAATCATAGAAATACCGTAAAGCAAAATTCCAGAAGCAACGGAACCTAATACAAAATATTTCACACCAGATTCTGCTGAAAATACATTTTTCCGGTCAATTGCACAAAGGATATATAAAGCCAAAGAGGATAGCTCTAGCCCCATATACAATGTCATCAAATTATTTGATGAAACCATGACCATTGCACCAACCGTAGAAAACACAATTAATGCAATAAATTCAAAACAATTCGTATCGTTTTTACCATTAAAATCAATGGATAAAATGATACTTAAAAAACCAGCAATAATAATCAAAAGTTTCATATAACGCGCAAATTCATCATTGATGAATAACCCATCATATCCAACGCCATTAGAAACCGTTAACGTTAAAAAACCCACTGCAACAAATGCAGCAACAGAAAGGATTGCGCAAGGAAAGAAAGTATTTCCTTTCTTTTGAATTGCGCCCCATAAGAGAATAATAAGACCACTGATTGATAAAACAATCTCTGGAATAGCAAGTGTCCAATTCATCGGATTAATCCTGACTTTCTAAAATCAATGATAGATCAGGAAAGTGGCAAGAACCACCACCAACCCAATTGCCATGGTAAAAGCATAAAAAGCAAAAGAACCATTTTGAATCCAAGAAACTCCTTTTGCTGTACGATCAGTTATTCGCGCAAGCGCAACAGGCATTCCTTCAACAATTTCTTGATCTCCTACTTTCCACAATAACTTGGAAAATACGACATAAGGACGTACGAAAATAAAATCATATAATTTGTCGAAATACCATGCATTTAACAGGAATTGATAAACTCCTTTTAACCCAGAAGCCATCATAACCGGAATCTTAGGTGCCACAATATAACAAACAAAGGCAACAACAATACCTAATATACCCAGAGCCAAAGGTGCTTTCGCAATCAAGTAAGGCGTATGATGCATTAACGTCATAATATGATTTGTGGGTGCATTAAAAATTGAATCATTCCAAAAAGCCAATTGATGATGACCAATATAATAAGGTTCTAATACGAAACCACCAATAACTGCACCCGTTGCCAACACACACATGGGTAATGTCATTACAAAAGATGACTCATGCGCATGATCGTATAATTTTTGATCTTTTGGTTTGCCATGGAAAACCAAAAATAATAAACGCCAACTATAGAAAGCTGTTAAAAATGCGGTAATCGCTGTCATGATCCAAGCATAATGCCCCACGGTGCTACCTGACATCCATGCAGCTTCCATAATTGCATCTTTTGACCAATATCCTGCGAATGGGAAAATCCCACCCAATGCCAAACAACCGATCCACATTAACAAACAAGTGGCTGGTAATTTCTTAGACAACCCACCCATTTTGAACATGTCTTGTTCATCATGTAATGCATGAATAACAGAACCTGCACCAAGGAACAATAAAGCCTTGAAGAACGCATGTGTTGTCAAATGGAACATCGCAACTTGATACGCACCAACACCCACTGCAACGAACATATATCCTAATTGAGAACAAGTTGAATATGCAATTGACTTTTTAATATCAGGTTGAGCCAGTGCCACAGTTCCAGCAAAAAACGCTGTTGTAGCCCCCATAATCACGATAAACATTTTCACATGTGGGGCAAACTCAACTAATGGCGACATACGTGCCATTAAGAAGACACCCGCAGTCACCATTGTCGCAGCATGAATTAATGCTGATACAGGTGTTGGCCCCTCCATCGCGTCAGGCAACCAAACATGCAAAAATAACTGAGCTGATTTACCCATTGCACCAATAAATAAAAGCAATGCGATAAATTCATATGCTTGAAAGCTATATCCCAATAGATGATATTGTGTGTTCGCCAATTCAGGGATTTTATGAAAAATGTCATCATAAAATACAGAACCTGATAAAAGAAATAACACACAAATCCCGACAAGAAAAAATAAATCAGCAATACGATTAACTACAAACGCTTTAATCGCCGCAGCAATTGCAGAAGGACGTGTATACCAATATCCAATTAACAGATAACTGGACAGTCCAACAGCTTCCCAACCAAAGAATAATTCAATTAAATTATCAGAGGTCACCAACATTAACATACTAAACGTAAATAATGATAAATATGCAAAGAAGCGATAGGTCGGCATGGTTTCATGAGACATGTAGCCAACGCTGTAAATATGCACTAGCAAAGATACACTAGTTACCATTGTCAACATAGATACAGATAGCATATCCATTCTAAGATACCAGCTGACATTAAAATTACCAGCGTGAATCCACTCAAATATTGGTACGATTGTGCTGCCAATACCTGAATGAAGCATGCTCCCTAACACACACCACGAGAATACAACAGCCACAAACATTCCAAAGATAGAAATTAATTTAGCAAACTTGTCGCCAAGAACTCTACCTAATAATCCAGCAATTAAAAATCCACCCAATGGGGCAAAAACAGATATTGCAAATAACGATGATGTTATTGGTGCCATTTTCCTATTACCCTTTCATCATCGTTGTGTCTTGAACTTCGACGGAATGACGGTTTCTATAATAAACCATCACAATTGCCAAACCAATCGCAGATTCTGCTGCTGCGACTGTCAAGGTAAACATTACCATAACTTGACCTGTCAAATTTTCCAAAGCTGAAGAAAAAGCAATTAAATTAAGATTAGCAGATAATAACATCAATTCAATCGACATTAAAATAACGATCAAATTCTTTCTACTTGCAAAAATCCCAAACAAACCAATTGTAAATAAAAGCCCGCTTACAATCAGATACGGTGCAATCCCTACTGTATTCAAAATATTCATTTTGACTGCTCCCGCTCTTGTCTTTTTTCTGTAATATCCATCTTATCTCCAGGCTTTGGTCCGAATGAGTCCTCTTGAGCAATGCCGTAATAAGTTTCTTTTGGTCTTAAGAATCCACCCAATTCATCAACCCCTTTATTCAAGTCTACGGAACTCATTTCCAAAGTTTGATTAGGCTCACGCATATGTTGACGAGCAACAACTTGTCTACGATTATTTGGGCGTTTACGCAGGGTCAAAACAATTGCACCAATCATTGCGACCAATAAAACCAAACCTGCCATTTGGAACAAAAATACATAATCTGTATAAATTAATGACCCTAACGCTTTAGTATTGGACATATTTTGTAACAATGGTTGACGTGCAGCATCGGCAACTTGTGGATCAATATGCCAATTAACGGCAACAAGAATAAGTTCAACCACCAATATAACTGCAATACAAAAACCAACAGGTAAATAATGCTGCATTCCTTCTTTAAGCTGAACCAAGTTGGTTTGCATTGTCATGACAATAAAAAGGAATAAAATCATTACTGCGCCAGCATAAATTGCAACCAATAAAATAGCCAAGAATTCTGCACCAGCAATCAGAAATAATCCTGACGCATTACAAAATGCCAAAACTAGAAACAAAGCAGCATGAACAGAATTGCGAGAACTAACAACCATTACAGCTGATAACAGCAAGATCACTGCGAAAATATAAAAAAGAATAATTGGCATCATGCCCCTGATCCTTTGTGTAGGGGCACAAGGCCTATTTGTAATAAAAACATGTTATCCATCATTGTTATTAATTCCCACCTACCGATAAGGGGCATCCTGTTCCAACCGCAGTGCCAAAGCACTTTCCCATTGATCACCATTCGATAATAGTTTGTGTTTATTATACATTAACTCTTCTCTGGTTTCAGTTGCGAACTCATAATTTGGTCCTTGAACAATAGCATCCACAGGACATGCTTCTTGACATAACCCACAATAAATACATTTGGTCATATCAATGTCGTAGCGTGTTGTTCTTCTTGAACCATCACTTCTTGCTTCTGCTTCAATCGTAATTGCTTCAGCAGGACAGGTTGCTTCACATAATTTACACGCAATACAACGTTCTTCACCATTTGCATAGCGACGTAACGCATGCTCACCACGAAATCGAGGGGATAATGGGCTTTTTTCATAAGGATAATTGATCGTTGCTTTTGGTTTAAAAAAGTAACGTAATGTGATTCCTAAACCTGTCAGTAACTCTGACAATAAAAAGGATCGCGCAGTTCTATCGATAAACCCCATTTAACCTGCTCCTCCATAAATACCAATGCCCGTAGCCATCATAAAGCCTGCTGTCAATACAACCCAAGCCAATGTAAATGGCAAGAATACTTTCCATCCCAAACGCATTAATTGATCGTAACGATATCTTGGAAAAGCACTTCTGACCCAAATAAAGCAGAATAAGCAAATTAAAATCTTGATAATCAACCAAAAAGGTCCCGGTATCCACGTAAATGGAACGCAGTCAAATGGAGGCAGCCATCCACCAAGGAATAAAATACTGATAATGGCTGACATTAAAATCATATTTCCATATTCAGCCAAGAAAAATAAACCAAAAGCCATGGATGAATATTCAGCAAAGAACCCAGCAACCAATTCACTTTCACCAACAGCAAAATCAAATGGTGGACGATTTGTTTCTGCTAAACAAGAAATAAAGAAAATAATGAACATGGGGAACATGGGTAAAAAGAACCAAACATGTCGTTGTGCCAACACAATATCATTCAAATTACCACTGCCTACTAATAATAAAATAGACGCAATAACCAACCCCATTGCCAACTCATAAGAAATCATCTGTGCCGCAGCACGCATCGCCCCCAGTAATGCATATTTTGAATTAGACCCCCAACCAGCAAGCAATGTTGCATAAATACTGATTGAAGAAATGGCTAATAAATATAAAATACCAATATTCAAATTCGCAACCGCCCAGCCGTCATTCGCGGGGATAACTGCCCAAGCGAGCATCGAAAGTGAAAAACCAAGAATAGGTGCAATAAAGAAAAGAGCGCGATTTGCTTTGGCTGGGATAATGGTTTCTTTAAAAATCATTTTCACAGCATCAGCAAAAGGTTGCAACAGTCCAAAAGGTCCAACAACGTTTGGTCCTTTACGAAGCATAATTGCAGCCAATACTTTACGTTCAATCCACGTCAGATATGCTACCCCAATCAATAATGGGACTAAAACCGCAAGAACCTTTAAAACAATCAGAACAATCGATCCAACCATCGTATGTAAAAAGAAATGCTCCACGTCGATTACTCCGCTGCCTCAGCCGAAGGTGCATACCGCAACTTCGAACATTCATTCATTGTCACACTTGCCCGACTAATTGAATTTGTTAAGAAATAATCTGAGATAACAGCTCTAAGCTCTTGCTTTTCAAAGTTTCCTTGCACACCATCACCAACAGAAACATTTACAGAATTTTTAACCAATCCACATTGTGCGAAAACTGGATTTACCTCTGCCATATAGTGACGCAATGTTTCTAAATCTCGATAAGGATGCTCAACAGATAATGCCTGACCAATAGAATAAATCACTGACCATTCTTCTTTTGCTTCACCAGGAGGACATATCGCACGGAAACTCCGTTGAACACGCCCTTCTGTATTTATATAAGTTCCAGATTTTTCTGTATAGGCAGCACCTGGTAAAATCACATCTGCACGAGAGGCTGCGCGTTCTCCATGATGCCCTTGATAAATCACAAAACATTCAGGGGGTAATCCAGAAAGATCAACTTCATCTGCACCAAGCAACCATAAAGCATCCACACCGCCATTTACCATCGCGGTAATGTCTTTACCTTGCCCTTGTGGAACAAAGCCTAAATCAAGACCTGCAACACGAGATGCCGCATGATGCAATATGTTGAACCCATTCCAGCTCTCTGAAACCGCATTAATAGCATTCGCCAAAGCCATCGTTTTTTCAAAGATTATTTTTGAATCAGGACGTGTTAACGCACCATGACCTAAAATAATCATAGGTTTTTTTGCATTTTTCAAAATTTCAGCAAACGCATGATTACCTGATAAAAGATCATTGATGAGTTCTGGGCTATCCCCAAAATGGTCAACTTTATACGTTGGATCGTCTGGAAGCTCACCAATATAAGCAATTGGGAATTGCTCTGTTAAAGACAGCCACCGTTTACGAATACGTGCATTTAATACAGGAGCCTCTTGCCTTGGGAATGAACCAATTACCAATAAAGCATCAGCATCTTCAATCCCTGCGATCGTCGTGTTGAATACATAATTCCCACGTTCAGAAATATCGTAATACGCATTGTCTTGACGGCAATCGGTATTTGATGATCCCAATGTGTTCATTAAATGTTTTAATGCCGACATACTCTCTGCATCACATAAATCACCAGCGATTGCACCAATACGATCAGCAGCAACCATTTTTAATTTATCAGCAACATATTGAATAGTTTCAGACCAAGAGGCTTCAACAAGTTTACCGTTCTTTTTAATCCATGGACGATCTAAACGGCGACGTTTAAGCCCATCCAAAGAAAAACGTCCTTTGTCAGAAAGCCATTCTTCATTAACATCATCATTTCTGCGAGGTAAAACACGCATCACTTCGTTACCACGTATCTGTAGCATGATATTAGTACCAACTGCATCAACAACGTCGATAGAATCTGTATTTTTTAATTCCCAAGAACGATAATAAAACGCTGTTGGTTTAGAAGTTAACGCACCAACTGGACAAACATCAATTAAGTTACCTGAAAGTTCAGATACCAAACTTTGCTCAATAAAAGGAGTAATTTCCATGTTCGTGCCACGAAAAATACCTCCTAACTCAGCAGTTCCAGCAATTTCATTGGTAAAACGAACACAACGTGTACATTGAATACACCGTGTCATCACAGTACGAATCAATGGACCCATATATTTGTCAACCACAGCGCGTTTTTCATCGGTATAACGAGAACAATCTCGTCCATATCCAACGGCTTGATCTTGCAAATCACATTCACCACCTTGATCGCAAATTGGACAATCCAGAGGATGATTAATTAACAAAAGCTCCATTGTACTTCGACGTGCTGCACGAACCGTTTCAGAATCTGTTGTAACTTGCATCCCTTCCATTACCGGTTGAGAGCATGAAGAAACCAAAGGCTTACGAGCGCCTGTAATTTCGACCATACACATTCTGCAATTACCAGCAACAGATAATTTGTCATGATAACAAAAACGAGGAATTTCTTTTCCTGCAGCTTCGCAAGCTTGCAATACAGAAGAACCATTTGGTACTTCTACAGGAATACCATCTACGATTACTTTTGCCATATCCCTTACCTATAAGCCCCCTATTGCCGCATCACTTGGAACCTGAATCTGTGAGGCTCCACCACGTGATTTTTTATAATCCATAATTCGTTGTTCCATGACAGGTCGAAAATTACGAATTAATGCTTGAACAGGCCAAGCAACAGACATGCCCATTGCACAAATTGTTGTATTTTCAATGCTTTTGGTCACATCCATCAACATGTCAATTTCTTCAATTTCTGCACGCCCTTCGGTCATGCGTTGCATGACTTTCAGCACCCAGTTTGAACCCTCACGACATGGTGTACATTGCCCACAACTTTCATGCTTATAAAATTTTGAAAGCAAAGTTACAGCACGAATAATATCTGTGGATTTATCCATCACCACCATACAAGCAGTTCCCAAACCAGAACCAGCATCCCGTAATCCGTCAAAATCAAACAGCGTAGCTTCACAAGCCTCTTTGTTTAACATCGGCATTGAAGTGCCACCAGGAATAACTGCTAACAAATTATCCCATCCACCACGAACACCACCGCCATGCGTTTCAATAACCTCTTTAATTGGCAGCCCCAAAGCCTCTTCGAAAACACAAGGCGTATTCACATGCCCAGAGATCGCCATTAATTTAGGTCCCGTATTATTTGGACGACCAATTCCAGCAAACCAAGCAGAGCCACGACGCAAAATAGTTGGTGTTACAGAAATACTTTCAACGTTGTTAATCGTTGTTGGACAACCATATAGTCCTTTACCTGCAGGAAAAGGTGGTTTTAAACGGGGCTGCCCTTTTTTACCCTCTAAACTTTCCAACTGAGCCGTTTCTTCACCACAGATATAAGCCCCTGCACCACGATGAATATAAAAATCAAAATCCCAACCACTGCCACAAGCATTTTTGCCAATCAAACCAGCTTCATAAGCCTCGTCAATCGCAGCCTGCAAACGATTTGCTTCATTATAATATTCACCACGAATATAAATATATGCCGTATGAGCACCAATCGCAAAAGAAGCCAGTAATGCCCCTTCAACAATTTTATGGGGTTCATGTCGCATTACTTCACGATCTTTACAAGTCCCTGGCTCTGATTCATCCCCATTAATCACAAGATAATGAGGCAAAGGACCGTCATTCTTAGGCATAAAAGACCATTTTAAACCTGTAGAGAATCCTGCACCACCACGACCACGAAGACCTGAATCTATGACCGTTTTAATGATTGTTTCACGACCCAAAGCCAATATATCCTTGGTATTATCCCAATCACCACGACGGCGTGCGCCAGCCAATTTCCAATCATCCTGGCCATGTAAATTAAGATAAATACGATCCTTATCACTTAACATCTTTGGCCTCTGTATTTTGTGAAAATTTCTTACCTATGGGTGCAGAGTTAAAGCGATCAATCATTGAACCATGTGAAGGTTTTTTTCCCTGTCGCAACAGATCAATTAATTTGATTGTACTCTCTGCGGTCATATCTTCGTAATAATCATGATCGACTTGTAAAATAGGTGCATTAGCACATGCGCCCAGACATTCTACCTCGGAAAGTGTAAACATTCCATCTTTGCTAGTTTGTCCAAACTCTTTGATACCCGTTGCTTCTTTACAAGCAGTCACAATATCGTCCGATCCTCTTAACCAACAAGGCGTTGTCGCACAAACTTGCAAATGATATTGACCAATAGGTTTCAAATTGAACATTGTATAAAATGTTGCAACTTCAAAAACACGCATAGGTGAAATCTCTAGACGTTCAGCGACGACAGACATTGCAACCTTTGGGATCCATGCACTCTTCGTTTGACGATTCATTTGATTTTGAACCACATATAATAACGAAATAACAGCACTCGCTTTTCGTGCAGCAGGATATTTTGCTAATATTTTTTCAATTTGCTGTTCACTTTCTCGATCGAAAGAAAATTCAGCAGGTTGTATATTCATAGATTCCTCTGACATAACACCCTATCTATCCACTTCACCGAAAACCAAATCCATAGAGCCAATAATCGCCACCATATCAGCCAACATATGACGATGTGACAATTCACCTAATGCTTGCAAATGAGAGAAACCAGTTGGACGTATTTTACAACGATACGGTTTTGTTCCACCATCAGCAACCAAATACACTCCAAATTCTCCCTTGGGACTTTCAACAGCCGTATAAGTTGTGCCAGCAGGAACATGGAAACCACCACTGTAAAGTTTAAAGTGGTTAATCAAAGATTCCATAGAATGTTTCATATCTTTACGCTTAGGAGGAGAAATCTTTTCATTTTCAACCTTTATCGCCCCAGGCTGCATTTTATTCAAACATTGCTCAATAATCTTGGCGCTTTCCCGCATCTCGATAACTCTGATTAAATAACGATCATACGAATCTCCTTGACGCGCAACGGGCACTTGGAAATCAACCTTGTCATAATTATCATATGGCTGAGAGCGACGCAAATCCCATGGAACTCCAGATGCTCGTAAACAAGGACCAGAGAACCCCCATGATAGTGCTTCCTCAGTCGTACAAACACCGATACCAACCGTTCTTTGTTTCCAGATACGATTATTTGTTAAAAGACCTTCGATATCATCAACAATCTTTGGGAAATGTTGAACCCATTTACCGATTTTTTCTTCCATTCCAGCAGGCAAGTCTTTTGCCACACCACCATGACGAAAATAATTCGCATGAAAACGCGCACCAGACACACCTTCATAAAATTCCATCAAACGTTCACGTTCTTCATAAGCCCATAATGCAGGTGTCATCGCACCGCAATCCAAGCCCATTGCTGTTACGTTTAATAAATGATTTAAAATACGGGTAATTTCCGCAAATAAAACACGTATCCATTTTGCTCTATCAGGCACGTCAACACGCAACAATTTTTCAGTTGCAAGAACATACGCATGCTCTTCACTCATTGGAGAAGCATAGTCCAAACGATCAAAATAAGGAAGACCTTTATGATATGCTTTATGCTCTAATAATTTTTCCGTACCACGATGCAACAGCCCAATATGCGGTGTTGCACGCTTAATAATTTCGCCCTCTAACTCCATCACAACACGCAACACACCATGTGCAGATGGATGTTGAGGACCAAAATTTAACGTATGAGAATCACCAGATAAAACATGAGAAATATTCTGCTTTACTTGAGCATTTAATTCTTCTGTTTTGGTTGCCAATTCTTTTTTTATCACTTCGCTACTCATCAAATATCCTTTTGCCGACTACACTGCATGTTATTACAAAGAATACGGCTTAATATTTTGACGTTTCTCATGGATTTTCTCATCACCTGGCAGGGTAACCAAGCCCTCCCAAGGAGAATCAAAGTCAAAATCTCTCATATCCTGAGTCAATTTTACAGGCTCATAAACCACTTTATTTTGATCGGCATCATAATGCACTTCTACATACCCTGTTAAAGGAAAATCTTTACGCAAAGGATGCCCATCAAAACCATAATCCGTCAAAATTCGACGTAAATCAGGTTGACCTGAGAATAAAACACCAAACATATCATAACATTCGCGTTCCCACCAATCTGCACATTTCCATAGATTACGAACGGAAGGTACTGGGGTTTGTTCATCAGTATGAGCAATAACACGGATACGTTGATTTAATGAAACAGATAGCAAATTATAAACAATATCAAAACGATCTGGACGCTGCGGATAATCAGCTCCACATAAATCCATTAATTGTTCATAACGACATAAAGGATGCTCTTTTAATAAAATAAGCAAATCCATAAGATGGTTTAATTCAACCAAAACAACAAGCTCATCTTGCTCGAAATCAGCTTTAACTACTCCTTGAACAGAAGTACACAACATAAAACCAATTACTTGCAAACGAGGCATATTTACAAAGCTTTTTTTGCACGTATCAATATGATCAACCACGAATAATTGTCCCTGTCCGTTGAATTTTCTTCTTGAGCAACATAATTCCGTAAATCAAAGCTTCAGCCGTTGGCGGGCAACCTGGAACATAAACATCAACTGGAATAATACGATCACACCCTCTGACGACAGAGTAAGAATAGTGATAATATCCACCACCATTCGCACAAGACCCCATGGACAAAACCCAACGAGGCTCGGACATTTGATCGTATAAACGACGTAAAGCAGGAGCCATTTTATTGGTAACGGTTCCCGCCACCAACATTACATCTGCTTGACGAGGCGATCCCATGGGAACAACCCCCATACGATCCAAGTCATATCTGGGCATATAGGCATGAATCATTTCAACAGCACAACAAGCCAATCCAAAAGTCATTGGCCAAAGACTGCCTGTTCTGCCCCAGTTAATTAATTGATCCAACTTTGCAACCACAAACCCTTTGTCTGTAATTGCCCCAGTAATACCTTTTATAACGGCATCTTGCTCTGACCCTGGCGGCAAAGCATCCTGATTCCAATAGACTTTTTCAAGACCAGAGTTTTCTGTTGTATTCTGATTCATCACAATCTCATTTACAGATATAAATCTGTTTAATAGTTACGCACTTACTCTTTAGTTAACCTAATCCCACTCTAATGCGCCTTTGCACCATTCGTATATAAAACCAACGGTCAAAACCACTAAAAAAGCAAGCATTGAAAAGAAACCAAACATTCCGATTTTAGAAAGCGTTAATGCCCACGGGAACAAAAATACCATTTCAAGATCGAAAATAGTGAATAAAATGCCCACTAGATAATAGCGAACATCAAATAATTGGCGTGCGTCCTCAAATGCTGGAAACCCACATTCATAAGGAGAATTTTTTTCAGCATAAGGTTTTTGCTTAGCACAAAATAATGCCGCCCCTAACATAGCACATGCTATAATTAATGAAATTACTCCAAAAATCAGCACTGGTAAATAATTACCTAAAATAGCTTGCATGAGATAACTCTTTAGCTTCTATAATAATTAAAATTATCAACAAATATTGAATATTGTTAATCTTATAACAGACAATAAAATAAAATTATACTGCTAATCTGTATTTTTTGCGGATACATATTAAAAACCCACTTACTAAACAAACCTGTTTAAGTCTAAATATGTATGTATGTTGATGATAACTATATCAACAGTGCATTTAAACACGTTACGAAGTTAAAAAAAATATTTACTACTCATTCATTTAACAATTAACTCAATCTAATAAAATTAACTCAATCTAATAAAAAAATTTTCATTTTTTTATTGGGAATTCACCTAAATTCCTCAGGAATAATAACAATCAATGAATCTTCTGCTAATTTAAAGATATCTTAACCTATTAAGGGTTTTTATAGAATTTTTTAATTCATCTATGAATAAAAAATAGCGCATCACCACCATTAATAAAATGCTCGTATTGGCAAACAGAACCAGTAAAATCAAAATATACAATGGCATTGAGAGAGAGCATCATAAAGAGGTTAATTTGTTAAATTTCTTTTATTAATGATAGCCGCATAAAAAATATTTTTAATATAAGGGATATTTATGATAATATTTTTATGTGGCGCGAGTGACGGGGCTCGAACCCGCGACCTTCGGCGTGACAGGCCGACGCTCTAACCAAACTGAGCTACACCCGCGCAGGGTATTATCGTCTTTACAGACTAGTCACTACATTAAAAGCATTTATACCGCTTTTAGTGTTTATGGTGGGCGATGACAGGCTCGAACTGCCGACCCTCTCGGTGTAAACGAGATGCTCTACCAACTGAGCTAATCGCCCTTTATTTTTAAAGAAAAATAATAAACTATATAATGGCGCGAGTGACGGGGCTCGAACCCGCGACCTTCGGCGTGACAGGCCGACGCTCTAACCAAACTGAGCTACACCCGCGCAGGGTATTATCGTCTTTACAGACTGGTCACTACATTAAAAGCATTTATACCGCTTTTAGTGTTTATGGTGGGCGATGACAGGCTCGAACTGCCGACCCTCTCGGTGTAAACGAGATGCTCTACCAACTGAGCTAATCGCCCTCGCTCTATTTTAAAACTTGTCGTTTTTAACAGAACAACGACTTCATAGCATCGAAGCCGTTGTCTGTCTAGTCGTTTTTTTAAATAACTTAAAAACTATTTGCTAACAGCTTCTTTTAATAATTTTCCAGGTTTAAAACGAACAGAGATTGATGCTGGAATATCAATCTCTTCGCCTGTACGAGGATTGCGACCTTTTGCTGCTTTACGTGTTGCAGTGACAAAGCTACCAAAACCAACAAGGCGCACTTCTTGTTTTTTAGCAAGCGTTTCTTCAATTGTGCTTAACACTGCATCTACAACTTCTGCAGATTTTGCTTTTGATAAATCAATTTTTTCTGCAACAGCAGCAACGAGTTCTTGTTTATTAAGCGGCTTTTCCATTTTATTTTATCTTTCCACTAATAGTGAGGATACAAAAAACTATATCTTTTGGACTGTATCATTAATCCATATTCAGACTATTGAAGCACTTTAACAGAACGTCAACCATTCTCTGCGCTTCAATAGGCTTTTTCTTACATTTATTCCCTGTCAGGTTGCAAGATCATCACATTTTAATGTGTCAAAGGCACTTCTTGAGCAGATGTATCAGCAATTTTTATCGATTCTGCGACTTCGTCTGACCCAATAGATTCGTAAGGGCGAATCAAAGCTTTGATAATCACTTCATCTGCATTGGACACAGGGATAATCGTTAGATTGCTTTTCACAACTTCAGGAACATCAACCAAATCTTTTTCATTCTCTTTGGGAATGAAAACCGTTTTGATTCCTGCACGTAAAGCAGCCAACAACTTTTCTTTTAAACCACCAATTGCTAAAACACGCCCACGCAATGTAATTTCGCCAGTCATCGCCACATCACGACGGATAGGGATACCTGTCATTGCACTTACAATGCTGGTTGCCATCGCCACACCTGCAGAGGGACCATCCTTGGGGGTTGCCCCTTCGGGCACATGAACGTGGATATCTTTCTTATCAAATAACTCTGGCTTGATTCCAAACTGAAATGCACGACTTTTGACATATGAAAGTGCTGCAGCAACGCTCTCTTGCATCACATCGCCCAATTTACCGGTATGCTTAATATGACCTTTACCAGGAACTGTCACACTTTCGATGTGCAAGATGTCACCGCCAACCTCTGTCCAAGCTAAACCAGTCACAATTCCGATTAAGTCTTCACTTTCGCTTTCGCCATAACGGAATCGTTTAACACCTGCATATTCCTCTAAATTATCAAGCGTTACAGCAATATGATCGCATTCGCCCATTACAATTTTGCGAACAATTTTTCGAGCAATTTTTGCAATTTCGCGTTCTAAATTACGAACACCAGCCTCACGTGTATAAGTCCTTACCAACTCACGAAGCACATCATCCGAAACTGACCATTCTTTGGCTTTTAAGTTATGCGCTTCACCTTGTTTTTTGAGCAAATGACGACGTGCAATTTCAACCTTTTCATCCTCTGTATACCCAGAAAGACGAATAATTTCCATACGATCCAATAATGGCTGGGGCATATTATAACTATTCGCTGTGGTTATAAACATGACATCAGAAAGATCGTAATCAACCTCCAAATAATGATCTGCAAACGTAGAGTTTTGCTCTGGATCTAAAACTTCTAGTAATGCTGAAGTAGGATCACCACGCCAATCAGAACCTAGCTTATCAATCTCATCCAACAAAAATAATGGATTCGAAGTGCCTGCCTTTTTCATTCCTTGGACAATTTTACCTGGCATTGCACCAATATAGGTACGACGATGCCCGCGAATCTCTGCTTCATCACGTACACCACCCAAAGCCATACGCACATATTCACGACCAGTCGCTTTGGCAATTGAACGTGCCAAAGACGTTTTGCCCACACCAGGAGGACCAACCAAACAGAGAATCGGTCCTTTAAGTTTAGCTGAGCGAACTTGAACCGCTAAATATTCAAGGATTCGCTCTTTTACTTTTTCTAGACCATAATGATCTTGATCGAGAATTTTTTCAGCATTTTTCAAATCTCTCGAGATTTTAGAACGTTTCTTCCAAGGAATTCCAACAATCCAGTCTAAATAATTTCTTACAACGGTCGCCTCTGCGGACATTGGACTCATCGTACGTAGTTTTTTGAGGTCAGATAAAGCCTTGTCTCTGGCTTCTTTGCTTAAACGAATCTTTTTAATTTTCTCTTCAAGCTCGGAAAGCTCATCTTTACCATCTTCCCCCTCACCCAACTCTTTTTGAATAGCCTTCATTTGCTCATTCAAATAATATTCGCGTTGAGTCTTTTCCATTTGTTTTTTAACACGATTGCGGATGCGTTTCTCAACCTGCAAAACGCCCAGCTCTGCTTCTAAATGCTCAAGCAGCCTTTCCAAACGCTCTTCAACGGGAATGATCTCCAAAATCATCTGTTTATCGGCAACTTTTAGATTTAAATGGCTGGTAATCGTATCAACGAGTTTATAAGGATTATCAATCTGATTAACTGCTACCAAAACTTCGGGGGCAATAGATTTATTTAATTTTATATATTGCTCAAATTGAGTCGTGACGGTGCGTTGTAAAGCATCAAGCTCTTTACTTGCTTCGTTTACGACCTCTTCAACGATTTCGATATCAGCTTCAAAATAAGCCTCACGATCATAAAGCGTTTTTACTTTGGCTCTTTGAAACCCCTCTACAAGAACCTTAATCGTTCCATCTGGCAATTTCAAAATCTGTAGAATCGACGCAACTGTACCAAAATGATAAATATCATTTTCAGTTGGGTCTTCCAAAGCTGCATCCTTTTGCGAAACCAACAAAATTTGATTACGTTGACTTTCAACTTTTTCCAGTGCTTTTACAGATTTTTCACGTCCCACAAACAAAGGAACAATCATATGAGGGAAAACAACAATATCCCTCAAAGGTAATACAGCAATTAGCCCAAAATTGTTTTGTTCTTGGGTGTCTTTTTGTTCCACTTCGGCATCACCAATCAAAGTGTCTTCTTTTTTTTCTGTCATAAACTATGACCTCCTTATTGGACGATCTCATAAAATAAAACGCCCATAATTGGCACGCTTTATTTTATATAATAATTACCTTTTATTAATATCTTTCTTTTATTGAAAATATGACTAACTAAAAAGTAACAAAACTTAAAAGCGATGATATAATACCGAATAAAACCTTGAACGGTATTGATAACTCCTATTTAAATATAAGCATAATCACAGAAAAATACAACAATACCTCCTGCAAATCTTATTTCGATATGTTACTATTAAAATTGACAATAAAAAAGGACCTATCGAAATAGATCCTTTCCATTTTGTCAAATTATACACAAAGATCAAGCAGTTTTATCGGTTTTCTTTTCTTTGTTATATACATAAACAGGATCAGCCTCACGATTGATGACCTCTTTACTGACCAAGACTTCGGAGACATTTTTAAGGTCTGGTAATTCAAACATTGTAGAAAGCAAAATAGTTTCTAAAATAGAACGTAATCCACGAGCCCCAGTACGACGTTCGATCGCTTTATTGGCAATTTCTTGGACGGCTTCATCTGAGAATGTTAATTGAACATTTTCCATTTCAAAGAGTTTTTGGTATTGCTTGACCAACGCATTTTTAGGCTCTTTTAAAATTTGAACCAAAGCCTTTTGATCTAAATCATCAAGGGTCGCAATAACAGGCAGACGACCAATAAATTCTGGAATTAAACCAAATTTCATTAAGTCTTCTGATTCCAACTGACGGAATAACGCACCTATATTATGATCGTCACCAGATTGAACTTCCGCACCAAAACCAATACCATACCCAACACTTCTAGCACTGATAATTTTATCAAGACCTGCAAAAGCACCACCGCAAATAAAGAGCATATTGGTCGTATCAACTTGCAAGAATTCTTGTTGAGGGTGCTTACGCCCACCTTGAGGAGGAACAGAAGCAACCGTCCCTTCCATAATTTTCAATAAGGCTTGTTGTACGCCCTCACCACTTACATCTCGTGTAATAGAAGGGTTTTCTGATTTACGTGTAATTTTATCGATTTCATCAATGTAAATAATTCCACGTTGAGCACGCTCTACGTTATAATCAGCTGACTGTAACAATTTAAGAATAATATTTTCAACATCTTCACCAACATAACCCGCTTCGGTTAATGTCGTCGCATCAGCCATTGTAAAGGGAACATCTAAGATTCTAGCCAATGTCTGAGCCAACAATGTTTTCCCCGTCCCTGTTGGACCGATCAATAAAATATTAGATTTGGCAATCTCAACATCACCCGCTTTATCAGCTTGATTCAAACGCTTGTAATGGTTATGAACCGCCACGGATAATACTTTTTTAGCATCGCCTTGTCCGATGACGTAATCATCAAGAATTTTACAAATCTCTTTAGGTGTAGGCAAACTTCCCTGATCTTTTGTAATCTGGGTTTTATTTTCCTCACGCACAATATCCATACAGAGTTCAACACATTCATCACAAATAAAAACTGTTGGACCAGCAATTAATTTACGTACTTCGTGTTGAGATTTACCACAAAAAGAGCAATAGAGTGCATTTTTGGAATTATTCTTCTTATCAGTCATTTCTACTCCTACCCTTTAATAATTTTTAAACTGATATTATTAAAGAGATTCAACCTATATGGAAAATCATTATTTATCTAAGGACGAATCAACATCACGTTTTGTAACGACTTGATCTATAATTCCAAAATCCTTTGCTTCCTCGGCAGACATATAGCTATCTCTTTCAAGACGTTGTTCAATCTCCTCTAATGTTCTGCCAGTATGCTCATTATAAATCTCGTTTAATCTTTTGCGAATAGCCAAGATCTCTTTGGCTTGAATTTCGATATCACTCGCTTGTCCTTGCGCCCCACCAGAAGGCTGATGCACCATTACACGCGCATTCGGCAAAGCAAAACGCTGACCTTTTTCGCCGCCACACAACAATAATGATCCCATAGAAGCAGCTTGACCTATACAAACAGTACTTACAGGACAACGAATATATTGCATTGTATCATAAATAGCCAAACCCGCAGAAACCACACCACCAGGGCTGTTAATATAAAAAGAGACTTCTTTTTTTGGATTAACGCTTTCTAAATATAATAACTGTGCCGAAATCAAAGAAGCAACTTGATCGTAAACAGGACCTGTTAAAAAGATAATTCTTTCTTTTAATAAACGTGAATAAATATCAAATGCACGCTCTCCTCTTGATGTTTGTTCAACAACCATAGGCACGAGTGCATTGTCATAAATTTCCAACGGGTGGGAATCCCTCATCAATTTTTTCCTAAAGTTAGACGATACTTTATTTATCTATGTGTAATTTATACATATAGATAATCAAAATAGATATTTAATTCAACACAAGGTAAAATGCAAAAAAAAAATGTCTAGACGCAAATCTAGACATTCATTTTATTTATTTAATAAAAAATCAGACTTTAGAATCTGGCATTTCTGCAAGTTCTTCTGCGCTCACTTCTTTATCTTCAATAGTTGCAAGTTCCAAAATATAATCAATGACTTTGCTTTCATAGATGGGTCCACGCAAAGAATCTATTGCTTGTGGATTTTTTTGGAAAAATTCAATAACTTCTTTTTCTTTACCAGGATAACGCATTGCTTCACTACGCATTGCTTGGGTTAATTCTTCATCAGTTACAGCAATTGAATTCAAACGTCCAATTTCAACTAATAACAACCCTAAGCGAACGCGACGTTCTGCAATTTTACGATAATCTGCTTTAAGTGTTTCTTCGTCTTTTGCTTTATCTTCTTCATCAAGACGCCCCTCTTTGCGATCAGCCTCGATACGTTGCCAAATTTGGTTAAACTCAGCATCTAACAAACCTTGAGGAATTTCAAAAGAAACTTTTTCAGCTAATACATCCAAAATATCACGCTTTAATCTCATTTGAGACATTTGGTCATATTCAGTTGAAATTTGCTTGCTAACGATATCTTTCAAGCTTTCAAGACTTTCCAAACCAACTTTTTTTGCAAATTCGTCATTGATTTCTGGGGTTATGGCTTCTTTTAACCCTTTGGCTTTGATATCGAATGTTGCTTCTTTACCAGCAAGATTTGACGCTTGGTAATTTTCAGGGAAAGTTACAATGATTTGTTTTTCTTCACCAGGGGTCATGCCTTCAATTTGCTCAGCAAATCCAGGGATAAATCCGCTGCCACCGATCTCAACATTAACGTCATCTGCTGTGCCACCTTCAAAAGCAACACCATCAACTTTACCCACAAAATCAACAACCAGAACATCACCTTTTACTGCTGGGCGTTTTTCTTCGATATCTTTGTAATCACGTTGACGTTGAGCAACTGATTCCAATGCTTTATTCAAAGCTTCATCATCAGGCTTAGCTTTTAAACGTGTTAAATTAATTCCTTTGAAATCTGGAACTTCAAAATCAGGAATCAACTCTACTTCGAACGAAAACTCTAAATCATCGCCTTCTTTATACCCATCTTTCAGAGTAATTTGTGGCTGAGATGCTGGGCGCAAACCTCTTTCTTCAAGAGTTGTTTGAATTGCATCCCCAACAGCATCATTCAGAACTTCATTCTGTACGGTTTCACCGTAACGTTGTTTGACAACGGCCAAAGGAATCTTACCAGGACGAAATCCTGGAATATTCATTTGATGCCCCATTTCTGCCAAACGTGCATTTCTTTTTTCAGCGAGTTGAGTTTCTTTAATTACGATTGTAAAGCCACGCTTGAGGCTTTCAGAAAGCGTTTCAGTAACCTGCATCAGCTAGGCCATCCTCTCGGTCAAAATGTATTTCACCCAAACCGGGTTCTTATATAATTGTAAACGGATTTTTTGTTTCACTCAATAAAAACAAGTTAGTAGAAACTTGTTTTTGGTGCGGATGGAGGGACTTGAACCCCCACGACTCACGCCACTAGATTCTAAGTCTAGCGTGTCTACCAATTTCACCACATCCGCACATCCGTGCTTTATGCATGTTCTATTAACGCACTATTTGATTCAGAGCAACCTCTTTTTCAAATATTTTTTATAAATTAACGATATTTTTTGATATTGAGGCATTATCTCGTGCTTTACCAAGGTTTTCTGTCAAGATTTCAGCACTTGGCCAAGAATGATCGCATAATAATCCAGCCTCACCATGCACCCAAACACCTGCGCAAGCTGATTCCCATACGGGCATTCCTGTTGCCAGTAATGTCGCAACAATCCCTGTCAAAGTATCTCCTGATCCAGCGGTTGCTAATCGAGAAGATGCATGCTGATTAATTGCAACACGACCATCTGGAGAAGCAATAATTGTATCAGCGCCTTTCAAAACCACGACACTTCCTATTTGTTTCGCGGCTAACCTTGCTGCGCTAATTTTATCCCCTTTAATTTTACCAAATACACGTTCAAATTCACCAATATGAGGGGTGATGATGGATACCCCTTTTAACATATCATATTGATCGGACTGGAACGCCCCCGCATCGGCAATAATTTTCACATTGGCTGCAATTAACTGAGGCAATATTTCATTTACTTCATTGGCTAATAATCCAGGACCACAAACCCATATTTTACGTCGCAAGTCTTTGAGTGCTGTTTCCAACGAATCGTGATCTACAATGAAACAAGGTGATGAAGCACTATAACAATCCCTATTGCCCAAGGCAAAAATATACACTAGTCCAGCCCCTGAATTTAATGCCGCATGTGCAGACAATCTTGCAGCCCCTATCATTTGAGAGCCACCAATAACACTGACTGTTCCCCGACGGTATTTATAATCTGTTAGTTCAGAGGTCGGAATCTGCCACAAACCAGGTTCGTTCAGCCAGCATTTGAGTTCAATTTGAGACAAAATTTCAAAAGTAATTCCTATATCTTTTACAACCAATTCACCCCTATATTCACGACCTGGTAACAAATAATGCCCAGGCTTTGCTTTGAAAAAAGTTACAGTTAATTCAGCATGAGGGGCATATCCCATGATTTGACCTGTTTCGCCATTAACTCCCGAAGGCATATCAATCGCAACCACATGTTTTGCCTTACGCAACAGATTTGCAATATGTAAATCGAGATCTTTATTCAAACCAGCCCCAAACACAGCATCAATAACTAAACCTACTTTTTTTATGTAAGACTCTGGATCATCTACCACCATGCCTGTCCATTGTTTTGCAGCTATATCAGCATCACTACCAGATTTAGGGTTTGCAATTGACGAAACATAAACAGCCCAACCCGCCTGGGCTAACAAACGTGCGACAACATATCCATCCCCACCATTATTGCCTGGACCACATAAAACCAAAACAGAACAAGGTCTATATCGTTTAAGAATTTCTTGTGTAACCGCCCACCCTGCATTTTCCATCAATTCTATTATAGATATTGTGCGCGCAGCATGTCGATCAACAATACTCATCTGAGTAGGGGTTAATAAAGCGAATTCTAAATTTGGTTTTGTCATGATGTTTTAATCCCCTTTGAAGTTGTTGATGACTTATAAAAATTAATACAGAGGATAGACCTATTTCAATAACAAGATCAGCCAACTCAAATTGACGATAAAATCTTATTAACAATCATTATTATGCACATATGCGATGTCTACATCTTTTTTATTTTTTGCGATAAACTGGGTACGATCCTGTTGTTTTAATGTTGTTAATAATCGTTCAAATGATTGAATTTCTGTCATGATTCATCTCTATCATAGAGTTAAAAACATTATATTTATAAAAAATAAATAAAATTCTGAGCAATTTTATTTTCTTTGTTTATATTACCAATTAAAATTTAATAATTCAGTTTATATGTTACTACATTTTGGAAATGGAAAAACAATGTCTCAAATTGCTTTTTATTGGGGGCCGATCAATGCCGTTCATAATATAGGTTTTACCTTGTGGATCGGCGGTATTTTCTACTATATCTTTGGACTGCAATCTTGCTTAAGCCTATTAGACCCAACACAAAAAACATCTCTACAACTTCAAAGTCTTAGGAAACTATTCCAATTTAATTGGATTTTCGGCGTTATTACCCTAGTCACACAAGCTGCACTCTTATTTCGTAACTCGTATGATATTCATAGCATTACTTGGTCTTCTTGGGCGGCATTGGGCTTGGTTATCGTGATGATTATTTTACAATTTTCCGTATTCACTTCTGCTTATCGCAAAGCACGACGCGCGTTAAGACCTAAACCAGAAATCTTTAGAAATATCAATAATCCTTTAAAATTAATCATATTTCTGGGTGTTATTAGTTTAGTTTTACTTGCTTTTTAATTTGTTTTATCAAAATAACTATTATATATCTGATATATAAGCATATAAAGATTGATTCTTTGCATTTATGTCAATATAAGAAAAGTTTAAAGTTTTAATTCTTTAAAACATCCTTTCATTTTATTGACATAAATGGTAGAAACTGCTTTGCCTGCGATCTCTAAAAAAACTAACCAAAAAGAAATAGACATCATTTCAGATACACAAAATCTTGAACCAGAGTCCCTCGTTCTTTTCAGCGACCTTGGATTATCATCGTCCATCATGCGTGCGATTGATGAAATCGGGTATAAAACACCGACTTTGATCCAAGCACAAGCCATTCCTGTCATTTTACAAAAACAGGACTTGGTCGGTATAGCACAAACGGGTACTGGGAAAACAGCTTCTTTTACATTACCCATCCTTGAAATCCTAACAAGCAGCAAAGGTCGTGCGAGGATGCCTCGTGCGTTAATCTTAGAACCTACCAGAGAACTTGCGATACAAGTGGCGGAAAATCTAAAACAATATGGTCAATATCTTAAATTAACCCATGCCTTGTTGGTTGGCGGCGAAAGTATCGTTGAGCAAAAAAGTAATTTAAATCGTGGTGCGGATATTATCATCGCCACTCCTGGGCGATTAATGGATCTGTTCGAAAAAGGGGCTATACTTCTTAACCAGATTAAAATACTGGTTATTGACGAAGCCGATCGTATGTTAGATATGGGCTTTATCCCAGATGTTGAAAAAATTATTTCTTATTTACCCAAAAGCAGACAAACATTGCTTTTATCTGCCACAATGGCCCCAGAAATTAAAAAACTAACAGATTCTTTTTTATCTAATCCAACCGAAATTACCGTTGCACCGCCATCTTCCGTGGCGACAACGATTGAATCGGGTTTAGTAATCGTTCCTGAAAAAAGAAAAAGAGCGACTTTGCGTCAGTTATTGCGAAAAGATAATGTGAAGAACGCTATCATCTTTTGTAATCGCAAAAAAGATGTTGATATTTTAACACGTTCTTTAAATCGTCATGGATTTCAAAGCAGTGCCTTACATGGCGATTTAACACAACAACACCGCACCAAAACCATGGAAGAGTTCAAAAACGGTGAAATTCAATATTTAGTATGCTCTGATATTGCTGCCAGAGGGATTGATATTGATAATCTATCCCATGTGTTTAATTTTGACCTGCCTCGACATGCAGAGGACTATGTGCATCGTATAGGCAGAACGGGACGTGCTGGACGGACTGGATTCGCTTATAGTATTGCAACAGAAGATGACAAAGAAAATATTGCAGCCATCGAAGCATTAATCCAAAAATCCATTCCGATACTATCATTGGATAAGCCAGAAACAACTGATTTAGAAAAAGAAGACACCACAAAGAAACAACATAAACCCAAAGAAGAACAGCAAAAGAAAACGACTAAAAAGCATCATTATAAAAAAGAAAAAACAATCATGCCTCGCGTTCCATTATCTCAAGCAGTTCCTGATGATGATAATCCAGTCATTGGGTTTGGGCAGTTTGTTCCTGCATTTATGTTATCTCCTTTTAGGAAATAAACGCTTTAATAAAATTAAGGGGCTATAATATAATTCTAGCCTTACTATTATAAAAATTGATCGATTAATCCAGGAAATAGAGATTTAAATTTAGCTTTTTCAGAGGAATTTAAATTGGCAATAATACGCAAAAATTCTCTATCTGATTTTTTAGGCAGTTCGTTTAAAGTAGAATATAATTCTTGTAAACTTGTATAGGGGTGAAGAAGTGGAATCTTCATATCTTCTTCCTTTAATTTTTGTTGGGTGACTTGCACTTCCCAAGCAAAACATGCCGAATGAATATCTGCCATATCGTACAATTGAATATTCTTTGTATTTTGCTGTGAAAATCCGAGTTTACTTGAATTATAAATTGAAGTTAAAGAATATTCTTCCTGCTCTTCATTAAAAGAAGCGTGCAAATAATGTTCCGAAGACAATAAATACTGCCCCTCAATAATAAACGATATTGGATAATATTTTTGTTCAAGCAATGCTGTTAAGATAATCACATCAGGCAAATACGGAAAAACAAGTCCATATACAGGAATCAAAGACTTTATTTGTGCCTCTTGCTCTGTTGTTTGCAACAGTTTTTGTTCCAATACTGATACATAAAGATTTTGTTCAGCCTTACCAATCAACCGCACAATGACTGAGGCATTTTCTCGGAGATCACTCATCTCTTTAAATGTTTGATATAAATTATCTTGCTTAGGCTTTAACGAATGTTCATATGTCGAAGGGTAAAAAGATAATGCTTCTAAAAAGGATTTTTCTTTTATTTGCTTGCGAATATTCCCAATGATCTGTTGATTTATCTTTGATAGATGTTGCCTTACCCTTGGCATCATCCTCAAAGGCTCTTTGTCAACAAATATAGTATCAAAATGAAAACCAAACTGCTGCCAGTGCTTAATACTATCGCCTAAATCATCCGTTCTTTTTTTTATACGCCCTATATATTGTTCCATACTACGGCAAATATAGTGCATTACTTTGGCACCCTCCCATTCGACGTCTTTATTACAACCACGCCACTCAATCACATTCCCTTTTACATCTACATATCGAGAGAGATCAATATCATATTGATGCGGGTTGAGGTAATGAGAACCCAGTTTTTCTGGGCGAATAAAACTCTTTACCTGTTGATTATCTCCAAAGAAAATATCAGAATGCTCTAGAAAAACTTCAACAGTGACTCCTCTGGGACGTATAATTTTATTGGAGTTACCATAAATACACCAATTTATCGCAATCCCATCAGCATCAGGAAATTGGTCTAAAAAATCAGCAAGATTATCAAACGAATTTAAATAAACATATTCATCTGCATCTAAAAAACCGATCCAATCATATTCCTCTTTTGCGATTTCTACGGCTGACATAAAGGAGTCTCTTTGCCGCCAGTAAAAATTAGGCTGTTGAACAGGATCAGTTCTAAAATATTGAATATTATAAATTTGTGCAGCAGCTTGAATAATCTCAAAAGTGCCATCCGTTGAATAATCATCAAAAATAAATAACTTATCGACACCCAGAGCTTGGTACCAAGCTATCCAACCAGCAATATCGCTATATTCATTTTTAACAAATAGAGCAACCGCAACTTTGGTCATCAATAAATACCCTTGATCCTAGTTTAATAAGCAATAATTTTTATAATTTATAGAATTCACGCCTAAAAATTGATAAAAAAAAGGCAACTTTTGTAAAAAAGTTGCCCTGAGTGTAGCATAGAATGAACAGAAAATTAAAACATATTCAACGTTAAACGAGCCTCGTCACTCATTCTGGAAACATCCCAAGGCGGATCCCAAACAACTTCTACTTTTACCTCAACAACACCCGCCACTTTTTCAATAGCGTGTTCGATCATGATAGGCAACTCTTGAGCACTGGGGCAATTTGGTGCTGTCAGTGTCATTTCTACATGAACACGCCCATCGTCATGCAAATCAACTGCATAAATCAGCCCCAAATCATAGACATTTACAGGTATTTCAGGATCATAAACTGTTGAAATGGCATCTATGACAGCATTTTCATTAATCTCACCACCGACGGAAGCTATCTCTTCTGAAACGGATTGATCCTCATCTGGTTTCCAAGATTCAACAGAAGAGCTATAGTCTGTTTTTTCTGCATGACTATCAGACTGCATATTTTTTGACACAGATTCAACTTCTTGTTTTTCGATAGATGATATAGCGCTACTTTCCATTAAAACACCAAATAAAATGAATGATTCAGACTATCATATAACTAGTAGTAATAATACCTCTTTATTAAATAAATAATTGTTGAATGACTTTCAACGTCTCAACAAAATAATCTATTTCTTTAAAGGTTGTATAAATTCCAAAACTTGCCCGCGCGACGCTAGTTTGATGCAAACGATGTAACAAAGGTTCCGCACAATGAGAGCCTGCACGCACTGCAATTCCATTTTGATCTAACAAAGTTGCAATATCATGCGCATGTGCTTTTTCCATTGTAAAAGCGATCACACTACCGCGTTTCTCAGGATTTCCGATGATCGTTAATCCCGCAATCTCTTGCATCTTCTGAACGGCATAATCAACCAAGGCTTCATCATGCTGGGTGATATTCTCATAACCAATCGATAAAACATAATCAATCGCAGCCCCAAGCCCGACCACTTCTAATATTGGTTGCGTTCCGGCCTCAAACCTGACTGGTGGTAAAGCCCACGTGGATTTTTCAAAAGTTACGCGTTCAATCATATCCCCACCGCCCATAAAAGGTGGCATTTGATCTAGAATTTCTTTTTTCCCCCATAAAATCCCAATACCTGTAGGACCATAAAGTTTATGCCCAGTAAATACATAAAAATCGACATCCAGTTCCTGCACATTCACTTGTTGATGCACAATTCCTTGGCTACCATCGATTAAGATTTTTGCACCATTTTGATGCGCCATTGCTGCAATCATTTTGATGGGATTAATTGTTCCCAACACATTCGACATGTGTGTAATGGCAACCAACGCAATATCATTCTCAACAAGAATTTGTTCCAGCGCAATTAAATCGATATCGCCTTGATCTGTAATGGGTGCGACGTATAGATGAAGTCCCATCCGATCACGCAACATTTGCCAAGGAACAAGATTTGCATGATGCTCCATCTCGGTAATGACGATACCTTGCCCTTTTGTTAACAAAGAACCAAAAGAATGTGCGACAAGGTTAATGGCTTCAGTGCTGTTTTTTGTATAAACCACTTCATCAGCAGAAACCGCACCCATAAAATCAGCAACTTTTTGACGTACGGCTTCATACTGGTCTGTCATTGCTTCGCTCATCGTATAGACACCACGATGAACATTTGCATATTGCGTATAGACAGATTTCTGTATTGCCTCAATAACCTGTATCGGCTTTTGAGCAGATGCCCCACTATCTAAAAAAACAAACGGCTTACCATTAATTTTTTGCTGCAAAATAGGGAAATCTTTTCTGATCGCTTCAATGTCAAAAACAGCTGATTTTTGCATTATGTAATATCCTCTACCACTTCAACACCCAATTGTTCTTTTAATAATTGCTTTGCAATGGGGTCATTCACGTCTTCCACTGCTTGTGCAACAAAAGCATTAATCAGGATTTCCCTTGCTTGATGAAATGGGATACCTCTAGCCATTAAAAAGAATAACTGATCCTCGTCCAAAGCTCCAACCGTCGCACCATGAGAGCATTTCACATCATCTGCGTAAATCTCTAGCTCAGGCTTGGTATTAATTTCGGATTGATCTGAAAGTAATAATGTTTGATTTTGTTGCTGTGCATTTGTCTTTTGAGCTTTTTGGTGGACGAAAACTTTACCTTGAAAAACACCATGACTTTGATCGGTTAAAATATTCTTAACATTTTGATCTGATTGGCAGTGCGGCACCAAGTGGGAAAAAACTGTTGTAATATCTGCATGTTGCTTATCACTCAGCTTCTGCACCGCTTGAAAAGAAGCATTACTCCACTCGCCATTCATATCAATATAAACTTCTTGTCGAGAGAATTTAGACCCTTTAGAAATCAAAAACTGACGATATTTTGCATGATCAGCTAAGGAAACATATAAATTGGCACAATTATAGCTTTCCATAGAAGAATTAAGCAATTTATTGTATTCAAAATCAGCTTTAGATGCGATTTTGACTTCACAAACAGGATTGGTAAAATATTCCCCAAAACCTGCATTCATCTCAATAACAGATAGCTGGGCCTGATCTTGTAATTCAATGTTTAATCGATGATGAAAAGAGACTAATCCAGCATTTTGTCCGTATCCCAAATAGACAAATAATATTGTACCTGCTTGATGATTTTTTGACACTGTTAATTGAATCATTTGTCGACCCATGGCATAATTCAAAGCAGTCATAATATCTCTTTGGGGTTGTCCCAATGCCCCATACGCATCTTTTTTGATTTCAATATGACAACCTGCACAATCAAATAGGGTCGAAAATTCTTTTACAATTCGACCGTTCGCCACAATCAAGCGTGGAAGCTCTGATAACTCAGGTAAAGAAAAAACATTCTTTTCTAACCATTGTTGAATTTGTTGCGTATCTACTGGTTCTGATTGAACAAATTCAACCTGATTGAACCATCTTAAATCCGTGTATTTCCAATTTTCAGCGCGGCGAGTAGGAAGCCCTGACTCAGAAAGCAAGGCAATTGCTTTTCCTTGTTCAGAAGAATGATCCTGACCTTTAACGCGAGCTAAAAGAGAAGGTAATCCTGTAATTTTGTTTTCCTCTGACCCCTTATGCATCGGCTTCTCCAACCAATCGACCATACCCTTCAGCTTCTAATTGACGAGAGAGTTCAGGACCACCCGTGTGAATAATACGACCTTTAGCCAAAACATGGATAAAATCAGGTTGAATATGATCTAATAATCTTTGATGATGCGTGATAATCAATGATGAAAAATCAAGAGAGCGTAAAGACTTTACCCCTTCTGCAACAATACGCAGCGCATCAATATCTAGCCCACTATCGGTTTCATCTAGAATTGCAAAAGAAGGCTCTAATAACGTCATTTGCAATACTTCGTTACGCTTCTTTTCTCCACCAGAAAAGCCAACATTGACATTACGTTTAAGCATATCGGTTGAAAAAGATAGTTTCTTTGCAAGTTCACGCACTAATTTAAGAAATTTAACAGGGTCAAGCTCTTCTTGCCCACGAGTTTTACGAACAGAATTAACCGCTGTTCTTAAAAAATTCGCATTATTAACACCAGGAAGCTCAACAGGTGCTTGAAATGCAAGGAATAAGCCCGTTGCAGCACGTTCATCAGGCGACATTGCTAATAAATCTTGTCCTTTAAAAGTCACAGAACCTTCAGTAACCTCATAACTCGGATGCCCAGATAACACATATGATAAAGTTGATTTTCCAGACCCGTTAGGTCCCATAATCACATGTGTTTCGCCTGCTGGAATGGACAAATCAACGCCTTTTAAAATCTCTTTGCGACTATTTTCTGCAGTTTCATCAATAACAGAAGCATGTAAATTTTTAATTTCTAAAATCATATTCATTTTCTTTATTTATCCCACACTTCCTTCAAGACTAATTTGCAAAAGCTGTTGTGCTTCTACGGCAAATTCCATCGGGAGTTCTTTTAATACATCTTTACAAAAACCATTCACAATCAACCCAATCGCTTCTTCTTTGGAAAGACCACGTTGTTGACAATAAAAAAGTTGCTCTTCTGAAATCTTGGAGGTTGTTGCTTCATGTTCAATTTTAACAGAGCTATTTTGACTTTCAATATAAGGCACCGTATGCGCCCCACATTGATCGCCGATCAATAGACTGTCACATTCAGTAAAATTTCGTGCGTCTTTGGCTCTTGGCAACATTCTTACCAAACCACGATAGGTGCTGTCTGATTTTCCGGCACTAATAGTTTTGGCTAGGATCGTTGAACGTGTATTGCGTCCAATATGAATCATCTTTGTACCCGTATCAGCTTGTTGATGACCATTCGTCACTGCAACAGAGTAAAACTCACCAATCGATCCCTCACCTTGTAAAATACAAGAAGGATATTTCCATGTAATAGCAGAGCCTGTTTCAACTTGTGTCCAAGAAACCCGAGCACGTGCACCACGACAAGCAGCCCGTTTCGTTACAAAGTTATAAATACCACCCTTGCCATCTTTATCCCCTGGATACCAATTTTGAACGGTGGAATATTTGATAAACGCACCTTCCATTGCAATAAGCTCAACCACAGCAGCATGAAGCTGATTTTCATCACGTTGTGGTGCGGTACAACCTTCTAAATAAGACACGGTTGATTTATCATCCGCAATAATCAATGTTCGTTCAAACTGACCTGTATTTTTTGCATTAATACGGAAATAAGTTGATAATTCCATCGGGCAACGCACCCCTTTTGGAATATAAACAAAAGAGCCATCAGTAAATACAGCAGAATTCAATGCAGAATAAAAATTATCCCCTTGAGGAACCACACTGCCTAAATATTTTTTAACCAACTCTGGATAATCACGGATAGCTTCTGAAATTGGACAGAAAATAACGCCTGCTTTGGATAATGTTTCCTTAAATGTGGTCGCCACGGAAACACTGTCAAACACAGCATCAATCGCAACGGGCGGTTGGTTATCAGACATTTCCTCTGCGCCCTCAACCCCAGCCAATATAGCTCGTTCTTTCAACGGAATGCCTAATTTTTCATAAGTTCTTAAAAGCTCTGGATCGACTTCATCTAAAGATTTAGGTCCTTTTTTCTTTTTTGGAGCTGCATAATAGTGCAAATCTTGAAAATCGATCTCTGGATGTTTTACTTTTGCCCATTGAGGTGGGGTCATTGTCAACCATAAATGATAGGCCTTTAAACGCCATTCCAACATCCACTCAGGCTCTTCTTTACGAGCAGAAATTAAACGAATAATATCTTCATTTAATCCCTTCGGAGCCATATCCATTTCAATTTGAGTTTCAAACCCCCACTTATAGGCATTAGGTTCTAACTGTTTTAACAGGGCTTCATCCTGAGTTGGTTTAGTCATTATAATACTCTGTTATGTTGTTTCTTGAATGTTTTATATTTTTATATTTTTTGTGTTTTAGCACGAATGAAAGGGTTTAGTTTGATTTTGCAAATCTGCAACAGTGATCTTTTCAAATATGTTCCTTACTTGCAAACTGATCCCTTCCCATTTTCCATATAATTTACAATTTTCTAAAGTAATACGACAATGCTCACGATCACAATTCACTAAATCTATGGGACCTTCTATGGCGAATATGACTGAAGCAAGGGTAATCTGATTTAAAGCAGAATTTAACATATACCCACTGCCCGCGCCTCTACATGATTGGACAAGGGATGCTCGTGTCAACATCTTTAGAACCTTAGCCACCGTAGGTTCTGGAACACCTGTTTCAACAGCCAATATTGACGAAGAAGTTGCCTTTTGATGGTGTGAAAGGTGAATTAAAAGAATAGTTGCATAATCTGTTAATTTAGATATCTTAAGCATAGATCATGTTTCATTATAAAAAAGTAAGCCGTTTATTTGGCTTAATGTTAAGCATTTACTATATATAGGACTACTTTAGTCCATTTAAAGAGATTTTAAAAGATCTATTTGTAAAATAGATTAAAATTCTTTTTCTATGTGACATGACCAAAGCACATATAAATGAATAAATAAACAATAATACCTACTAAAAAACCAACAATCGAGCCGTTAATTCGGATAAATTGCAAGTCTTTGCCTACTCGTGTTTCTAAACGTGAGATAAGTGCTTGGCTGTCCCACCCAGCAACAACATTTTCAGTAAAATTCACCAACCATTGTTGTGTATGAGGCAAAGAACGTAACGCCGCCCCTTGAATTGTTGCAACTACCTTGTCACGAACGGATGAATCTTCACGCAATTGTGTTGCTAAATAAAGAAGCGCATCATGAATTAGACTTTTCATCCAACCATCATCATTTTCGACATCTTCTTCGACAAGCGTTCGAATTTTTTGCCAAATATCTTCTCGCCATTCTTGAACACTTTCATGATCGACAAACAACTTTAAAGCTTCTGATATCTTTTCGCTGCGTTCTGGATTGGTCTCAAATTTATCAATTTCTTTTTTGATCCATTCTGCGATACCATGACGCAAATCTGAATTTTGTGGATCAATACGATCCATTTCTTTATTGATTCCAAGCAAAACCTTAGATGCCACCGAGCCACCAATCATCCAACCAACAAAACGTCCCCCCTGTTCTTTTACGCGATCTTGAATGATTTCTTTCAGGCTATCTTCTTTTTCCTTTAAATTCTTTTTGATGACTTCTAATAAAA
Organism: Commensalibacter nepenthis; assembly: GCF_029953305.1. Lineage (NCBI taxonomy): Bacteria > Pseudomonadati > Pseudomonadota > Alphaproteobacteria > Acetobacterales > Acetobacteraceae > Commensalibacter > Commensalibacter nepenthis. The sequence goes on along the minus strand of NZ_JASBAN010000001.1, from coordinate 1,999,099 downwards.
ACGAAACAATCTCTTGATGATGTTCATTATCCACCATTGTCCGCAAAGCCCTGACCATTAATGGCGAAAGAGATTCCCCACTCAACAATCGCGAAAAAATACGACTTACAAACATACTGGCTCGTCCATCTTCAAAACGATCCAACATATTCGGAACAGCATTCAATATAATTTTGGCACACATATCGATATTGGCTTGATTAGATAGGTACCTCGCCATTAAGCTCGGAAAATCAATTTTATCCAAGGTCTCTTTTACCTCATCCTTGGTAAAAACATAGCGCGCAATAAAATATCCCAATCCCTTACCCAAGCGTTTTTGTTGCATAGGCAGAATCGCTGTATGTGGAATAGGCAAACCCATTGGGTGGCGAAATAATGCTGTCACAGCAAACCAATCCGCGAATCCACCGATAAAGCCTGCTTGTGCTCCAGTTCGAAAAACATTTAGCAAAAAACTATCGTGAATAATCCCGTAATATGGCATTAAATACCCTAAAAAAGTCAATACACCCATTACCATCAATAACCCTGTTGCTATTCGACGATAACGAATAAAGGATACCCATGCCACATGCTCTGCTTCAGACGTTTTTTCTATGTTTTCAATTTTTTCTTGCATTTTTATTCTAAAAATAAAATTAATGTCTTTTCATTTTATCCATAATATTCAATCATAAACACCATGTATGAAGTTATTTTATTATCACACGGATTATTTACCTATGAATAACAATTCAGCGTCTCCTTCCGAAATTTTGAATCAATTGGTTACATTAACCACTCAATTAATGTCTAAACATAACCATGAACCAACAGAAAACCCAGTATTAACCTTATCACAAAAAATAAAACAACAGTTAAAAACTGGTCAAATTTCTTTCGATCATTTAAAAGAAATCATTCAACATTTAAGAGATTCTGCATTTTTATCACATGCTATACATTTACGAAAATATGTAAATAATCCTGATAAAGAAATTATTGAAACCCGTATTGAAACAATTATTCAAAATATTGTGCAACAAGCCACCATATCGTCTGAACCCAATACAAAGGAAAGTTTTGAGTGTTTCAAATCCCTCGTGGAAAAAACCCAGTTTGCTGCTGTCTTTACAGCACACCCCACCTTTTCAATAGCAAATGCGGTTTATACTGCGCTTGCAGATATCGCCAGCCATCCAATTGATAAAGACACTCAGGTTCCTTTTTTTTCAACCCACCGCAGAGCCGAAGCGCCCACTTTAAAAGAAGAATTAGACCTGGCAATTTACGCCATTGAACGGGCTAGAAACGCGTTGGATTTGTTTAATAACCATATTTTTGATGCTGCACAAAAATATTGGTCTGATTATTGGACTGATTTAACGCCTTGCTCTATTTTATTAAGCAGCTGGGTTGGCTATGATACTGATGGGCGGACAGATATTGGCTGGTGGGACAGTCTTAATATTCGTTTAAAAATGAAGGAATTGCAACTACAACGTTTATATAATCAACTTGAACCTATTCAAAATGGATGTGAAGACTTAAAACAACGTGTTTCCCTTGCCTTAAAAACGGTTAAAAACCAAAAACTACATTGCCCCACAAATGATGATCCAGATCAATTTTCAGATTTTGCCAGAGAACTAATCGAAAATCGTCAAGATGCCTTGTTATCAAGCGATGACTTACTTCCACTTTTTGATCAAGCACTCACTCAAGTCAATGACAATCATAAAGTTGATTTATTGATTGCACGTGCTGGATTTATGAGCCATGGGTTAAGTCTTTGTCATACACATATGCGGTTAAATTCTGTCCAAATTCATAATATGGCACGCCAGCGTTTAGGGATTACCAGCAATCCTGATAATCGTTCCCACACAAGAACATTATTTAATACAATCAACACAGCTTTGGAAAATGTAACTCAAATTCCTGTTGATTTTGGATCGTTGCTTACTGAAAAAGCATCTGCCAGCACATTAATGATGCTATTAACACAAATTATTAAGCATATTGACACCAAAACCCCTATTCGTTTTTTGATCGCAGAAACTGAGAACGGATATACATTATTAGTTGCTCTCTGGTTAGCACGCCTATTTGGTATCGAAAAGCAAATCGAGATTTCACCTTTATTTGAAACAGATAATGCTTTACAACATGGCGCAAATATTATCGAACAAGCATTAAGATCACCTCATTGGAGAGACTATCTACGTCATACAGGTAAATTATGTTTGCAATTTGGGTACTCAGATTCAGGTCGCTTCATTGGTCAAATCGCAGCAACATATCAAATTGAAAAATTACGCCAAAAAATTGCTGCCTTATTGAAAAAATATGATTTAACCGATGTCAATCTTATTCTTTTTGATACACACGGAGAAAGCATGGGGCGCGGTGGTCATCCATTCAGCATGGAAGACCGTCTAAAATATTTATCTCCTAAAAAAACAGAACTTGTGTTTGAAAAGAATGGAATATGCACACGTCAAGAAACTTCATTTCAAGGTGGCGATGGCTATTTACTGTTTGGATCACAAGCAATGGCAAACGCAACCATCAGTATCATTGCCAAGCATATTTATAATTTCGAGCTTGATGAAGAAGATCCTATTTACGAAGAAAGCGATTTTAGTGCTGATTTCTTCTCTACCATAAGCTCTGAAATGAAAGATTTGGTCAAAGACAAAGGATATGGAACCTTATTAAGTGCCTTTGGTCCTGCTTTAATTGATCGCACTGGATCTCGCCCTGCTGTCAGACCAAGTGATACCTCCTCTAGCGTCACCACAATTAAGCATCCCAGACAATTGCGTGCTATTCCTAATAACGCAATTTTGCAACAGCTTGGATGGTGTGCCAACACATTACAAGGTTTAGGTACTGCGGCATCAGCAAACCCTGAAACCTTCCAAGAAATGTTAAAACATAGTCCTCGATTTAGACTGTCTCTTGACTTTGCGCGCCATGCTTTGAAACATTCCAACTCTACCGTTCTACGTGCCATTATCTATATGTTAGATCCTGGGATTTGGCTGGACAGAGCTAATTCAGAAGATAACCCCCATTTACGGGAATCCTATCTTTCTTTGGCAAAAGGTCTAAGAAGAATGGATTTATGGGCCAGCACTCAAGCCATGTTCCAACGGGTGCAAGCGGATAATATTACCTTGTTATCTATTTGGGATGAAGCCCCCAGCATGGATGCCAAAGAAATCTTGCTTCATGCTATTCGATTAACCATCATCGAAGAAATATGGATGCTTTCAACGCAAATTCCATATTTCTCTCCGTATCATGATTTCAGCAGAGAGGCACTCGAAACAAAAATTCTCTCATTAGAAATCCCAACAGCGTTAAATGTGTTGTTACATGTATTTCCACAAGCCAAAGAACATGTCTCTGATCTATATTTTTATGAACCCAAAGCCCCGCGTAACGAAGGTGCCTATGCAATGGATGATCGTCAAATCTTTAAACCTATCCGAAGAAATTTTGACCTTATACGTGAAATAAGTGTTGCATTAATTCACAGGTTACACGCTTTTGGTTAATATTTTATCATGAAGGTTGTTTTTATTTAAAAACTGTACACCTTATTAATTAATACTGATATCAAAATAAAGGAAAATACAATGTCAATTATTTGGGCAATTATTATTGGTTTTATTATAGGTGCCATTGCTAAGTTTTTAATGCCAGGGAAACAACCTGGTGGTTTCATCATTACGGTAATTCTAGGGATTGCTGGATCAAGCTTTGCAACATGGTTAGGTAAAGCATTAAAAATATATCACGAAGGACAAAGTGCAGGCTTTATTTTCTCAGTTATTGGTGCCTTGATCCTTTTATATATTTATAAAAAAGCTGTCGAAGTTATGTATAACCAAAATTAAATTATTAACTAATATCTTCAAACTGCTTTGCTTGCAGCAGTTTGAATCTTATACATAACTTAATACTTTGAATAATATAATTTATTACAAGTATACAGAATAATTGCTTTTTTTTATAGTTTCTATATTATTCACATTGAGACTACACATAGTAGCAAAACCATATATTCAAAATGGTAATTTTTTAATTTGACCTTTTAAATATTTATATAAATAAAAATCAACGTATCTTGCATAAATATAAGCAACAAATATTGATACAGTTAAGCCAGTAACAATTGCAAGAAAAACAGAGTCTCTTCTATATAAGAATCCTGAAATTATAACTGATTCATGCAACAGATAAAGTGGAAAGCTTATATAACCTAAGAAAATGAAGAAACGGTATGTCAAAATTTTATATATGATAGTTTCAGGATCTAGAAAATCAACAAACATCAACGGAATAAAAGCAACTATATAAAAATAATCTAAGATATTATGCGTTTGTCCGTAAACACCTATACAACATACTGCAAGAGCAAATAAGACAAATATCGAAAAGAACTTGTCCTTAAGTAATTCTATAAACCATATTTTCTTTGTAAGATCATAACAGATTGAGCCAATCAACATGGAAACAAATGCAGTCAACAAATTCGGCGGCACACCAGAGCGATAGAAATACAATAAAGCTATAAATACAGAAGTCGCTGCAATAACTTTAATTATAAAATTTAATCTTGTAAAAAGAAGTGGTATTAATAGTGAAATCCAAAATTCTAGACTTATACTCCATGAAGGTTCATTGATTAATTTAAAATCATACCAATAAACACCATGTAAAAATAAAATATTTTTAAGGAATACCATTGGAGAAAACACATCAAGACTTGATACATAGCCTCCATGATATTGATTATATTTGTATAATATAACCATCAAAACTGTAGAGATAAACATTAATGGCCATAAACGAGCCAACCTTGTTAAGCAGTATTTGATAAAATTACCTTTGGCATGTGCATACGATAATACAAAACCTGACATAATAAAAAAATATACAACACTAATATAAGCACCAACAAACGGTCTATTTTCAGACCATCCGATTATTGATCCAACTAGATGACTCAGCAAAACACTAACAGCTAACCCACCACGAAGCCCATCAACTGCATCAAACCTTTTTACATCCATACCTCATACCTCATACCTCATACCTCATACCTTAAATAATATAAAATAACGTTTCATAAACTTTATATATAAAAAAAGCGAATGCCAAATTGACATTCGCTTTTTAAATCACATTATCAACTTAATCTTATGAAGATTGATTGATAATTTCATCAGCCACATTACGTGGCACTGGATCATAATGATGGAATTGCATTGTAAATGATGCACGACCTTTTGTCATTGAACGTAGGTCAGAAATATATCCAAACATTTCTTTCAAAGGAACATAAGCACGAACCATAACGGTGCTACCTGCTGTTTCTTGGTTTTGGATCATACCACGACGACGGTTAAGATCACCCACCACGTCACCAACGTGATCGTTTGGTGTGGTAATTTCAACATCCATAATTGGTTCAAGAATAACTGGACCAGCTTTTTTCATACCTTCACGGAAACAAGCTTTACCAGCGATTTCGAACGCTAATGCAGAAGAGTCAACATCATGGTATTTACCGTCAACCAATGTAAACTTAAAGTCAACCGTTGGGAAGCCAGCTAGAACACCAGAAGATGCTTGGTTTCTGATCCCTTTATCAACAGCTGGGATATATTCTTTTGGAACAGAACCACCAACAATTTTATTTTCAAACACAATACCATCATTACGTTCGGTAGGTTCAAAAATAATCTTAACTTCAGCGAACTGACCTGCACCACCAGATTGTTTTTTGTGTGTGTAAGTTTCAGTATGAGACTGAGTAATTGTTTCGCGATAAGCAACCTGAGGCGCACCAATATTCGCATCAACACCATATTCACGGCGTAAACGATCAATAATAATGTCAAGATGCAACTCACCCATACCAGAAAGGATGGTTTGTCCAGTTTCTTGATCTGTTTTTAATTGCAAAGAAGGATCTTCAGCAGCCAATTTTTGTAAAGCAAGGGTCATTTTTTCCACTGCTTCTTTAGTTTTTGGCTCAACAGAAATATCAATAACAGGTACTGGGAACTGCATACGTTCCAACACAACTGGATCAGAAGAATCTGCCAGAGTATCCCCTGTTTTTGTATCTTTTAATCCAACGAACGCAGCAATATCACCAGCATGAACTTCTTTTAATTCAAGACGTTTATCAGCATGCATTTGGAAAATACGACCAATACGTTCTTTATGACCGTGCGTTGTATTTAATACTGTATCACCAGAACGTAAAACGCCACGATAAACACGAACGAATGTCAATGAACCATATTTATCATTGATGATTTTAAATGCTAGGCCTGCAAATTTTCCATCTGGATCAACTGGAATAATTGGCAATGTGTTTTCGTCAACTTCTTCATCTTCAGGAGGAGCAATACGAATACCTTCAACATCATCAGGTGCTGGCAAGTAATCAATAATTGCATCTAACAAAGGTTGAACGCCTTTATTTTTGAAAGATGAACCGCAAACTACTGGACGGAATTCACCAGAAATCGTACCCTTTTTAATACATTTCTTAAGAACTTCAACGGAAACATCACCTTTTTCAAAGTATTCTTCCATTGCGGCATCATCAACAGCCAAAGCGGTATCTAATAAATTTTGACGCCATTCAGCAGCTTTTTCTTTTAATTCTTCTGGGATTTCAACAACGTTAAATTTCGCGCCGAGTTCATCACCTTCCCAAATCAATGCTTTCATTTCCACAAGGTCAACAATACCTTGAAGATTTTCTTCAGCTCCAATTGGGAATTGCAAAGGAATTGCAATAATGTCTAATTTTTCTTTTAATGTGCTGAATGCGTAATCGAAATTAGCACCCGTACGATCTAATTTATTGATATAAATCACACGTGGAACATTATAACGATCAGCCAAACGCCAGTTTGTTTCAGATTGTGGTTGAACACCAGCAACACCTTCAATAACAAACACAGCACCATCAAGAACACGCAAAGAACGGTTCACTTCGATGTTAAAATCGATGTGACCTGGGGTGTCGATGATGTTAATACGATGATTTTTCCATTCACAAGTCACGGCAGCAGAGGTAATGGTAATTCCTCTTTCACGTTCCTGATCCATGTAATCGGTTGTGGTGTTTCCATCGTGAACCTCACCAATCTTATGAGAAACACCAGTGTAATATAAAATACGTTCAGTTGTTGTTGTTTTACCAGCATCAATATGTGCGGTAATACCTATATTACGGATTTTTGAAAGTTCAGACTGGGCGGACAAAGGAAAACCTCCACAAACGATGAAAGATACGATTTTTAATAAAAAATATCAGCATCAAATCGATAAAAAACAAGAATACCCTCTAAATAAATAATTATTTAAGAGGGGTTTTATCTATTAACAATCAGGTAATAAATTAAGCTGTTGCAGCTAATTTCTTATTACGTGCTTGAAGAATACGGCGTTTAATAACCATTGCTTCTTCTGTAAGCTTGCGATTCGGTGTTGTTAACAAAAAGTTATCAAGACCACCATTATGTTCAATGGTGCGTAACCCATGATTGGTAACACGCAAACGAATTGATTGTCCTAGAATTTCAGACAACAAAGAATAATCTTGCAAGTTAGGCAAGAAACGACGGCGATTTTTATTGTTGGCGTGACTGACATTATTTCCTGTCAACACACCTTTGCCTGTAATTTGGCAACGGCGAGACATGCTTTTATCCTCAGATAATAAAGCCGACACACGAATGCTCGGCAAGAATAACAAATACTTAATACGTTCTAAATGACTAAATTTATAGCAATAGTCAAGGGTTTTAAGTGTTTCTACATTAAAATCCAGAAAAATTCCATAAATAAAAATTTATTCATCAGATTGTTTTGCTTGAATTGCCCACATACTGGCATAAAAACCATTTTTTGCAAGCAAAAATTCGTGGGTGCCTTGTTCCTTAATCTTGCCATCAATCATCACTAAAATTAAATCGGAATGAATAATCGTTGATAAACGATGAGCAATCGTGACAACCGTTCGCCCTTTCGCCACCCTATCCAAAGCTTGTTGTATCTCTTGTTCTGTTCGGCTATCTAACGCACTCGTAGCCTCGTCTAAAATCAGAATTCGAGGATTCTTTAAAATTGCCCTAGCAATCGCAATACGTTGCTTTTCACCGCCTGATAATTTTAATCCGCGCTCCCCTACATATGTTTGATAACCATCGGGTAAGCTTAGAATAAAATCGTGTATTTGTGCTAATTTTGCCGCATGTTCTATTTCTTCTTTACTGCACCCTAAACGACCATAAGCGATATTATATTCAATCGTATCATTAAAAAGAACCGTGTCTTGAGGAACAACCCCTATCGCAGCCCGTAAATTCGATTGCATATAGTCACGAATATCCTGTCCATCAATTTTGACGGAACCTGAATTGACATCATAAAAACGGAATAACAAACGACTAATCGTTGATTTCCCTGCCCCCGTTGGTCCAACAATCGCAACTTGACTGCCTGGTTCGGCTACAAAGCTGACCCCATGAAGGATTTCTCTTTCTATATCATAGCCAAAATATACATCTTGAAATTCGATCTTAGCTGGTCCTGCTTCTGAAAGATTAGCAGGCAAATGTTTGGTCTCTGTATGATTATCAACCTCAGGAGCTTGCGAAAGCAACGAAAACATATTTTCCAAATCGACGATCGATTTTCTAAGATTCGAATAAACGCTGCCGAGGAAATTTAACGGTTGATATAATTGCATCAAATAGGTGTTGATTAACACGAATTTACCTACGGAAAAATGCCCCAACACAATATCATGCGCCGCCAACACCATCACAGAGGTCAATGCCACGGCAATAATAAAAGATTGTCCAAAATTTAGCCCATTCAACGTCATTTGCGTTGTAATAGATGCTTTTTCATAACGAGCCAACGATTCATCATAGCGTTTAATTTCGTGGGCCTCATTACCGAAATATTTTACTGTTTCGTAATTTAATAAGCTATCTAATGCACGATTATTCGCTTCATTATTGATCTCATTCATTTGGCGACGAATTTGTATACGCCACGACGTAAACCAAATCGTGAACAAAAAATATGCCAAAACAGCCACACAAACCAAAACAGTATATCGCCAATCGTATAGATTTGCGATGACAATAATAACCATCAGTGCTTCGATCAAAGTTGGAACAATACTAAAAACTCCAACTCTTAGGATCGTTTCAACCCCTTCACTACCGCGTTCAATCGCACGTGTAATGGCACCTGTATGACGATTAAGGTGAAATTTCAAAGAAAGATTATGCATATGTTCAAAACATCGTAACGTAATTGTACGCATCACCCTAAAACGCAAAGGTGCAAAAACGGTATCTTTTAACTCTGAACATAAACTGGAAATAATACGGATCAGTCCATATCCTAAAATTAGCCATACAGGAATATAGACCAACTCTTGTCCATGCGTTTTGGACAAAATATCGACAACTTTACTGTATAAATAAGGGATACCGAGGGCTGAGACTTTGGCAATAATCATCAGCAATGTTGCACCAACTAATTGCAATCGCATCATAGGCTGGTGTTTAGGCCATAAATAAGACAATAACTCAAGCAAAGTTGACCAACCTGATCGGTTACTATCTTTGGCAGAAAAATGAAATTTGGTGTATCGTGACATAATCAATTTTTAAAATGTTATAAAAATTTATATAGTAGAAGAATAAAAAAATTAAATACAGACAATTACACTATTCTTGTAAAATATTTTACATCATCACTATTAAAGTGATTACAAAGGTTATGCATGCAACCCACTGAATTTAAAACATTATTAAACTATATACAACAATGTAATACAGCACAACTTCATCAAGATTTTTTACCTTTTCGTGCTTGCAATCAAATTATCGGATGGATTAAACCTGACTTTATGCAAATTTTATATCATTATGGCGTATATAAAGCAGACGACCAAATTGATACCCTACCCGATACAATTTCCCTTCAAGCATTAGGAGAACAATTGATTAAAAATAATGTCATTCAAACGATGAATGAATTATTTGACGTTTATCCTTCACCTCATGCAAAACCGATCGGACAAATTGACAGGGCTGTATTACCTTCTCTGGGTATAATTGGCACTGGTGTTCATCTCAATGGTTTGGTCAAAGATGGGGATGAAACCTATTTATGGGTTGGTAAACGATCCCCTCATAAACGCCTTGATCCAAACAAACTGGATCATATCGTCGCTGGTGGTATCCCAGCTGGATATACTCATAAAACAGCTTTAATAAAAGAAGCTGAAGAGGAAGCGAATATTTCAGCTGATCTTATTTCTAAAGCCGAATATACCAGTATGGTTACCTATAGCATGGTTCGTCCCGAAGGATTACGTCGAGATGTGTTATATTGTTATGATATATGGCTACCCAAAAAATTCCAACCCACTCCCAATGATGGTGAAGCAATCGGGTTTGAGCTGATGAAAATCACCGATGTTTATCGACGCGTTTGTGATACGAATGATTTTAAATTCAATATAAATCTTGTTTTAATTGATTTATTTTTACGCTTAGGCATTATTTCAAATAAATCTGCTAATGCACAAATGCTTAAAGTAGGATTAAAAGGGAAATTGTTTCCATAAATTTGTTTGTATGAAATATTTATTGGTCACAATATTGCTGGGATATTAAACGACAAATTATACTCATTGTAGCTAATGATTGAGCTAGATCAGTCAATCATTAGCTAGTCATCCTTAATCAGCAAAAATAACCGTTTTGCTGCCGTTGAGAATAACACGATCTTCGATATGATAACGAACGGCTTTGGCTAATACACGTCGTTCAATATCACGACCTTTACGCACCAAATCCTCTGGCACATCACGATGGCTGACACGTTCAACATCTTGTTCAATAATTGGTCCTTCATCAAGATCTTCGGTGACATAATGTGCAGTTGCACCAATCAATTTTACTCCACGAGCAAAGGCTTGATGATAGGCTTTCGCTCCTTTAAATCCTGGCAAAAAAGAATGATGAATGTTAATGCACTGACCTGGTAGCTTTTTAATCATATCCGCAGATAGAATTTGCATATAACGAGCCAGAACAACCAACTCTGTCCGAGTTTCTTTGATAACATCCCATAATTTCTGTTCTTGCTCTTGCTTAGTCTCCTTGGTAATTGGCAAATAGTAAAAAGGAATATCCTTCATTTCAATATGTGCATAGTCTTCTTTAGGATAATTCGCAACAATCGCCACTGGCTCAATCGGCAACTCCCCTATCCGCCAACGATAAAGCAAGTCCACCAAGCAATGATCCATTTTGGAAACCATCAACATCACGCGTCTGCGTTTTGATCGATTATGCAAAGACCATGTCATTTTAAACTGACCAGCCAGAGCTTCTAAACGTGTATATAGCCACTCATAGAGTTCACTTTGATTTTCCAAAGCAAACACAACACGCATAAAAAAACGCCCAGAAGGATCGTCATGCTGTTGAGATTCTAAAATATTCGCTTTTGCCTCGAACAACCCCGTTGAAATCGCCGCTACTATTCCTGGCTGGTCAGGACAAGAAAGGGTTAATACATATTCAGTGATATTACTATTGGTCATTGATTTATAACTCTTTTTCAAATAACCAATTATCAAAATGACAAATTATCGCTGTTTGATAACCATGGAAAACCATCGATATCATTTTTAACACAATAAATATTTCTTTCTTTTCCAGACAATGCAGCTAATCTAGCTGAAAATATATCTGCTACTAAATCATCTTCATTTCTAAATAATTTGATATTATCTACATATGCAGCTTCTTGCATTATTTTTCTTATATGATTAACTCTGTTATCAGATGCCATTTCTTCTGAAAGGGGCTGTAATGTCAACATTTCCCAATCATTTTCCCAATCTGCACTCAATTTTATTTTATAAATATTCTCACCGATTTCATCGTTTATACAAGTAACTAATATAGCGCGTGTATAAGATCGCAATGTAACACGGTTACCATGTAAAGAAGCCTTAAATGATAGGCATGACGAGATATATCTTTCACCAGATAGATAGATAAAGCTATCTTGTTTTGTCGTTACCAAATATGCTGGATAGTTCAAATCATTAGGCAAGAATAGTAATACATTTTCTGTATCTTTATTATTCGCAGTTTCATCCTCATTCTTACGATGAACCAAGTTACCATATAGATTATCTGTGCACAGCTCTGTATCCCAAAAGGTAATCAATGAATATGGTGTATATTTGACAGATGATTCTCTATAGATAAATGGACATTGCTGAGCTTTAGAAAGTCTATCTAACGAAATTTGATGTTGTATAGTATATATAATTTTATTTAATTGACCTAATCTTTTTTTAGGAATAGGAGCATGCCTCTCATTATGATTCCACCATGAAAAATAATCAATACCTATCACATTTCTTATATCAGACCGCCTTTTAACTTTATCCATATAATGCTCAGCGCTACGAATAACATAGTGTAATATAGCACCATTACTCCAATCCGGGGCATGTGCAATACGATGATGTTCAGCATGCCACTTTACATCCTCCCCTAATGGATTGACTATATTTCCGTCTACTGTAAAACGGTGCGGATCATGATATACTGGATGCATTTGTTTGATTTTTACAAGAGATTTTACAGTATTATTCTCAAACAAATCTGGCATAGAATGATATTCGAATTGTTCAGGAACGATGACTCCTGGTCGAAGAACGTTTTTCCCATCACCATAACAGCGCCAATTAAAAGCTATCCCTCCCACATCTTTTGGAAACGACTGCAAGAAATCATGAATATTTGAATGATTAGGCAAATAAAGATACTCATCCGCATCGATAAATAAAACCCAGTCAAATTCATCACGTAACCGTTGTGCAGCATCCATATACACAGCTTCTTGCCTGTGTTGAAAATGAAGCTTATATGGAACAGCCTGTAATCTAACATCATAATATTTAGATGCTGCATTGATTACATCAACCGTCAAATCTGATGAACCATCATCATATATTATCAAAGAATCAAAATTATAACTAATATGCCAAGCAATCCAAGATGGCAAATCAAAAGCTTCATCTTTAACAAATAAAACCACAGCTGTTTTTGAGTGCGTAGAAGATAACATAAAAAAAATCCACCTTTATATTCATATACTTAATTTATCTATTTGTTTAAACCAAGGATAGTTTGTTATATTGTTTTTATTTTTGAAAAAGTTTAACTCGAAATCATCAAAAGTTACCAATCCTGCAAAGAATGCATCTGCGTACAGATTCATATCTATATTAATTTTATCTTTGTTCAATAAGTTATGATCGGTAATAGCCTTAGCAATTTCTACTAAGATTCCTTCTTTTTGTTCTGTAACTTCTTTTACCGTAAAGGTTTCCCATTCACGCACTTCATCACGGTTACACTCTAAATAACTTAATACATTATTCCCTTCGACTGGCGCAGAAGTAATAACTCTTTTTGTCAAAGGACTTTGCAGCGCAAAATTATTTTCTGATAATTCAATTTTTTTATAGGTTAGAATTTTAGATACACGTGCTTCACCAATTTGATGCATAGGACTAAAATTATCTAATACAATTAAAAATACGAAATCAGGCTTACTTGGTATCGAAAATAATGTCACTGGTAGAACATCTTGATTTTTTTGATCTGGGTGGATATGTGCCAGTTGCCCGTAATCTTTATCAATAACCAATTCTGTCGAAAAATATGTTACCGCGTTAATAACAACTATCTTATCAATTATATCACTTGACTCGCTCACAATTTCTTTTGACATTTTACTATTCATTTCAATTTGTGCAATAATATCTAACGAAGTTTGATGCTGGATTTCGTATATATACGAATACATTGCATTAATTCGTTTTAATTGCATCGGTTCATATTCGTCATTTTTATCATAAAAATTAAACAAACCCATACCCATATTGGCAGCACGTAAATCACTTCTTCTTTTAGATTTTTCAACAAAATGCTCTGCACTACGAATAACATAATGACGAATTACAGCGGCAGTCCAATCTGGTAATGCAACCGTTTTTTCAGGATACTGTTCTTGCCATTCTGGCGTTTCACCATTGGGAGTAATATATCGTCCTGGAACGATAAATCGATGTGGGTTTATAAAATCAAGTGAAGCCTTCTTAGGTTTAAAAAAAGACTTAACATATTGATTCATTTCAAAATCGTTATTTGAACGCATATGATAATTTTCAAATACATTTGGCGATGCTGGTTTTATAATATGTTTATTACTACCAAAGCATTTCCAATTTAACGCTATGCCATCTATATCATCATCATACTTATTCAAAAAATTATGAACATCATCCCCATTGATAATATCTATATACTCATCAGCGTCTATACATATTAACCAATCAAATTCATCCCGATAGTCCACAATAGCATTTTTGTATGTTTTAGCTTGCCGTAAATTAAAGTGAGAGGCACTTGCTGCCCGTTGAGGACGCACATCAAAAACCTTTGATGCTGCATTGATTACCTCCCAAGTTCCATCAGATGAATAATCATCATAAATAATAATCGTATCAATACCAATTGATAAGTGCCAAGAAATCCACCAAGCTATGTCTTCGACCTCATTTTTAACAAATAAAACAGCTCCTACTTTCATATGGATACCCCTCTTAATTCGAAAATATTTATAATAATTATCTCAGTATTATTAGATGATTTGTCTATCATATATATATAAAACTGTATAGTTTTACAAAATTACTTTTGTTATCAAATAAATCACTTCATCGTCACCGTAAAAGCTGGCATTTTTTTGTCATCACGAGTATTCTCTAAAAATACTCTAGCTGTCTTTAATGCCTCTGCAATCGTGACATCCATATCTAAATAACGATACGTTCCCAAACGACCAACAAAGGTGACATTGCTTTCTTGTTCAGCTAACTCAACATATTGTTCCAACTGAGTCATTTCACCAACCAAGCGAATTGGATAATATGGCAAATCTTTTTCTGTGCATAAACGACTAAATTCTTTATACATCACAGACCCCTCATGACTTTCCCAAGGTGCAAAATATTTATGCTCGGTGATACGTGTGTAAGGAACAGATTCTTCGCCATAATTCATCACAGCCGTGCCTTGATAATCGCCTTGATAGGTGAATTTCTCAAAGTCCAACGTACGATAAGCCAAGCGTCCATGTTGATAATCAAAATAAGCATCTAATGGTCCACTATAGAAAATATGGCGATATTTTCCATGATCTGTTTTATCAAACTTTGTATTTAAAGAAACCTTAATATTTTTATGATCCATAATACTGTCAATAATCACAGTATAGCCATCTTTGGGCATACCTTGGAATTTATGACTAAAATAATTATCATCATAATTAAAACGAACAGGCAAACGTTTTAAGATAGAAGCTGGCAATTCGGAAGGATGAAGTCCCCATTGTTTTAAAGTATAGCCTTTAAAAAATGCCTCATACAGCTCTTTACCCACAAATTTAAGCGCTTGTTCCTCAAAAGATCGAGGTTCAGCAATAGAATTATCCCCTTTTGTTTTAATAAATTCTTTGGCTTCATCAGGGGAAAAAGTCTTATGGAAAAACTGATTAATCGTATGCAAATTAATTGGCAAAGAAAATACTTGCCCATTAACCGTTGTTTTTACTCGGTTCACATAAGGCATCATTTCCGCATGTTGGTTCAGAAAATTCCATACTTCTTCATTATCTGTATGAAAAATATGAGGGCCATAGGTATGCACCATGACCCCAGTCTCTTTGTCACGCTCAGAGTAACAATTTCCCGCAGTATGTGAACGTTCATCAATAATATGAACGTCAAAACCATCTTCTGCCAACAAACGTCCAATAACCGCACCAGAAAACCCAGCACCAACAATCAGTATTTTCCTATTTTCCATGTTTTTTCTTCATTATTAATAACCAGAGATACTTTGAGGGCTTTATAACAAATTTTTCCCTTCTCGTATATCCATTACCCATAAAGTGGGTTTAATCAATCCCCACTTATATTATTGTCTCATATTTTTATGTGTTTTAGAATTAAATAGAACAACTTGATTTAAATTCATAAAGCTAAGCCTATATTGACTTTCTAGCACTTTAACTTCCTGCTGCATCAGATAAAATTGTTTTACAATCTGCACGCAATTGATCATATTGGGGCATTATCTCGTTTTACATTTTTCTTTAGTTGAAGAATATAATTAATCTTGTAAAGATACAGGACTGAAAAACCACCATAATGTAATACAAGCTATCACAAAAAATATAATTTTCTTAACCAGTTTTTAGATCCTTTAATGATAGAGCCATTTTCATTTAGTAATTATCTTGGTATTAAAGGACATCAACATAGTTAATAAACTATATTTATTCTTTTCTCATTTTCAATATAGTTTTAATTTATTTATACCAATTAAGGATATAACATTTTATGAGCCCCCTTTTGCCTCCAGTTGCACCAAAACAAATTATACATATCGAACAACTTGGCTATCAACGCTCAGATGCTTACGCGTGGATCAAAGACGAGCAATGGCAAGAAGTATTACAAAATCCTAAATCCTTAAGAAAAGATATAGAAGCTTATTTAATTGCTGAGAATAATTATACAGAAAAGTATCTTGAACCCACGAAAGACTTACAAGAAACTTTATTTCAATCAATGAAAAATCGTCTTGTTGATAAAGACAGCAGCCCAGAGCTTGAGGATGGCAATTGGGTTTATCTTTCTCGATATGAAGCTGGGAACGAATATAAAACCTATTATCGTAAACTTATTCAATCACCAACAGAACACGTTATTCTCGATCCTAATCAAAAGGCAAAACAATCGAGTTATTATCAAGTTGGTTATATCGAACATAGCCCAACCCATCATTATCTTGCCTATGCCGAGGACACTCAAGGATCTGAAATATGGGATATTCGTATTAAAGATTTACAAAATAATACCCTATTACCTCAAACGATTTCAAATTGCGCTGAGCAATTTACGTTCTCACCTTGTGGTCATTATTTGTTTTGGATTTACAGAGATAATCACGGACGCCCTACTCAAATATTCAGACATGAGCTTTCTTCTGGAAAAGACACTTTAATCTATCAAGAAAATGATCCTGGATTTTTTCTTTCCATCGAACGCAGCCTTTCAAATAAATGGATTTTTATTAGTGCAAACGACCATGAAACCAATGAAACTTGGCTTCTTTCACACCAAAATCCAACGGCTTCTCCTGTCTGTGTTATGAAGCGTCAAGTAGGCATTCAATATGAGTTAACAGATTGGCAAAACCATTTCATCATCAAGACCAACCTCGATGGCGCGGATAATTTCAAACTCATGCGCATGGGTTTACCTAATACTCAACAAATATCAGAAGAGTCTTTATCTTCTAAAAACTGGCAAGAATGGGTTGCTCATGATCCAGAGACCTACATCATGGAAGTCATTGCTTATCAAGATTATTTCGTTCGTTTAGAACTCCACAATGTCAATACACGCATTATCATCACAAATACAAATAATCAAAATACTATCTTATCAGGAGAAGAAGAAGCATTTGTACTCTCTTTGGATAAAACGCTGACCGATCAAACCGAATGGCTTCGATATAGTTATCAATCCCCAACAACCCCTCGTCACTGGTATCATTATAATATGAACACAAGGGAAAGAAAAACTCTTAAAATACAAGCTATTCCCTCTGGTCATCATCCTGAAAATTACCTGACAAAACGTTTATGGGCAACTGCCACAGATGGCGAACAAATTCCGATCACGATTTCATATCGCAAAGACACTCCATTAGATGGAAAAACCCCTGTCCTTCTTTATGGTTATGGTTCGTATGGATATGCGATTGACCCTACATTTTCAAATTCAGCATTAAACTATTTAGACCAAGGGTGGATTTATGCCATTGCCCATATTCGCGGTGGATCTGAAAAAGGATGGAATTGGTTTTTACAAGGACGTAAATTTAATAAAATTAACAGCTTTACTGACTTTATCTGTTGCGCTGAACATCTTATTCAACAAAACTATACAAAAGCAGGATTGATTATGGCTGATGGACGTTCTGCGGGGGGGATGGTCATGGGATATATTGCCAATGCACGCCCTGACCTATTTGCTGGTATTATAGCCGTCGTTCCCTTTGTTGATGTATTAAATACCATATCCGATGCTTCTTTACCTCTGACACCCCCTGAATGGCCTGAATGGGGCAATCCCATCGAGGATAAAGAAGCCTATGAATATATTGCAAGTTACTCGCCTTATGATAACATCAAAAAGCAATCCTATCCTGCGATCCTTGCCATTGGTGGGTTAACCGATCCCAGAGTAACCTATTGGGAACCTACGAAATGGATTGCCAAGTTAAGAGACTATAATACATCTGACGCACCATTATTATTAAAAATTAACATGGATACAGGACACGGAGGCACTGCGGGTCGTTATGATTCATTGAAAGAGGCTGCGTTTATCCAAACATTCGCTTTGCTAATTATCAATTCAAAAAAATAAAACAAAAGTCATTACAAATAAGGTACAATATGCCTCTTCCAAAAAAAGAATCCGACCTGAATATTACAAGACAACTCAGTATTGCCGAGCAAATCCATAATCAGACCATTGCACAAACATGCTTAACGATTATTTTGTTTTTATTTGGGCTTTATACCATACGCGCTTTTCTTCCCTCTCTTATCTGGGGAGTGATCTTTGCAATCGCATGTTGGCCTTTATATATGAAAGCCAAAAAGCACTGGTCATGCCGTAAACCTGACTTTCTTTTACCATTAATTTTCTCTTGTATTATCACGTTTCTTTTTATGTTTCCATTGACCATCATCGCTGTTGAAGCAACAAAAGATATACAAACTGCATTTTCGTGGGTTATTCACGCCAGTCGTGAAGGTGTCCCCCCACCATTATGGTTACAAAATATTCCTTTTGCCAAAGAAAATGTGATTAATTGGTGGAATAATAACCTTACTGACCCACAATCTGCCTCGGAGCTGCTTTCCAGCCTACATCTTAGCCGTGGGGTCTATGTTACACAAAAAATCGGTGCGCAACTCTTTCACCGCGGATTATTATTTCTATTTACAATCATTACCTTGTTTTTCCTATTCAAAGATGGGGAAACCGTTATTCAACAATGTTTACGAGGATCCCGTCGTTTATTTGGAAAACAAGGCGAAGATATTGCTAAACAAATGATTTCTTCTGTTCACGGAACCGTTTCAGGATTGGTGTTGGTTGGTCTTGGACAAGGAATTATCCTTGGAATCATATATGCACTGGTTGGTATTCCACATGCTGCGTTATTTGGCATTATGACAGCCATTGCTGCGATGATTCCTTTTTGCCCGCTTATCGCTATTGCTGCTGTTGCATTAACCGCTTTATTGAAGGTTTCATCTATTGCAGCAATCACTGTTGTCGTTATTGGCTGCGTTGTCGTTTTTATTGCCGATCATTTTATCAGACCCGCCTTGATTGGAGGCTCAACAAAGCTGCCCTTTATTTGGGTTTTAATTGGAATTCTAGGAGGATTAGAATCTTGGGGAATGATTGGTCTATTTATTGGACCTGCAATCATGGCGGCCCTAATGATGTTATGGTGCAACTGGACTGCAAAAAAGAAGGGATTATCCTCTTATAACACCTAAACGATATCGGGCAGGCGGGATTCGAACCCACGACCCCCAGTCCCCCAGACTGATGCGCTACCAGGCTGCGCTACTGCCCGTTTAAAGGTGTAAAAGCCATATAGCAAACCTATATGGCTATAGGCAACAAAAAACTAACACTCGGCAGCAATTATTTTTCTTAGCTCTTGTAGCTCATCCAAAACTGATCGTAAAAAATGAGTCAACAGAATATTTTGCTCTTTTAAACGCATAATTTCTTGAGAATTATCTTCTGAATTTATTATAGGTTGTTCATTAGTTGCAATAGAATCTGAAACGTTAGATTCTGTTTGAACCGATGTCTCTTGCAAATCAACATGCGTTTCAACCAATGCTTCTGTTTCTAGCTCTTTTTGAGAATTAAACCGAGAAAAATCATCATCTAGCAAACGTTGTACACCCTTGATCGTATAACCTTGGGTGTATAATAGTTCCGATATATATTTCAATAACGCAATATCTTCAGCACGGTAATAACGACAACCATCACTGCGCTTTACAGGTTGAACTTGTTTGAAACGTGTTTCCCAAAAACGTAAAACATGTTGAGGAACCTGAATTTCCTCAGCAACCTCACTAATAGTACGAAAAGCACCTGGGTGTTTCTTGGTCGTCCCATTTTCCTCTAACTCAGAATCTTCTTCGAAATTGTCCAAGAATTGTTCCTCTAATTCATTAGAAGAACCCGCAGAGGTGCTATTCGTCATGTTTTAATCCTTTTTGGCAACTTTCTTCATCATACCTTCATTAACACTATTTTTAAGCATTTGGCTAGGACGAAATGAAAGAACCAGTCTGGGTTCAATAACAACTTCTTCACCTGTTTTTGGATTGCGCCCGATACGGCTGCCTTTTTTTCGTACTGAAAACGTACCAAAACCGCTAATTTTAACGGCATCCCCACCTTCTAGGGTAGAAACAATTTTTTCCAATACTTCTTCCAACAAAACAGCAGATTCGCTGCGTGAAAGGCCAACATGGCTGTAAAGTTTTTCTATGAGTCCTGCTCTTGTCAAAGTTTGCATAATCTGTCAAATAATCAATAATCTAAAAGTTGTTAACACAATATAGCCAAATTAAAATAAGAAGGCTTTTTTTTCCTTGTAGCCTGAAATATATTTTAAAATCAATTTTTTTTATAAACGAATTATAGAGGATCCCCAACTTAATCCGCCACCCAAGGCTTCGATGACAACCAAATCCCCTTTTTGAATACGCCCATCACGCACTGCTTCATTCAAAGCCAATGGCACAGACGCAGCCGAAGTATTTGCATGACGATCAACCGTCGCAACAACACGATCAAGAGGCAGATTCAGTTTTTTTCCCATACCTGTAATGATGCGTAAATTTGCCTGATGCGGGACCAACCAATCAATATCATCATGTGTCAAATGATGCGCAATCAATGCTTCTTCGACAACTTCTGATAGCTTGGTAACTGCGTGGCGAAAAACTTCCTGCCCATGCATTTTCAAAAGACAGGCATCCCCTGTTTGACCAGGAACTCCGTCTACATATAATAGATCACTATAATGACCATCAGTATGTAAATAGACCCCTAATATTCCATTTTGTTTATTGGTATCTGTGATTTCTTCTGCACTTAAAACAACAGCACCAGCCCCATCACCAAATAACACACAAGTTCTTCGATCCGACCAATCCAAGATACGAGAATAGACTTCACTGCCGATCAAAAGAACATTTTTAGCTTGACCATTGCGAATAAAATTATCCGCGACTGATAACCCAAAAACAAATCCAGCACACGCAGAGGAAACATCAAAAGCAAATCCTCTTTTTATTCCCAAAATTTGTTGAACTTTTGCAGCCGTTGTTGGAAAGATTTGATCGGGCGTACAAGTTGCAACAACAATCGCATCAATATCATCTGATGTTAATCCAGCATACTCCATTGCTTGTTGCGCTGCTGCTGCTGCCATGAAATTACATGTTTCATGACCCGAAATAATATGACGCTGCTTAATTCCTGTTCTTTCGCGAATCCACTCATCAGAGGTGTCTACACGTTGTGACAACTCTTGATTGGTCACAATTTTTTCTGGCAAATACCCACCAAACCCGACTAAACGTGAACAATCTGCCATTCAGTTATCCTAAAAATTCTTATTAATATATCATTTGCTATTGCTGATTATTCTCTTTTGCTGCGCTTACTTTGGATAATCCAGTCAAAATTTCTTCATAAAAACCGTGACTTATCATATCCATTGCAACATCAACCGCACATGCAAACCCAACCTCGTCGGCACCACCATGGGATTTTACAACCACCCCATTCAGCCCAACGAAAACCGCTCCATTATAACGGCGAGGATCCAGCCATTCTTTCATTCGTTCCAAACCAGGACGAACCATCAAGTAACCCAGCTTTCCACGCACACCAGAAGTATAAACTTGCTTTAACAAATGGAAAACAAGTTTTAATGCGCCCTCACCTGTTTTTAATGCAATATTGCCTGTAAAACCATCAGTGACAACAACATCGGTGGTGCCAGCAGTAATATCGTGCCCTTCTATAAAACCATAAAATTGGTCAGAAAGAGGACTGTTACGTAAAATTTCTGCAGCGCCTCGCAAACGTTCATCACCTTTAAGCTCTTCTGATCCAACGTTCAACAAACCTATTGTAGGATGAGGAAGCCCCAAAACTGCCTTGGCAAATGCATGACCCATGATCGCAAAATCAACAAGATTACGGCTATCACAGGCAACATTCGCCCCTAAATCCAACATAACCGCATCGCCTTTGGCTGTTGGATTAATAGCCGCCATCGCAGGGCGTGCAATACCAGGCATTGTTTTGATAATAATTTGTGCCAAAGCGAGCATCGCACCACTGTTACCAGCAGAAACAATGCCTTTAGATTCCTTTTTGGCAACACTATCCATTGCCATACGCAAAGACGAATCCCGCAATTTTAAGGCTGCGGTTGGTTTCATCTCCATTGGAACTGACACAGAAGTATGCCGCACTGTGCAAATTGCAGAAACATTAGGATATTGGTGCAGTAAAGGATTGATTTTTCCCTCGTCACCAATTAACAATATTTTTACATTTGGATGGCGGAGTGCCGTAAAATCCAAACCTTTGATGACTATATCAGGTGCTTGATCACCCCCCATTGCATCAATAGCGAGATCATATTGATCTTCTTTTTGAATTTCCACTTCTTGGCTCATTATTTATAATGTATCCCTGTAAAGCATTTACTTAAAAATTGATCTAACATAATCATTAAGCTTTATTTCACAAGATAGATGTTTTACAGGTTTTCCTCAAAAATTACTGACGAACAGCAACTTTTAACCCTTTTCCAGCAGCAACAACTTCGCGACCATCATAATGACCACAGTGACTGCAAACATGGTGAGGACGTTTCAATTCGCCACAATTACCACATTCTGCATGTGCTTCTGTACGCAAAGCATGATGACTACGACGCATGCCACGACGTGAAGGTGATGTTTTTCTCTTAGGAACAGCCATTAGTCCCTCCTACCTTTCCCAACGACCAAACAATTCAAGATTGCTTGGCATCTATAGTTAAACTATTCAAATTAAAACGAGTTTTCTAACAGATAACAACCTTATATGCAAGCAATAAACGTCGATTATCTGTAATTTTTAGTTTCCTAAGAGTTAATATCTCTTATTTTCAAAAATAACAAGCAGATTAGTACAAAATCATGATTTCTTTTTATCTTTATTCGAAATTTTCAGCTGTTCAAGCACCTTAAATGGGTTTTCTTTGGGCTCTTTATTCCTGACAATCTCGACCTCATTTTCACTTAATATCAATGAATTAGATTGGTCAAGACCCTCTTTGTGGGGATAAGGATCCAAAAATAGCGCCAATTGCTCGGCAGTCACTTCACCCAAATCAATCACATCATTTTCATAAGGTATAACATCAGGATCATCAATTTCCTCTAATTCTAATGATAGTTTATCACTAGGAATAAAATGAAGTTCAAATGATTCATTAATTGTCACTAAAAAATCATCTAGCGACACAACACAATTTTGCATGACGATAGCGTTCATTTCCCCGACTGCACGCACTTGCCTACCATGAAAATATTTTAGCTGATAATTACATAATAAAGACTGCACTTGGGGAATAGAAAAACGTTCTGCCAAAGCCAGTTTTTCATCCTCATTTGCTTCTAATTTAATAGTCAGTGGCTTTTTTTGTATTTGATTAATTTGCACTTTCCTTGAAAACTCGCAACATGCTTTCATTTTTATTCCTTTATATGTTTTTTTTTGTTGAAGTTTTATTCAAACTACAATACGCATTTTTATAACAGGTATTTTTTTTATATCCAAATCTCGAGGAATATTTATCAATCATGCGTCCATGCTTCAATAAGAAACCTCTTGCCCCGTCTCTTAAAACACGCTTTCAATCTTTTCGCAAAGCAAGAAAAGGTGCCTGTTTGGCTTCTATTCTTTCAGTTGGAATGACTTTATCTGCTTGTTCAATTTTTTCCCCTCCACCACTTCCCAGAGGGAATATTATTGGTAAGGAAGATCTGAAATCATTACAAGTCGGCAGCACAAGTAAAGCAGACGTTGTCGATATTCTTGGTTCTCCAACAGCTTACGCAACTTTTGATCCAAATAACTGGATTTATATTTCTATGATGACACGGCTTGTTCCTTTGTCATATCCTGGAATTACCAAACAAGAAGTCTTGTCATTATATTTCGATCAAAATGGAACTTTGCAAAAAATACAACATCTTGGCAAAAAAGATGCAAAACCTGTAGGAATGGTCGCAGAAGTAACCCCAACACCAGGAACGAAAACTAATTTCTTCCAACAACTTTTGGGTAATATCGGACAATATTCCCCTCTCAGCGCAATGGGGCTAGGCAGCACTTTTGGACCCAATAACAGCACAGGACCTTTTGCCAACAATCCAAACACCGCTGGTGGTATCGGAAGCTCTGGCAATACTATCCGATAATTTATCTATTTAGGAATAAAAATCACAACACGCAGCCCACCCAGTGGGCTGTTTTGCAATTCAATATCCCCACCGTGCCCTTGAACGATATTCAATGCAATTGCTAATCCTAAGCCTGTACCTTTTTGACTGTTGCCAGTTTGAAAAGGGATAAACACTGTTTCTCTTTTTTCCTCGGGAATACCAGGACCATCGTCATCGATTATAAATAAAATCCCTCTACTTCTATCTTGCACCTCAATAGCAACTTGACCACCATGACGTCTGGCATTTTCAAGAATATTCCCAAGAACTCGACGAAGGCTGCCTGTTCTAACCATCATATCTGGCAAAGATGCAGGAATAATGGCTGATATAAATTTAGTACCCAATCGATAAGCCGCTGCCACAACATCTTCGGTTAATTGCACCATATCTGTCATTTGAGGCTCCTCTGTTCCTTCACCTCTAGCAAAAGACAAATACCCCGAAATCATTTGCTCCATCTCTTCTGTATCGCCAATCATTTCAGCGATATCCATGGCTTGATCTTCGGCATTAATCACACCTTTTTGTGGTAACATGGCCAAACTGAGTCTTAAGCGTGTCAGAGGAGTGCGTAAATCATGAGAAACACTAGCGAGAATAACCGTACGTTGTTTGATAAACCGCAAAATACGTTCTCTCATCACGTTAAATGATTCAGCTGCATTTCGTAACTCTTTAGAACCTACAGGTATTAATATTCCAGGATCTCTACCTTTTCCAAATTTCTCAACTGCTTTGGATAGTCGACGGATAGCCCTGAATTGAACCCATGCAAATACAGATGTAATCATAAATAAAATTAACGCGCTGCCTACGATCCAAACCACAAACAACCATACAGATCCTGCGGTTAATTTTTTCTTGGGGACGAGGAACTGTAATATACCATTTTTAAGTTGTACCGAAACAATGACTTGATCTGTATAGCTGTGCCAGTCTGTTTTAAAAGGAATATCGAGACGATCAGCTAAGCCTCGGTCTAATAATTCATCGACAGGTCCTAAAACCAACCCATTACTTGATTGATTACGCAAATTTTGACTAGACAACCATTTAATATTTAATTGCAGATATTGTTGTGATTGATCCAACAAAGCAGCACGATATTGCTCAGACTTCGTTGTTGAATATTGTTGAACGATATAACTGATTTCACTACTAACCGAATCAGTTAACCGACGAGAAACCGTATTTAAAAAAGTTCCGTAAAATAATTCTAGGGAAATTGCCTGCGTTATAAATAAAGGGATTGATATCATCAGCAACGAACGCGCCAATAAAGAGCGTGGCAAAAATCGACGCACTTTACGATCAACAGCAATTTTTTGTTCCTTAGAAACTCGACGTTGGCGATGCAAATGAGCAAACACAATAATCCCCTTACGACAAAGAGTAACTCGGTTTTAATACATATCCCTTGCCCCTGACCGTATGTAAAAACCTGGGTTGTTTGGGGTCGACCTCAATCCTTCTACGCAAACGTGTCACTTGCACATCTACAGCGCGTTCGCCAATTTCTTCCATACCGATTTCTTGCACAATATCTTCTCGTGACAAAATCTCATTCGGGCGACTGGCTAGCACACGTAAAAGCGCAATTTCACCACCTGTTAAATGAATGATTTCATTGTTGTGGATAAGCAAATTACGAATAGGATCAAACTCCATGTTTCCTAATTTTACAGCCCTTACGTTATCAGTCATAATCGGTTGTTGCAAACGGCGTAATTGAGCGCGCAGGCGTAGTAAGAGTTCTTTGGGTTCAAATGGTTTTCCTAAATAATCATCTGCACCAGCTTCTAAACCAGCAATACGATCTTCTGGCTCCCCACGAGCTGTGAGGAGAATAATTGGCAAATCCTTTCCTTCTTCACGCAACGCATGTGTTAATTGTAATCCGTCCTCACCTGGCATTGAGACATCCAAAACAATCGCATCGGGTTGTAAGAATTTCAGTAACTCTCTGGCTTCTTTGGCAGATTCTGCACCACTAATACGAAAGCCATTTTCATTTAAATATCGTTGCAACAACCGACGCAGCCGAGGATCATCATCAATGACTAAAACATGTAAAGAGTCAGAATCTTCATTTTTATTCACACCCTCATCCATCATGCTTTTCCTTTATCTGTTTTTTGACTTGAATGTAGCTCTAATAACTGTTTAGATTCTACACTTAACATACCATAAAGAATACGTTGAAACCCTTCAATATGTGTATTATTGGGTGCCTCCCGAAAAGCGCGCAAAAACTGTTTACGTTGCAATTGAAACAGTTTTTCTTCGATCATTTCCCCTTGTCGCGTCAAATACAGACTTTTTTTGCGTCGATCCTCTGCATTCATACGATATTCAACATATCCAAGTTCCAGCACTTCTCGTAAAACTCGATTCAAACTTTGCTTGGTAATCCCTAACAATTTGCAAATTTCACTGACACTGGCACCAGAACAATGACAAACAAATTGCATTAAACGATGATGGGCATGACCAATACCATATTCTTGCAAGATCGGTTTTGTCGCGTTATGGAATTCACAATCAATAAAAAATAAAATATCTTGCATGAAACGAATCTTTTCCTCACGCAAGAATAAAAGTTCTTCTCCAGGTTTTGAAATAGGAAGATCATTGGGAAAAAGGCGATACAAATAGAAATCTCTTTATAAATAAATGAAAAACACATTGAAATTACAATAATCTATTTCTTTTTTGAACAAAATAGCGTATATAACTTTGTCTAGTTATATATATTTACGAAAATATGTGTAGTTTATATTCACTTAACACACACAGGAGATGACAGCCAAGTGCAAGTTCTTGTTAGAGATAATAATGTTGATCAAGCTTTAAAAGCTTTAAAGAAAAAAATGCAACGCGAAGGTATTTTCCGCGAAATGAAATTACGTCGTCATTACGAAAAACCATCAGAACGCCGTGCGCGCGAATCTGCTGAAGCTGTAAGACGTGCTCGTAAAATGGAACGTAAACGCGTAGAACGCGAAGGCTTCTAGTTTTTTCTTTAAGAGTCTACATACGAAAATAACTCTATTTTCATATTCTTCTAATCAAAATTTTTTGTAAGTTGGTGATGTTATTAAACGCTTCGTTATTTATAATGAAGCGTTTTACTTATCTATGACATTATAAAAGCCCATATATTTTATTACATGAGCTTTCAATTAACTTAGAGCTATTTGTTCAACTCTACCAATACAGCCTTACCCATATCTTCCGTACCAACCAGTTTCATCCCATCACTCATAATATCTGGTGTACGAAGACCTTGGTTTAAAACAGCTTCACAAGCATGAACAACTTTTTCAGAAATTGCTTGTTGATCGAAAGAATAACGTAACATCATTGCCAAAGACAAAATCTGAGCCAATGGGTTTGCTTTTCCCTGCCCTGCAATATCAGGAGCACTCCCATGAATTGGTTCATATAAAGCAGGAATAACCCCATTTGCTTGACGCGATCCAAGCGTTGCGGAAGGAAGCATTCCCAAACTGCCTGTTAACATTGCAGCTAGATCAGATAAAATGTCACCAAATAAATTTCCTGTGAGAATCGTATCAAATTGTTTTGGATTACGAACCAATTGCATCGCACAATTATCAGCCAACATATGGGAAAGTTCTACATCAGAATATTCTTTTTGATGGAGCTCGGTCACAACCTCTTTCCATAAAAGACCACTTTCCATCACGTTACATTTTTCAACAGAACAAACGCGATTTTGACGTTGACGAGCCAACTCAAAAGCAACCCGTGCAATTCGTTCAATTTCAACAGATGTATAGACTTCGGTATTTACGCCCTTACGCGTTCCATCTGGTAATGTTTCAATCCCACGAGGCTCACCAAAATAAACCCCACCTGTGCTTTCACGCACAATCATCAAATCAAGCCCTTGAATAACTTCAGGCTTTACCGTGCTGGCACCGATCAACGAATCAAACACGATAGCAGAACGTAAATTCGCAAATAATCCTAATTCTTTGCGAAGACCAATAATTCCTACTTCAGGGCGTTTATCAAACCCAACTTTATCCCACTTAGGACCACCAACAGAGCCAAATAAAACCGCATCTGCTGCTTTTGCTTTAGCAATCACTTCTTGTGTTAAAGGCACACCATTTGCATCAATAGAAGCACCCCCAACGAGATCTTTTTCTACTGAAAAAGATAAATCAGAGTTTTCTTGTACCCAATCAAGTACATGAAGTGCTTGTTCCATCACTTCTGGGCCAATACCATCACCAGCCAACGTTAATATCTTTTTTTCTTTTGTCATTCTTTTAATCCATTATGAAGTAAAATCATTTAAAACATGAATTCTTTAAAAAGAGGCATTGCTTCGATCCCAGAGGAAAATGCTTTTAACTGCTTTGATACATGATTTTTATAAATATCAGGCAATTTTTTTTCTATATATTTAATCGCAACAGCAATTGTAATATCAGCTTGCATGATACGATTACCGACTAGATACCCATCATCATTAACAATTGTCTGCTGATCAAGTAATCGCAAACCAACTTGTAATTGTTCAGTAATACGATCTGCCCATTCTTGATAGAATTTTTCAGGAGGACGACGATTATATTCCATAAAAAGCTGCACAGCTTTGTCACATAATGTTAATGCAATCCCAATTAAATACTGAGACTTTGTAAATTGATCTAAATCTTTTGGAAGCAAAGAGCAACTCTCAGGACATTTTCTGGCTAAATATTCCAAAATCAATGTTGAATCAATTAATAAAATACCTTCATCTGTCAATAATGACGGTGCTTTCATTAAAGGATTTATGGCTTGCATCTTTTCAACATCATTGAAAACAGAAAGTTTTTCATGTTCAAATGAAAGATTCATTGCTTTCAAAGAAATTGCAACTCGTCTAACGTAAGGGGAATCTAACATCCCGATTAATTTCATCACCAACGTCATCTACCTTTTATTTTATAATACGCAATGATAAAACTATAACAGCATTATTAAATAATCCAACTTTTCTATAGATACCCAAAGAATAAATAAAATATTACACATAAAATTCCGTTTATAATAAGGAATTATTTAACTCTATCGCAGCAATAATCTTTGCTCCAAGCCGTCTATTTGTTCGTTGATTTCTACTACGTGTAAAAATATCAATCCCCAAAGATAAAGCTATTTTTTGTAATATTTGGTTGATATTCGTAATTTCTTGACCATCCTTTGTCATTACAATTCTACCATTTTCGTATTCACTAATCTGATATGCATCATAATAAACTTGTTTCGCTATTTTTTGCTGTGCTAGAGGAACAGATCGTGTTTGTTTATAAGGAGAATAAATGTATTTTTTTCTATGCTCATCTACCCAACAACATGCTACAAAGTCATCTGCTGATTTATCTAATATTTCTTCGATAGAAATCTCATTATTTTCATCAAAAACTATACGAATGATAACCACGCGATGAACTTGATCAAAACTATTTAAATTAAATCTAATATGTTTAGTCGAAGTAATCGTTTTTACAGATATGTGTTCTCCCTCAGCTGAAACAACATCATATCCTCTTTGATTCACCTCAAGAGCCATCTGCCCCCGCAACATATAACTCACCAATTCGCCCAGTTAAATGACGTAATTCAGCTGGATTAACACCCCACTCTAATTCTTTTTCAAACCATTCAAGTGTTTCACCTAAGGAGCGGATAATTTGTGTTTATGATAATCCCATTTTATTTTTCTATTATTTTAATATTACATTTCCATAATAAACATAAAATTCAATAAAAAATAGCCCATTATTTAGTATAATGAGCTATTTTCCTTATTTTTCAAAACACTATATCAATTAAGAAGATAACTTATCCGCAGATACTTTGGGATACCAAGGTTGTGTTTGCTTGCGTTTTTTTTCAAAATTATCGATTGATTTGACATGTTGCAGGGTCTGACCAATATCATCGAGCCCGTCTAACAAAAGCTGACGACGCAAAGGATCGACCTCAAAAGAAATCTTTTCCCCATTTGGGCGAATAATTTCTTGTTTTTCCAAATTAATCGTTAATTTGGCATTTGCACCCATTTTGGTATCTTCAACCAACTGTTCACAAACCTCTCTTGGTAAACGAATAGGTAAAATACCGTTTTTGAAAGAGTTATTAAAGAAAATATCTGCAAAAGAGGGTGCAATCACACAGCGAATACCAAAATCTAATAATGCCCAAGGCGCATGTTCTCTGGAAGAACCACAACCAAAATTCTCATAAGTCACTAAAATCTCAGCTTGACGATAAGGTTCACGGTTTAAAACAAATTCTTCACGCTCTTTACCATTTTCATCATAACGCCATGAATAAAAAGCAAATTTTCCTAATCCATTTCTTTTGGTTGTTTTTAAAAAGCGTGCAGGGATAATTTTATCCGTATCAATGTTTTCTTCAGGTAAAGGTGCAGCAATTGCGGTTAAAACATCAAATTTATCCATTTTAAATCATTTCCCTTACGTCTGTTAATTCACCTTTAATCGCAGCAGCAGCAGCCATTGCTGGAGAGAGAAGATGCGTTCTACCCCCTGGTCCTTGGCGATCTTCAAAGTTACGGTTTGAAGTTGACGCACAACGTTGACCTGGTTTTAAACGATCAGGATTCATCGCAAGACACATTGAACATCCAGCTTCACGCCATTCAAACCCAGCGTCGATAAAAATTTTATCCAACCCTTCTGATTCTGCTATTTTTTTAATAACGCCAGAGCCAGGAACAACCAAAGCCCAAACATGATTGGCAATTTTTTTACCTTTTAAAACATGCGCAGCAGCACGCAAATCTTCAAGTCGACTATTGGTACAAGAACCAATAAAAACAGCATCAATTTTTGTGCCAGCAATAGGCATCCCAACTTTTAAATCCATATAATCCAACATACGTTGTTTACGTAAGCGTTGAGATTCATCTTTAAGTAAAGCTGGATCAGGAATGTTTCCTGTGATTGGCAATACGTCTTCTGGGCTGGTTCCCCATGTTACCATTGGCTCTAAATCATCCACATTAATGGTAACAATTTTATCATAATGCGCACCTTCATCAGAGGCAAGACTTTTCCAATATTCAACCGCAGCATCAAAATCAGCCCCTTGTGGTGCGTTTGGACGACCTTTAATATATTCAAATGTAACTTCGTCTGGAGCAATTAACCCTGATCTTGCACCACCTTCAATTGCCATATTACAAATAGTCATTCGACCAGCCATATCCAGATCACGAATAGCATCCCCTGTGAATTCAATCACATGACCAGTACCACCCGCAGTACCGATTTTACCAATAATTGCCAAAACAATGTCTTTGGCACTCATACCTGGCTTTAACTTACCATTAACTTCAATTTTTAGATTTTTCGCTGGCTTTTGTAACAAAGTCTGAGTTGCCATCACATGCTCAACTTCAGAAGTCCCAATACCAAAAGCCAATGCTCCAAAGGCACCATGCGTTGATGTATGGCTATCCCCACAGACAATAGTCATTCCAGGAAGCGTAATGCCTTCCTCTGGTCCTACAACATGGATAATCCCTTGTTTATCAGATTTTAACGGAATAAAAGGAACACCGAACTCTTTAACATTATGTTCCAATGCTTCAATTTGTTGTCGGCTATCATCTTCAACAATAGGTTGGTTACGATCTGTTGTTGGCACATTATGATCGATTACTGCCATCATCGCTTCTGGATTATGAATTTTACGTCCAGCCATACGCAATCCTTCAAATGCTTGCGGGCTAGTCACTTCATGAATCAAATGACGATCAATATACAGGATTGCGGTACCATCTGGAAGTTGTTCAACCACATGACTATCCCACAACTTATCAAATAAAGTACGCGCCTTCATTTTTTTTCCTTATTATTTGCTGGTTTTTGTTTCTGAAATAAAATATCTGGCAACCTTACTTAAAAAGCTGCCAGAACCATATATAGTCTTTTATTATGAACTAATAAATAAACTATTAGTTTTGAGCTGTATCAGCAGCTTTTTTTACATCACGGCTACGTTCTTTAATACGTGCAGATTTACCGCTACGGCTACGTAGATAATATAATTTTGCACGGCGAACATCACCATGACGTACTACAGTAATCGCAGCAATGGTTGGTGAATATAGAGGGAATACACGTTCCACACCTTCACCATTAGAAATTTTACGAACAGTAAAATTGCTATTCAAGCCTTTGTTTGAACGTGCAATAACCACACCTTCATAAGCCTGAATACGTTTACGTTCACCTTCAACAACGCGAACATCAACACGAACAGAGTCCCCAGAAAAGAATTCAGGAACTGGGCGTTCTGCTGTTAAACGAGCGATTTCTTCTGCCTCGTATTTTTGAATGGTATTCATTTAATCCTATTCCTTTTACAATAAGATAAGGTCTACAATCTTTTAAGCAATTCAAGTAACAAACTATTTATCATCAGCACTATAACTATTTACGGTTTCCTCGATAGGATTCCCATAAATCTGGTCTACGTTGCTTTGTTGCAAGCTCGGCTTGTTCTTTGCGCCAAGATGCAATCGCACCATGATTTCCAGACAGTAATATTTCTGGCACAGCATACTCATGCCATTGCGCAGGTTTCGTATAATGAGGATATTCCAGCAAACCTGAAGAAAAACTTTCTTCAACTCCACTTTGATCGGAACCCATTACACCAGGCAATAAACGCACACATGCATCCATCAAAATCAATGCTGCGGGCTCACCACCTGAAAGAACATAATCGCCTATAGAAACCTCTTCAATTATGTGTTTTTGAAAGATCCGTTCATCGACCCCTTCATAACGACCACAAATAAAATAAGCACCCTGACCCGATGCATAACGCATCACGTCTGTCTGTTGTAATAAACGACCTTTGGGGGATAAATAGAGTATTGGACGGTTATCTTGAGGTTTTGTTGCCTCTAGTGCAGCATCCAAGATATCTGCACGAATAACCATACCAGCCCCACCACCAAAAGGTGTATCATCAACGGCTTTATGCCGTCCTAAACCAAATTCACGAAGTGCATGTATTCTTAATGACCAACGCTGATCTTCCAATGCTCTACCTGCAAGGGAATACCCTAAAAAACCAGGGAACATTTCTGGAAATAACGTTAAGACATCAACCTGCCAAGTCATGATTGATCCTTTACATTCGATGGACGAACTTCCACCTCGTTTGGAGGATTAACCAATAACCAGCCAGACTTAATATCAATCTCAGGAACGCAAAGTTTAGTAAATGGAATTAGAGCATTTTCCCCTTGATCCCGTTTAATTTCTAAACTAACGCCTGCACCATAATCATGAACAATATGAACCGTTCCAAAGACTGCCTCTGACTGATCTGCACGCTTAATCTTTGCTTGCAATCCGATCAGATCACTAAAGTAAAATTCATCTTCTTCTGGTTCAGGCAACAACTCTCTGGGAACAAATAATTTACGATTAGTCAATTTTTCAACGGCAGTACGATCCTCTACCCGCTTTTTTTGACCATCATAAAGTGCTGCAACCTTGCTATTTTGCCAAACTATTGTCCAACGCTCTCCACGATCATCAACCAGTTCACCAAAATCCTCTAAATCTTTTGGATTTTCAACATAAGGATGCAGGTGAACCAAACCACGAACACCGTGGGGCTTTCCTATTGTCCCTATATGAACCAGCTCTGTTTTCATAAAGATTGTTACTCTCTTGC